>CAYODB010000300.1:0-2838 GCA_964402495.1 uncultured Bordetella sp.
GCGGGGTGCGCAATTCATGGCTCATGCTGGAGAGAAAATCGGACTTCGCGCGGTTGGCTTTTTCCGCGACGGCAATGGCGTGGTTCAGACTCAGCTCGATCCGTTTGCGCTCGGTGATGTCGGTGATCGAGGTGATCGCGCCGATTACTTCTCCCTGAGCGTTCTTGAGCGCAGCGACGTTTACCAGCACCGGAAGGCGCGAGCCGTCGGACCGCTCGATCAGGACCTCCAGGTTGTGCGTCGGCACGCCGGTGCGCAATACCCCCACGATGGGACGCTGGGCGTGCGGCAAGGGCGTGCCGTCCGGAAGCCGCAGTGGAACCGATTCGAATTGTCGCTCGAATCCGCACGCGGGTTCCCTGCCCAACAGCTCCACTGCGTTGCGGTTGCAATGCTGGATCACCGCATTGCGGTCGCAGACGAACACGGCCATCGGTGCAGCAGCGAACAGGGAGCGATAGCGTTCTTCGCTCTCGCGCAATTGCGCATTGAGCTTTTCCATCATGTTGCGGGACTCAACCGCATCTTCCATCAGGTTGAGCGCGGCGCGGCGCGCTTCCGACGAAGTGACGGACGCCACCGCCTGTTGGTAGATCAGGGATGTGAATTCGCCCAGGCTGACAATTTTCCGCAGGTCTTCAGCGTCGAACTTGCGCCGGTCATCGTGGGCCAGTGCCCAGATCGTGCCGATCGCTTTCCCCTCGACGTAAAAAGGAATGAGCAGGCACTCTTCGGCGACAGGGGTCATCGGCAGAAAATACGGATAGCGTCGTTCGGGCCGCTTGACCAGCAGCGGGGTGTTGCGATCGAACACGTCGCCGCTCAGGCTGAAGTTGCGCGGGGTGCTGCCGCCTACGTGCGATTTCCACGCGCCGGAGATGGCCGGCCAGTAAAACCTGGTTTCGTCCTCCGTCAATATGCTGAGCCCGGCCGTGTCCGCCTCGATGACCTCCAGGATGGTATCGACCAGTGTCTGCAGAATGGTCCGCGGCGAATTGACCAGAGCCTGCGCCAGCGCGACCAGCGCGCGATTCTCCTTATCGTAGTCCGGCGGCCGGGACGGACGCCGATACAATTCCTCGATAAACAGCACGGATTCCAGCGGCACAAGGCCTTTTCCGGGATGCACGATCGCAGGCCCGGCTTCGAGCGGTGTCATCCCGCGCTTGAGTAGTTCAGGCATCCGGGGCTTTCCATCCGCCTCGAATTCGAGCGGGTACCGCACCGCATTGCCGTGCTGCTGACGCAGGTCATTGATCTCCTTCTTCAGCTCGATCATGCGCAACTCGCGCCTGACCGCGACGCGATTGAAACGGTCCAGTTCCTCCGCGTGAGACTGAAGTGTGGCGTGGCTTTGCCGCAGTGCTTCCTCGGATTGCATGCGCTGGGTGATGTTATTGAAAATGACGGCGACTTTGCGGCTGCCGGCACCGGCGGCCCGGCAGGCTATAGACATCGAACCTGCGGGCGCCGTCGGCAAGGGTGGAAACGTTTCCAGTATTGTGCATCGCCGATCTCCGTGAAAAGCGGTCCAATTCGCCAGCGGAACTGCGGTTGCAGGGTAAGCCACGGAGGGTTTCGCCGCCGTGTTGTCGCCAAACCGGCGTCGCCAAACCGGCGTCGCCAAACCCCCTCCCATAGGGGTAAGGGTCGGCGTTCTTTAGACGACCATCTGTGCGGTAGCGCACATAAGAGGGGGTGGGTACGGTGGGTGCGGAATGCCACTCGCGTGATGCGAAGGTCCCGCGGACCGGTCGAGGCATGGCTTTGCGGACAGCTCATGCGGCCGGAACGGCCATTTCAATGGCGGCGCCGTCGATTAAAAGGCAGCGCCTGACTTCCCTAACCCTGGCTTCACTAACGCCAGCTTCAAGATAACCGGCTTAAAAAACACCGGGTTTAACAACACCGGCTTCACAAACCCGGAGCAAAGGCTTTAATACGCCAACTCCCGGATAGCCCACACTTTATGTCGCTTAGCGCACATAGTGCAAGGGTTATGTTGGCTGGCGCACAGATCGGCCGGCGCGCCCGCGCCAGAATCGCACGAATGGGGAGGCAATCCGAGCCACCCGCCAAGGCGCCTTCGTTCGGAAGGCGCGCCGGGATCCTGCTGCAATGAACGATGACACGCTAACCGTGCTTCTTATCTCGGACGACCCCGCCGATGCCAGTCTTGTCGGCGAGACGCTCGCCGGGCAATCCGGAAACGGGTGGCGCCTGGAACACGTCGGGCGGCTTGCAGACGGCGTCAGCCGCCTGAAGAAGCCAGGCATTGGCGCAATCCTGCTCGAACTTTTCCTGCCCGACAGCCAGGGCATCGAGACCTTCGAGGCGCTATTCAAAGCGGCCCCGCTGGTTCCGATCCTGATCCTGACCAGCCGGGAGAACGAAGCCATCGGCCGGGAAGCCACACGGGGCGGCGCCCAGGATTATCTCCTCAAAGATCGTCTCGACAGTTACTGGCTGCCGCGGATGCTGCGGGGTGTGATCGAACGCAAGGCGGGCGAAGAGGCGTTCTTCATGGAGAAGGAACGCGCCCTGGTCACGCTCAACTCCATTGGCGATGCGGTTCTCAGTACCGACATCGACGGCAACGTGACTTATCTCAACCAGGTCGCGGAGCGCATGACGGGCTGGTCATGGAAGCAGGCGATGGGCCGTCCCTTTGCCGAAGTCTTTCATATCGTCGACGGCGCCACGCGCGAAATCGCACCCAATCCGATGATCCGGGCCGTTCGATTGAACAAGACCGTTGCCCTGACCGCGAACTGCATCCTTGTCCGGCGCGACGGGAGTGAATCCGCCATCGAGGATTCGGCGGCGCCGATCCACGAC
>CAYODB010000300.1:2848-3748 GCA_964402495.1 uncultured Bordetella sp.
GGGCGGGTAACGGGTGCGGTGATCGTATTCCGCGATGTGGGCGCGGCGCACGCCGTTACGCAAAAACTGGCTCACCAGGCCCAGCACGACCTTCTCACCGATCTGCCGAACCGCATCCTGCTTGGCGATCGGGTTGCCAATGCGATTGCCCTCGCCCGCCGTCACGGCAAGCAGCGAGCCGTGCTGTTTCTGGACCTGGATGGCTTCAAGCAAATCAACGACTCCCTCGGCCATCAGATTGGCGACAAGCTGCTGCAGTCGGTTGCGCAACGCCTGGTGGCTTGTGTGCGAAGTTCGGATACGGTGAGCCGCCAGGGCGGCGATGAATTCGTGATCCTGCTCTCGGAAATCGAACACGCCGGGGATGCCGCTGTCAGCGCGCAGAAGATGCTGCTCGCGCTGGCGGCGCCGCACCGCATCGCGGGGCAGGCGTTACGGATAACCGCGAGTATCGGCATCAGCATCTACCCCGATGACGGCCGCGATGCGGAAACACTCATCGGGCACGCGGACACCGCGATGTACCATGCGAAGAATAAAGGGCGGAACGGCTATCAGTTTTTTAGGGGAGACACGAAGGCCGATGCTCGCGGGCGGCCATTACCCGACGCCATTGCCGTGCATAAGTCCGGCGCCACCAGCGCAGTCGTACGTTGAAGCGCGGGGAAACGTCAACGGCATTCAGACCGGGTAGTAATTCGTTGGCCCTGATTTCGCCGGATTCTCCCGGTGCGGCGTTCTCCCGGTTCCGGGTTTTCCCGGTGCCGGGTTCTCCCGGTATTGGGAACTCAGGCCTGTTGGCGGATAGCGTCCTGGCGGTGGAGAGCGAAATCCGCGAATCGCGCTGGCTCGACCGCGGCCACGTTGGGGGCCAGCCGGGCGGATCCGTCGGCTGTGGGC
>CAYODB010000301.1:0-3743 GCA_964402495.1 uncultured Bordetella sp.
CGATGCCGACGTTCGGCTCAATGGTGCAGAACGGATAGTTCTCCGCCGCGATGCCCGCCTTGGTCAGCGCGTTGAACAGGGTGGACTTGCCCACGTTGGGCAGTCCGACGATTCCGCATTTGAGTGACATATCGTGTGATCGGTAAACGGTGAACGCTGAACGCTGAAAGCCTGGTTTGGCCGATCACCGTTCACTGTTCACAGTTCACTGCTTACGCTTTCGTATGCAATTTCAGCATCGCCGCCTCGGTCTTGCCGTCCAGCAGCAGCGGCCAGGCATCGAGACTTCGTTCGACGGTTTCCTCAATCAGTGGCGTCTCTTCCTTGCGCGGCGCGTTGAGCACGAAATTCGAAACTTCGGCGCGATCGCCGGGATGGCCGATGCCGATGCGAAGGCGCCAGAAATCCGGCCCGAGGTGCGCGGTGATGTCCTTCAACCCGTTGTGGCCGGCGGCGCCCCCGCCCTTCTTGAGTTTGACAGAGCCCGGCGGCAGGTCGAGCTCGTCATGCACCACGAGGATATCTTCCACCGCAATCTTGTAGAACTGCGTCAGTGCCTGCACCGAACGGCCACTCACGTTCATGAATGTGGTCGGCTTCAGCAGCCAGCATTCCCTGCCCGCGTCCGTCAGCCGGCCGGCCTGGCCATGGAAACGGGACTCCTGCTTCAACTGCACGCTGGCGCGCCGCGCAAGGCGATCCACCCACCAGTAGCCGACGTTGTGGCGCGTGGCTTCGTATTCGCGTCCCGGGTTGCCGAGTCCTACGACCAGTCTCATGATTTACAGCTCGCGCGGCTAACAACCGCTGAAAATGAAACGGCCCGCCGGACGCACAGTAACAGGCGGGGCGGGCCGTGATGCGAACAGCAAGAAGAATTACTTCTTGCCGCCTTCCTTCTTCTCGGGCTCCTTCTTGCCGTCGGCGGCCGCTGCGCCCGCCGCGGGTGCCGCACCACCTGCAGGTGCTGCGCCATCCGCTGCGGCGCCTTCGGCTGCCGCGGCTGCAACATCGGGTTCCGGCTCGGCAATGACGCGCGGGACCTGCACGGTGGCCACGACAGCATCGTCACCACGCGTCAGTTGCACGGATTCCACCCCTTCCGGAATCTTCAGGTCGGCCAAGTGCACCGAGTTGCCAAGTTCCAGCATCTGCAGGTCCACTTCGATGAACTCCGGCAATGCGTCCGGCAGGCAGGTGATGTCGATTTCGTTCATCACGTGGCTGACGATGCCGCCGCCGGTCTTGACGCCGGGAGCGAGGTCCGCATTGACGAAGTGCAACGGCACTTTCATGTGGATCTTCTTGTTCGCCGACACGCGCTGGAAGTCCACGTGCAGGATCATCTGCTTCCACGGATGCATCTGCACGTCGCGCAGCAGCACGCGGTCCTTCTTGCCGTCCAGGTTCATGCTCAGGATCGAGGCATGAAAGGATTCCTGCTTCAGTTGATGGAACAGCGAGTTGTGGTCCAGCTCGATGTTCTGCGCCGGTTGTTCCCCGCCATAAATGATGCCCGGCACTTTGGCCTGCCCGCGCAGGCGGCGGCTCGCACCCGTTCCCTGCAGCGAGCGGGTCATCGCATTGACTTCGATCTTTGCCATGTTGCTCTCCTAAGTTGTTCAAGGCGGCCACCGCGACCAGTTGCCGCCATTACGCAAAAAGGGCGGCATCGCTGCCCCCCGAAAAAAACCGTTACTCCATGAACAGCGAAGACACCGAGTCCTCGTTGCTGATCCGCAGCATCGTCTCGGCCAGCAGGGCCGCGATGCTCAACTGGCGGATGCGCTTGCAGCGCTTCGCGTCCTCGCGAAGCGGAATCGTGTCGGTCACGACCAGCTCGTCCAGAACCGAATTCTCGATGCGCTCGATCGCCTTGCCGGACAACACCGGGTGCGTACAGTAGGCCAGCACCTTGTCCGCGCCCTTCTCCTTCAGCGCCAGCGCCGCTTCGCACAGCGTATTCGCGGTGTCGACCATGTCGTCCATGATCACGCAGGTGCGGCCCGCCACATCGCCGATGATGTTCATGACCGTGGCCACGTTGGGCCGCGGGCGCCGCTTGTCGATGATCGCCAGATCCGATTCCAGGCGCTTCGCCAGGGCCCGAGCCCGCACCACTCCGCCGACGTCCGGCGACACCACCACCAGATTCTGGTGGCCCAGCTTCCAGATGTCCCCCAGCAGGATCGGCGCCGAATACACGTTGTCCACCGGGATGTCGAAAAACCCCTGGATCTGGTCAGCATGCAGGTCCATCGTCAGCAACCGGTCCACCCCGGCAACCACCATCATGTTCGCCACCACCTTGGCGCTGATCGCTACCCGCGCCGAACGCGGCCGCCGGTCCTGGCGCGAATAGCCCAGGTAGGGCACAGCGGCGGTAATGCGCCCGGCGGAGGAGCGCTTCAGCGCATCCGCCATCAGCAGCACTTCCATCAGGTTGTCGTTGGTCGGGGTGCAGGTGGACTGCAACACGAACACGTCCTTGCCGCGGACGTTCTCGAGCAGCTCGACCATCACCTCGCCATCGCTGAAGCGGCCGACGGTGGCTCGGCCCAACGGGATGTTCAGGTGTCTGACGACGTCCTCGGCAAGCTTCGGATGCGCATTGCCGGTGAACACCATCAAGCTGTCATAAGCCATGCTCGAGTGTTAACCCAGTTGCCCGCTTTCAGGCGGCCCCAAAAAAATCAGCCGCAACTACGCTTGCGGCTGCCCTGTTCCAGCCTCCGCCCACGCAGAAGCCAGCATCCATCGTGGCTGGGGAGGTAGGGATCGAACCTACGAATGCCGGAATCAAAATCCGGTGCCTTACCACTTGGCGACTCCCCAAAAATTCCTTAGTCATCCCCCGACCACAGGGGATGCCGGTCAAGGCCGCGCGCTACAAAACCGCGCATGCCTGCCGGCACTTCCGCGAGGATCCGCGCCGCCTGTGCTTCGCTGCCGACTGCGCAGAAAACGCAGGCCCCGGATCCGGTCATTCGGGCATCGCCGTACTGGCGCAACCATTCGAGGTGAAGGGCCACTTGCGGATAACGCCGGACCACCACCGGTTCGAGATCGTTGCGGCCGGTAACCATGAAACCGGTTTCGTTCAGACCGTGGCCAACCGAAAAGGCGGCTATTGTGATTGCATTCGTATTACGTGTCAATTCAGGGGCGGAGAAGATTTCCGCAGTGGAAACAGCCGCTTCCGGCGCCAAAACCAGGTACCACGCAGGTTCCAGAACCAGTTCCTGAAGACGCTCGCCAACGCCTTCCGCAAAGGCGCTGCGGCCGAAAATGAACGCCGGCACGTCCGCGCCCAGCAGCAGCCCCAGTTCCTGCAGTTCTGCGCGGGGCAACCCGGTCTTCCACAGGCGGTTCAGCGCGATGAGGGTAGTAGCCGCATCGGAGCTTCCCCCGCCCAACCCCCCGCCGAGCGGCAGGCGCTTGACCAGTTCGATGTCGGCACCGAGGTGGCTGCCGGTATGGTGTTGCAGCAGTCGCGCTGCGCGCACGCACAAATCGCGGTCCTCGGGCACGCCGTCCAGTTGCGTGGTCCTGCGGATCAGCGCGTCGTCGCGGATGCGGAAGGCCAGTTCGTCGCCGTAATCGATGAATCGAAAAACCGTTTGCAGCAGGTGATACCCATCGCTGCGCCGGCCCACGACATGCAGGAACAGGTTGAGCTTGGCCGGGGCCGGATAGCGCGCGCCAGCAACCGTCATCCCGGGATGTCCCAGCGGTCTATTACC
>CAYODB010000302.1:0-3734 GCA_964402495.1 uncultured Bordetella sp.
GCCGATGTACATCTGGTATTTCTGCATTAACGTCTCCTGGTGGAAGGCGCGAGGCGCTAGGCACGAGGCACTAGGCGGTCACGCCTGAAGAACTTATCTGAATCTCGTGCCTGGTGCCTCGCGCCTCGTGCCTGGTCCATGGCGATTCATCGGATCGCTATGGGCGCGACCGTCGACCCCGTACCGCCCTTGATCTTCAGCGGCTGCACGACGAAGGCGAATTCATGAACGTTCTTCGCCGCCAGCTCGTCGAGCTTCATATTTTCGAGCAGGAAAATTCCGTACACCGACAGCGCCAGCTGATGGATCGGCAGGCTGATGTTCTTGTCGGGATTCGGCGCGACTTCAACCGGGAAATTGTCGGAACCGAACAGCAACGGATCCTGCTTCGCCAGCCATTCCGCCGCTGCAATGCCGATACCCGGACATCCGCTGTTGTACTTCGCGTTGTCCACGCTCCACAGCTTGCCCCAACCCGTATGGATCAGCACAGCGTCGCCCTTCTTCAGCGTGGTCCCCTGCTTCTTCAGTGCCAACTGCAGGTCCTCGACCGTGATCTCGTAACTGATCGGCAGCATATCTACGCCCTTTGCCGCGGCAACGTCGATCAGGACGCCACGGGCATAGATGGCCCCGATCTTGTCGACGCCCAGCTTGGTGAAGCCATTGCGGCTCGTGATCTGGTCCGTTTCGAAACAGTTGTAGTGTTTGTTGTCGATGCTCTGGTGGGAAAACATGTCGAACTGGGTGCCGACCTGGCCGAGTTCGGTGACCACCAGTTCCTCGTTGGTATAGCGCTTGTTGCTGCCCGCCGGGCCGCCGGTGCGCTTGGTGTGGATGTCGAAGCGCCGCGTTCCGAAGAACGGCATGTCCATGGCCAGCACCCGGCCGAGCTCGATCACCTCGCCGCTGCGGATCAGTTTCGATGCGGCGAGCACGGATTCAGCCGTGACCAGATTGGCGGCGCCGCGTTCATCGCCGGCGCCCCATTTGGACGGACAGCGTGCCTCCGGTGCCGGCGGAGTCCAGCTCTGTGCGCCGGCTGCGGCCACATGCAGGCAGCAAGCTGCGGCCAGACCGGCAATCAGCGTTCGCTTGTTCATAGGTTCTCCTCCTGTATTGTTGTTGTGTTGTTGGCTTGGGTGTAGGCCTAGCTTACCGCAGCGGCGGTTTTCAGTGTTCGGGTGCCGATCATCAGCCAGCCGAATGCCAGGAACTCCAGCACCAGCAGCAGCGCGAATGCCGCCCGGTAGCCGTCGGGATGATAGTGCCCGGATTCGCCGGGCCAGAATCCCACAACCGCACCGAACAACCACTGAAAAGCGAATGCGGACGAGAACACGATGAGATTGAGCGCGGTGTTTGCGCGGCCTGTCATGGTCACCGGGAATGCCTGCGACAAAATCGAGAACGACAGGCTGCTGGCGGTGCCGAACAGGCCGAATGCCGCCCACAAGATGCCGGCACCCGTCGTCACGCCCAGCGCAAGCAGCACCTGCACCGCAATGAACAGCGCCGTTCCGGTCTTGAACAAGGCCAGCGTGCTGATTCCGTGCCGCGCCAGTTTGAACGCGGCCAGGCCCCAGCCGAGGAAGCCGATCATCGTGGCCGCGGCCAGCGCCAGCAGGTGCCCGGCGACGGCATCCCGGTCGAGTCCGGCCACATCCATGAGCCAGGGTCCGGCCCAGAGGCCCTGCACCGCCATGTTGATGGCCTGGAACACGGCGGACGCCGCTGCGATGCGCCAGAACACTGCGGACCGGAATACCCGCCTCACTCCACCCAGTTGCTCGCTCCAGGTTTCCTGGCGCCGTGCGGTCTGGCGTTCCGGCACCACCAAGTAAAGCGCCAGCGCCGCCGCAAGTGTGAGCAACGAGGCGATCCTGAACACGCCACGCCAGTCGGTGATGCCCAGCAAAATTTCCACCGGAACGGTTGCAGCCATCGCGCCCAGCCCGCCCACGAACAGGATGCGGCCGGTGATCGCCGGCAGGCGCTCCATCGGGAACCAGATGGTGAAAACCTTGATGCTCGACATCAGTCCCGCGGATACGCCAAGGCCGATCAGCGCCCGTCCGGCCAGCAGGGTCGCGAAATTCTGGCTAAGGGAAAAAACCAGCGCACCCGCGGCGGCGAGCACGAACAGCGCGGCATTGACCCGGCGCGGACCGAAACGGTCGAGCAGGATGCCGACCGGGATCTGGAAGCAGGCAAATGCGAGAAAGTAGGCACTGGTCAGCAGGCCCAGTTCGGCGGCGGAAAGCGAGAAGCCCGCGATCAGGTCCGGCGAGATGACCGCATTGATGCTGCGATAGACATAGGACAGGAAGTAGGCGAAAGCGAACGGCAGTACGACCGACACCGCGGTCCGGGCCGGCAGTCCGGCCTGCGCGCCGGCGTCCGCGCTCACCGGATCCGCCGGATCTTGACCTTGTTGTAGCCGAGGAGAGAATTGAGGATGAAGCTGAATACCGACACGAACAGCGCCACGAAGAAGCCCGCCCAGAATCCCGATACCACGAATCCCGGCACCAGCCACGCCACCAGCAACAGCATCAGCGCGTTGATCACCAGCACGAAAATTCCCAGCGTCACAATCGACAGCGGCAGCGTCAGGATCAGCAGCAGCGGCTTGACGAACGTATTGACGATGCCCAGCACCAGACCGGCAATGAACAACGACTGCACGGTCTGAAAAGCGATACCGTCAAAGAGGTCGGCGGCGACCCACAGCGACAAGGTATTGACGCCCCAGAAAATCAGGAAGCGCAGGACGGGATGGGTGATCATGCGGTGATGTTAGCATGCGTCGCATTCGCGACGCGCACAGGGCTGAGGTTCGAAGTACGAGGTCCGACGGCCGAGTAAGATCGGGATAGAAGCTCTTCCACTCGGACCTCGTACCTCGGCCCTTCCGGTCGGGTAAACTCCGCCCCTTCCTTCGACTCACCCCAATGTCGGCACAATCCCAAACCCTGCCGCGCTCGATGTGGGCGCTGGTCATTACGCTGACTCTAGGCTGGGGGTTGAACTGGCCGATGATGAAGCTGGCGCTGGCGGAAATTCCGGTCTGGACGTTCCGTGGCAGTTGCACCGCGACCGGCGCGATCGGCCTGTTCCTGATTGCGTACTTGGGCGGCCACACCATCCGCGTCCCCGCGGGGCACTGGCGAATGCTCGCCCTCACCTCGTTCTGCAACGTGACGCTGTGGAACGTGTTCATCGGCTACGGACTGACGATGCTGCCCTCGGGACGCACCGCCATCATCGCCTACACGATGCCACTGTGGACGGTGCTGCTTTCGCGATGGGTGCTGCACGAGCGGCTGACAACGCGGCGCATCTTCGGGGTCGCGCTGGGCATGGCCGGCATGACCCTCCTGATCGGCAGCGAACTCGCGGTCTTGAAGGCGGCCCCCCTCGGGGCCGTGCTGGTGCTGGGCGGTGCCTTTGCCTGGGCGCTCGGTACCGTGCTGATGCGCCGCTATCCGGTCAAGCTGCCCACCACGTCGCTGACCGCATGGCAGTTGCTGGCCGGCGGCCTGCCCATCATGATCGGCGCGCTGCTCATCGACTGGGGCACCTGGCAGCCCATCGGCGTCAAGGCAACGATCGGCCTTGTCTACAACATGTTGTTCGTTTTCATCTTCTGCTACTGGGCCTGGTTCCGCATCGCCACCAGCGCGCCCCCGACCGTGGCCGCGCTGTCGACGCTGATGATTCCGGTGGTCGGC
>CAYODB010000303.1:0-3717 GCA_964402495.1 uncultured Bordetella sp.
GTCCTGGATGTTTTCCAGCCAGTGGTTGTAGGTGCTGGTCCAGTGTTCGGGATGGAACTTCACTTCGCCGCTGGCGACCGCATCGAGCCCCTGCCGCGCCAGGCCGTCCATTTTCACGAACCATTGGTCCGTGAGCATCGGTTCGACGATCACGCCGGTGCGGCCGGAGCGCGGCACCTTGAGCTTGTGCGGCTTTACGGAGACGAGCAGGCCCAGCGCCTCCAGGTCCGCGAGCACGCGCTTGCGTGCTTCGAACCGGTCCAGGCCGCGATAGGGCGCCGGCGCCTGGTCGCTGATTTTAGCGTCCAGGGTCATCACGTTGATCAACGGCAACGAGTGGCGCTGGCCCATCGCGTAGTCGTTGAAATCGTGCGCCGGCGTAATCTTGACGCAACCGGTCCCGAACTCCGGATCCACATAGTCGTCGGCGATGACCGGGATGCTGCGGCCGGTCAGAGGCAAATGCAGGGGCTTGCCTACCAGCGCTGTGTAGCGCTCGTCGCCAGGATGCACCGCGACGGCGGCGTCGCCGAGCATGGTTTCCGGCCGGGTGGTCGCCACCACCAGGCTGCCGTTGCCATCGGCGAAGGGATAGCGGATTTCCCAGATCCGGCCATCCTCTTCCTCGCTGTCGACTTCGAGGTCCGAGACCGCCGTGCCGAGTACCGGGTCCCAGTTCACCAGGCGCTTGCCACGGTAGATCAACCCTTCTTCGTGCAGGCGAACGAACACTTCGACCACGGCCTGCGACATGCGCGCGTCCATGGTGAAATACCCGGCCTTGTGCCCCTCGGTGTCAGCATAGCTCCAGTTGGCGGACGTACCGAGTCTCCGCATCTGCCGGGTGATGGTGGAGCCGGACTCCTGCTTCCATTGCCACACGCGCTCGACGAATTTCTCGCGCCCGAGGTCGTGCCGGGATTTGCCTTCCATCTCCAACTGGAGCTCGACCACGATCTGCGTGGCGATGCCCGCATGGTCGGTGCCAACGACCCAGTTCGTATCGAATCCGCGCATCCTGTGATAGCGAATCAGCGCATCCATCAGGGTCTGCTGAAAGGCGTGGCCCATGTGCAGCGTGCCGGTGACGTTTGGCGGCGGCAACTGGATGCAATACGGCGGCAGGTTGCCGCCACGCCCGGCTTTAAAATAGCCGCGCGACTCCCAGACGGGATACCAGCGGCGCTCGATGTCCTGGGGCTCGAAGCTCTTGGCAAGTTCGCTCTTGGCGAGTTCCATATTGGGGTGAGACCAAATTGGGGTGAGACCTAAGCGGCGGGACGGGCGCGGGCGGATCGATGGAGGCGCGGGATTATAGCCTAGCGATTCTCGTCCTCCGGCCCGGACTGGTGCGCTCTGGGCGTGGACTTGCGCTCCACGCGGCTGAGCGCCACGTCGACGATGTCGGGCAGGGATTCCCGCAGCCGGTCGACCAGTTCGTCGAGGATTTCGGCACGGGCAGCGTTGCCGCCGGCCTCGCCGAGCAGGCGTGCACGCTCCACCTCGAGCCGCATGGCAAGTCTTTGCACCAACGCGCCCTGGACGCCGCTTTCGCCTCGTGCAGCCGGCGCCGGCATGTCGGGCCGGGAAACGATGTCGGTAAGCGTTGGAATGCCGGACCTGTCCTCTTCGGGGCGCGCATCGGTCAGGACCGGAACCGGTTCGCCTTTCGGGTCACGCGGTTTGGGTTTGTGCCTGTTGAGCAGTTCGTCGAGCTTGCCGAGGACATCGGTTTCCGCGTCTTCCGCACCGGGTGGGACGTACGGCGTGTCCTCGGCCATCAGGAGCCTGATCCGCCGAGCTGATGGGTGCGTATCTCATAGCCGCGGTCGCGATAGAAGCGGAAGCGCGTGCGCGCCGCTTCGCGGTCGGCTTCTTCGAGGCTGACGATCTCCACCAACCGCTGGAAGCGGCTGAAAAACGACGGTGTCTCCCCGCACAGGTTGATCAGCACCTGGTCATGGACCAGAGGCTCCGCGCGGTGATCGAGGATCACCGGAGTGACCGGCGCCAGGCGGTCTTCGCTCCGGCAGTGCGGCGTGAAGCCGGTGGACGGCACGCTCCACAACAAGCTGCTCAGGCGATCGGTCGCCGCCGGGTCCGCCGTGAACAGCATGACGCGCATCTTGCGCGCCAGGGCCTTGGCCGTCAGCGTACACGCCGTCTGCAACTTGTCGTTGGCGTGGGTGTAGAACAGGACTTCGGTCATTTTCGTTTGAACCATTCGGGCAACCCCAAGCGCGAAACGCAGAGGACGCAGAGGACGCAGAGGACGCAGAGGAAGGGCAAGGACGAGGAAGAAACTGGAATCAATTGCGGGCGCGGTAGTCGTGGCTTTACATGGCCAATATACATCGAGGTGGGCAGCAGGTTCATCAACTCGCCAGGCAATCCCTTGTTGCTGTTTCTCTCCTCGTGTTTCCTCTGCGTCCTAAAAGGGTACTCCACGCTGCGCGAGGGTATCTGCGGTGAGTGCTGGTCTTGAAGTCAGAGATTTACCAGCCGGCGCGCTTCATCAAAAACTGCGTCAGCAGCGGCACGGGACGGCCGGTGGAGCCTTTCTCGCGGCCCGACTTCCAGGCGGTGCCGGCGATATCCAGGTGCGCCCATTTGAACTTGTGCGCGAAGCGCGCCAGAAAACAGGCCGCCGTCACGCTGCCCGCCGGGCGGCCGCCGATGTTGGCCATGTCGGCAAAGTTGCTCTTGAGCTGTTCCTGGTAGTCGTCCCAGAGGGGCATGTGCCAGGCACGGTCGGCCGCCGACTGGCCGGCCGCAAGCACTTCCGCGGCAAGCTTGTCGTCGTTGGAAAACAGCCCGGAGGCGACGTGGCCCAATGCGATCACGCAGGCGCCGGTCAGGGTCGCGATGTCGATCACGGCGGCCGGATCGAAACGCTCGGCGTAAGTCAGCGCATCGCACAGGATCAGCCTGCCCTCCGCATCCGTGTTCAGGATTTCGATGGTCTGGCCCGACATGCTGGTGACGATGTCCCCGGGCCGGGTGGCGTTGCCGCCGGGCATGTTCTCGGTTGTGGGAATCAAGCCGATCACATTCAGCGGCAGCTTCATCTGCGCCGCGGCGCGCAGGGTGCCAAACACGCTTCCTGCGCCGGACATGTCGTACTTCATCTCGTCCATTTCCGCAGCCGGCTTCAGCGAGATGCCCCCGGTGTCGAACGTGACGCCCTTGCCGATGAGCACCACCGGCTTCTGTTTCCTGGGTCCGCCGTGATGCTCGATGATAATAAGCTTGGGCGGCTGGCGGCTGCCGTCGGCGACGGACAGCAGCGAGCCCATGCCAAGCTTCTCCATGTCCTTGCGCTCGAGCACATCGACTTTGAGCTTGTGGCTGCGCGCGAGCGCACGGGCCTGGTCCGCCAGATAGGTCGGCGTGCAGATGTTCGGCGGCAGGTTGCCGAGGTCACGGGCGAAATTGATGCCTTCGCCGATCGCCACGCCTTTTGCCAGCGCTGCTTCCAGCCCGGTGGATTTTTCGCTGAGTCCGAACACCAGGCGATGCAGGGATTTCTTGCGGTCCTTGCTGCTTTTCAGGCGGTCGAAGCGGTAAGCCGTTTCGAGCGCCACCTGCGCGGCTTGCGCGACCGCCCATGCCGTATCGTGTTGCGGCACCTCTACTTGTGCGACGTAGAGGGCCGCATCGCTGGCGCCCGCATCGGCGAGCGCCCGTACTGCGCCGCGTACCCCGTCACGGAATTCC
>CAYODB010000304.1:0-3714 GCA_964402495.1 uncultured Bordetella sp.
ATTCGACATCACGACGGAGATCTTCATCTCGCGCGCCTTGTTCGGTACGTAATCGAGGTCGCACAGCGGATCCTGCTCGAACATGTTGATGGTCGGCGGGGCGATCTGGTCCTTGAGGGACATGACCGAGAATACCGCCTCCACCCCGCCCGCCGCACCGAGCAGATGTCCCGTGGCAGATTTCGTGGAACTGACGGCAAGTTTCTTTGCATGGTCGCCGAAGCAGCGCTTGACGGCGACGGTTTCTGCGAGATCTCCGAGCTGCGTCGAAGTGCCGTGCGCATTGACGTAATCGACATCCTGCGGATTGATGGCGCCATTGCGCATCGCATTGGCCATGCCACGCGCAGCACCTTCCCCATCCTCGCAGGGGGCGGTGATGTGATGCGCATCCGCGCTCATGCCATAACCCGGGAGTTCACAGTAAATTCTGGCGCCACGTGCCTTGGCGTGTTCGAGCTCTTCCAGAACCAGAATACCCGCCCCTTCCCCTAGTACGAACCCGTCACGGCCGGTGTCCCAGGGCCGGCTTGCTGTGGCCGGATCGTCGTTACGGGTGCTGAGCGCTCTGGCGGCCGAGAAACCGCCTACTCCTAGCGAACAGATCGCAGCCTCGGAACCGCCGGCAACCATGATGTCCGCGTCGCCATACTCGATAAGTCGGGCAGAATCGCCAATACAATGATTGGCGGTCGTGCAAGCGGTGACCATTGCCAGGCAAGGCCCCTTGAATCCGTACATGATCGAGACGTTGCCGGAGATCATGTTTATGATGGCGCCCGGAATGAAGAAAGGCGAGATCTTGCGGGCACCACCTTCCAGATACGTCTTGTGCGTTTCCTCGATCAGCGGCAGGCCGCCGATGCCGGATCCGATATTGACGCCAACGCGCTCGGCATCCTTCGGATTGGCTTCCAGTCCGGAGTCCCTTATTGCCTCGACTGCGGCCGCAATCCCGTAGTGAATAAAGGTGTCGACGCGCCTCGCCTCTTTGGGGGAGAGAACACTGCTGACGTCGAAATTCTTTACCTCACCGGCGATCTGGGATGCGAAGGGAGTGGCGTCAAAGCGCGTGATCCGCGTGATGCCGGATTTGCCGGCCAGAATGTTCGACCAGGCTTCCTTGACGCTGTTGCCGACCGGGCAAACAATCCCCAGGCCGGTTACTACAACGCGGCGTCTAGACAACTCGACTCCAGATGAAGAAAAGGAACGGCGTGATTAGTTGAGATGCACCTTGATGTAATCTACGGCCTGCTGCACGGAAGTGATTTTCTCAGCTTCCTCGTCCGGGATTTCGCACTCGAACTCTTCTTCAAGCGCCATCACCAGTTCGACGGTATCGAGGGAATCGGCT
Organism: uncultured Bordetella sp.; assembly: GCA_964402495.1. GTDB lineage: Bacteria > Pseudomonadota > Gammaproteobacteria > Burkholderiales > JACQAP01 > JACQAP01. The sequence continues at coordinate 1,358 of CAYODB010000304.1, forward strand.
CCGAGGTCATCAACGAACGTGGATTCATTCTTCACGTCCGCCTCGTTCACGCCCAGTTGCTCGGCGACGATTTTTTTAACACGCTGTTCTACGGATTCCATTAATGTCCCTTCCCTTGTACTTGAAGATGCTGTTACACAGCGACGGCTGGCACGCGACTCCCGGTTATACGACCCGAGGTGCCCTACCGAGCCAAACACGCGCGGTAGTCTACCAAAATTACCGGGTCTTCGGCGTCAATCCATGTACATTCCGCCGTTGACATGCAGGCTGTTGCCGGTGATATAAGCCGCACCGGCCGACGCCAGGAAAGTCACGGCGGCTGCAACTTCCTCCGCCAGGCCGAATCGCCCGAGCGGAACATGTGCCAGCAGCGCGGTTTTCTGCGCTTCCGGCAACCCCTTTGTCATGTCCGTGTCGATAAAACCGGGCGCCACACAGTTTACCGTGATGTTACGGCTGCCGACTTCCCGTGCCAGGGATTTGCTGAAACCGACGATCCCCGCCTTGGCGGCCGCGTAATTGGCCTGCCCCGGATTGCCCATGGAACCCACAACCGACGTGATATTGATGATACGTCCGTAGCGGGCTTTCATCATCGAACGAATGACCATCTTGCTCAGGCGGAACACCGACTTGAGGTTGGTATCCATGATCTCATCCCATTCGCTGTCCTTCATCCGCAGCAACAAATTGTCACGGGTTATCCCGGCATTGTTCACCAGGATTGCGACCGGGCCGAACCGGGCTTCGATTTTCTCGATTACTGCCTCGGTTTGCGATACGTCGTTCACATTCAGATGGAATCCGGAACCCTTGATGCCCACGGTAGCGAGATATTCCGATATCGACGTTGCTCCCGTGTCGCTGGTTGCCGTGCCCGCAACGATGGCGCCGGCGTTGCCCAGCGCCACCGCTATGGCCCGGCCAATCCCGCGGCTTGCGCCGGTCACAAGCGCGACTTTTCCCTCCAGCATCACTCCTCCCGTCATTTCAGCGCAACCAGCGCATCCTTGAAAGCCGCTTCGTCGCTTAGCGACAGAATCTTTGCTTCCGGAGCGATTCTCTTGTTGAGGCCGGCCAGAACCTTGCCGGGACCGCATTCCACAATATGCGTGGCGCCGTCGGCGACCAGTGCGCGCACCGTATCGACCCAGCGTACCGGCTGGCACAGTTGACGAACCAGGGCGTCCTTGATTGCGTCGCCGGACGACGCGCTTTTAACATCCGCGTTGTGCAGCACCGGGATTGCCGAAGCCTGGATGCTCACACCAACGAGGCGTTCACGCATGCGTTCGGCGGCGGGCCGCATCAGGCTGCAATGCGACGGCACGCTCATGGGCAGCAGGACGGCGCGTTTCGCGCCCTTCGCTTTGGCGATTTCCATGGCGCGTTCGACGGCGGCCTTGTTACCGGCGATCACAACTTGCGCCGGGGAGTTGAAGTTCGCGGCTTCCGCGACCTCACCACCACCGCTGGCCTCGGCGCATGCCGACTTCACCACATCGTCGTCAAGGCCGAGGATCGCCGCCATCGCCCCTACTCCTGCGGGGACGACCTCCTGCATGGCCTGCGCACGGAAGCGAACCAGTTCCACCGCATCCGTGAAATCGAGAGCGCCGCCGGCCACCAGGGCCGAGTACTCACCCAGGCTGTGGCCTGCGAACAGTTCCGGCTTGGCTCCGTTCGCCGTCTGCCAGGCGCGGTAGACAGCGATGTCTGCAGTGAGCATCACCGGCTGGGTATTCACCGTCAGATTGAGTTCTTCCGAAGGACCTTCGCCGGCCAGTTTCCACAAATCCTGGCCAAGTCGATCGGAAGCCTGAGCGAAGGTTTCACGCACGCCGGCGAGTTGTGCAAAAGAATGCATCATTCCCACCGACTGGGAACCCTGGCCGGGGAATACGAAAGCGATTTTCACGATTGTCGGGATATCCTGTTCCAGATTTACCAGCGCAGCAGCACCGCGCCCCAGGTGAATCCGCCGCCCACAGCTTCAAGCAGTAGTGTCTGGCCGCTACGGATGCGCCCATCATGCACAGCTTCATCCAGCGCCAGCGGTATGGAGGCCGCAGAGGTGTTGCCATGGTGATGAACGGTGGCGATCAGTTTCTCGACCGGCAGGCCGAGTTTTTTTGCCGTTGCTTCCATGATGCGGATGTTGGCTTGATGCGGCACGAACCAGTCGAGATCCGCGACCGTCAGTCCTGCAGCGTCGAGAATTTCATGTGCGACCTCTTCGAACGCCCGCACTGCGAATTTGAACACGGCGCCGCCGTCCATGTGAACGAACGGCGTTCCCGACACCTTGCCGCCGTTGACGCTGCCCGGCACGCACAACATGTCCTTGTGACTGC
>CAYODB010000305.1:0-3700 GCA_964402495.1 uncultured Bordetella sp.
TCGGCCGTGAGCCATGGCTCGCTGCGTTGGCGGGCAACCGCGTCCTGCCGGGAAGTGATCCGCTGACCGCGGTCTATGCGGGTCATCAGTTCGGCGTCTGGGTCGGCCGGCTTGGGGACGGACGCGCGCTGCTGCTCGGCGAGGCGATCGGGCCTGACGATCGTCAATGGGAACTGCAGCTCAAGGGCGCCGGCAAGACGCCGTACTCGCGGATGGGCGATGGCCGCGCGGTGCTGCGCTCGTCGATCCGCGAATTTCTTTGCTCGGAGGCGGTGCACGCGCTCGGTGTTCCGACGACGCGCGCGTTGTGCGTGATCGGTTCCGACCACCCGGTATTTCGCGAAAACGTGGAGACCGCCGCGGTCGTCACACGGATGGCGCCCAGCTTCATTCGCTTCGGCTCCTTCGAGCACTTCTATTACACCGATCAGCATCAGGCCTTGCGACAGTTGGCCGATTACGTGATCGACAAATCTTATCCGGCGTTACGCACTGAGCCCAACCCGTATGCGGCGCTGCTGCGCGAAGTCGCCGCGCACACCGGCCGGCTGATCGCACAATGGCAGGCCGTCGGCTGGTGTCACGGTGTGATGAATAGCGACAACATGTCAATCCCCGGACTGACCATTGACTACGGGCCATTTGGTTTTATCGACGGCTTCAATGCCGACCATGTCTGCAACCATTCCGATAAAAAGGGCCGCTATGCGTACGGAATGCAACCGCAGATCGGTGAATGGAACTGCCATGCACTCGGTCAAGCGCTGATGCCGCTGATCGGTTCTGCCGATGAAGCCCAGGCCGCGTTGGCCAATTATCGAGCCGCATTCGAACTGGAATTCAAGGTTCGGATGCGAGCAGAACTTGGCCTCTGCTCGGCGAGGGAAGACGACGAGCGCCTGTTCAACCGGCTTTTGGAAGTGCTGCACGCGGGTCGCGCCGACTTCACTCTGTTTTTCCGCAAACTGTCTCGGCTGCGCAGCGCCGATGCAGCAGGCGACGCGCCGGTGCGCGATCTTTTTATCGATCACCTCGCATTCGACGAGTGGGCGACTGCGTATCGCGAGCGACTGCGCCATGAAGGCACGCCGGACGCCGAACGCGCTGCGGCGATGAACCGTGTCAATCCCAAATATGTGTTGCGCAACCTTTTGGCCGAGCAAGCCGTCGCGCAGGCGCGCGGCGATGCCGGCGAGCGTTCCTTCAGCGAAGTTGCGCGCCTGCTGAAAGTCTTGTCGCGGCCTTACGACGAACAGGCGGAATTCGAAATGTATGCCGCCTTGCCGCCCGTTTGGGCGGCGCAACTGGAGGTTAGTTGTTCATCTTAGGGCGCCGCCGGGCGCCAAGTCCGGTGAGCCGCCATATCGAGGAAGACATGCGGGGGAAAACGCCGTGAAACCCACGCGCGATGCATTGCTGGAACGCTTTCGGCAGGCATTTCCCGAGGCGGCGATCCAGATCGAGGACGAGAGCCATTTGCACGTCGGCCACGCCGGCGCCGCGGGTGGCGCCGGTCATTTTCGAGTCCGGGTGATCGACGCCAGGTTCAATGGATTGCAGCGCATCGCCCGGCATCGGCTGGTGTATGACGCCGTCTCCGACTGGATGCCCGCGCGGGTGCACGCGCTGAACATCATCGCCATGACCCTGGAAGAAGCCGGGCACTCATCGACCATTCAGCAGAGTCCTTCTAAATGGCTTGTTCCTCGGCCGGTTTCCAATGGCTGATTGGGTCGGAGCAGGACCGGCAAAAGGTTCGATAAGGCTAAGGAATCGCGTGAATCAAAAGTTCACGCTGAGAGTGCTCGGAAAGCCGTTTTATAGGTCGCAACCCATACAGGAAACGCACAGATGTCAGAACCACAATTTACCGAGCAGGACTGGCGCCGGCTTCTGGCCAGTTTGGGGGAGGACCCCGATAGAGCCGGCCTTGTAGAAACACCGTCCCGCGTTGCAAAGGCCTGGAAGCACTGGACTGCCGGATATGCCCAAGACCCGGCTGAATGTCTAAAAGCGCTCGAAGACGGGGCAACGGGAACTGCTCGCGGAAACCGCATAGACGAGGAGGCAAGGATCCATGGCTGAATTTGTGAAGGTAGCGAAGACAAACGAGCTCGAGCCCGGTCAGGCACGACTCGATTGGTCCGCCGGCACAGCGAGCCGTCGCGTGCTACGGCGTCCGCGTAGCGGGCGCCGACATCGAGGTTGAGGTGTAGGCAAGCGGCGGGCCGACTGACGGCTCGCGTTTTCCGACATGTCTGCGATTTTTAACTTGAAAAGGTGGAAAAGAAATGGCTAAAGTTATTTGTGTGCTCTACGACGACCCCATAGGGGGTTATCCGAAATCCTATGCCCGCGATGACATTCCGAGGCTGGAACACTATCCTGGTGGCCAGACCTTGCCGAGCCCCAAGAAAATCGACTTCAAGCCAGGGCAGCTATTGGGCAGTGTTTCCGGTGAGCTCGGGCTGCGTAAGTTTCTCGAAGAACAGGGCCACACGCTAGTCGTCACCTCGGACAAGGATGGCCCGGACTCGCTGTTGGAAAGAGAGCTGCCGAATGCGGAAATCATCATCTCCCAGCCGTTCTGGCCCGCCTACCTCACCGCAGCGAGGATCGCCAAAGCGCCGAAGCTGAAGCTGGCCATTACGGCGGGGATCGGTTCGGATCATGTCGATCTTCAGGCCGCCATCGAGCACGGTATCACGGTTGCCGAAGTCACTTTCAGCAACAGCATCAGCGTGGCCGAGCATGTGGTCATGATGATCCTGGGGTTGGTGCGAAACTACATTCCATCCTATCAATGGGTCGTGAAAGGCGGCTGGAACATTGCCGATTGCGTCGCACGCTCTTACGACGTGGAAGGCATGGAAGTTGGCACGGTAGCTGCCGGACGCATTGGCCTAGCGGTGCTGCGCCGGCTCAAGCCCTTCGACATGAAGCTGCATTACACCGACCGCCACCGCCTGCCGGAAAGCGTGGAGAAGGAACTGAACCTGACCTATCACCCAAACGTGGAATCGATGGTCAAGGTCTGCGACGTGGTCACAATTAACTGTCCGCTGTATCCGGAAACGGAGAATCTTTTCAATGCCAACTTGATCGCCAAGATGAAACGCGGCGCGTACATCGTCAACACCGCACGCGGCAAGATTTGCGATCGGGATGCGATTGCGAATGCGCTAGAGAGCGGTCAACTGGCCGGGTACGCCGGCGATGTCTGGTTCCCGCAACCGGCGCCGCAGGATCACCCCTGGCGGACGATGCCGCACCATGGCATGACGCCGCATATTTCAGGGACGAGTCTATCGGCACAGGCGCGTTACGCCGCCGGGGTGCGCGAAATCCTGGAGTGCTGGTTCAGCGGTCGTCCCATTCGCGATGAGTACTTGATCGTTCACGGCGGCAAGCTGGCTGGGGTAGGTGCGCATTCGTACAGCGCCGGCAACGCCACTGGTGGCTCGGAAGAAGCGGAACGGTTCAAAAAATGATAGGGCGTAATAAGCGCGTGGATGGGGGCTCATTAGTTCTTCTGGGGGCAGAGCTCGCAGCAATTTATCCCCCCGTTAATTTAGGACACAAGGAACTTGGCCATGCAGACCACTGACCCGAACCACGATCAACACCACGCACCGGGCGCGTCATCCCAGTCGGCCGTTAGCGCCGACAAGCTGCCGGGGATCCGTCATATCATCGCCGT
>CAYODB010000306.1:0-3693 GCA_964402495.1 uncultured Bordetella sp.
CCCAATGGCCGCACCCACTCCACCCGCCTCGCCCGCCGACCCCATCAGGGACCTTGCGACGAAGATGTATGTCGAGCTTATTTGCCGCAATGTGACGGTCACCGATAACGCGGCGAAAATCACGGCCAATCCGGAGAATCTCGCCAAAATCTGCTTCAAGCTGGCCGATGCATTCCAGCGTGCCGAGTTCGAGATCCGCGCAGCATCGATGCCCAAGAATCAGGAGTACGACCTGAAAGCCAGCGACCTGACCGGGTTGATGGGAGTGAAGCCGGACAAGTGACAGCAGCGATCGGTGAACGGTGATCAGTGAGCGGTAAAATCAGTTCAGATCGCCGGTGGACTTCTGCCCTTGCCCCTCACCATTCACAGATCACCGTTCACCGTTTTTGCGACGCAAAAAAAACCCGGTAAACCCGGGCTTTTTTTAATGCGCCACTGCGGTGATTAAACCGGGCGGATGTTGGAGGCCTGCTCGCCTTTGGGTCCGGTGGTTTTCTCGTAGCTTACCTTCTGGTTTTCCTTGAGCGACTTGAAGCCGTCGCTCTGGATCGCGGAGAAATGAGCAAAGAGGTCTTTGCCGCCGTCGTCCGGGGTAATGAAACCATAACCTTTAGCGTCGTTGAACCACTTCACGGTACCTGTAGCCATGTCTAAATCATCCTTAAGTAAAAATGTAAAAGGGCCTTGAGCCCGACTGCGGGAATACCAAGAGGACAAAATAAGGAGATCAGAGGAGTACCGTATGCACGGGGCTGCGACGGACCAGCTATAAAGCGCTTGGAACCTCCACGCGCCGCCTTTATACAATTTTATGACGTAGGGGTCAACGGGGGGGCGGAAGGCAGAGAAAAGAGAAAAGAGTAGAGACAAGGGCACACTCACAGGCACCCGTAAGGGGTGTGAAGCGGAGCAGAAAAGGGAGTTCTTTCCTGCCCTTACCCGTCCCGGGCGGCGCGCTCCCGGGACGGGTTATTGCCTCGCGCCTCGTGCCTACTTATTGTTCAGGACTTCCTTGAATTTCGGATTCCGGATCAGTTCGTACGTTGCGCCCAGGAGCGAGTCGCTGAGCACTTCGTAGTAGTTGGCAGCCTTGTACGTGATGCCGTACCGACTCGAATTGCCGCTGGTCATGAACGACCAAAGGACCTTGCCGGTTGCCGCATCGACAAAGGACAGTTCCAGTTCGACGTCGGCGTTATACCGGGACGCCTCCTCGGCGAAGAAACGCTTGATCCAGCCCTTCATCACCACCGTGCCGCCGGTATCGACGATGGGCACTCCCTGCGCGGCCATCAGCGTCTTCATCTGGTAGGTTACGAATCGGGCGACATCCTCCTGGGTGGTCACCTTGCGGTTGGGAATCTTCGACTTGTTCACGCCGATGTAGGCCTTGTCTTCGCGATTGTCGATGAACGGATCGATCTGCAGCGTGGCGCCTTCCAGGCCCTTGAGGTCCAGCGGTCCCCGCTCGGCGATGGTCGTCGTCGGCTTCCAGATCAGGGGTATGTTTTCGAGCTTGTCGGCTGCAATGACGGGCGCGATGGCACTGATGCCGGCCAGACCAATGAGTAACGAAAGTGCGACATAAAGCCGGTTGTTCATGCGATCTCCTGTATGGGTAACGGGCCCCCCGATAGATGCGGCCCTAGCACTTTGTACCCTCTGCCCGCGTCTAGTTCCCTGCGCTATGGAAATCGGCATCCGATCTGACAGACATTGCGGGATCGAATTGCGTCCAGATAACACCGACTTGAAAGAAGACGGAGCAGGCGTTTTCCCCGCCCCAATACTCACCACGAAGGACGTTCTTTCGTGGCGAGATTTACCGTTCACCTAATCACCCGTAACCTACTGCAGCGTCCTGTCCGCCACTGTTATCCGATGCAGCAGCCTCCGGTGGCCTTCATAGCCGCCCGTCGCCGCGTGGATCACGCAGCGGTTGTCCCACATGATGAGCATGCCCGGCGACCACTTGTGTCGATATACATACTCCGGATTCGCCTGGTGCCGGAAAAGCTGAAGGAGAATATCCGTGGCTTCGTCGTCGGGAATGCCTTCAATGCCGATGGTGTAGCCCGGGCTCACGAACAGCGCCAGCCGTCCGGTTTCCGAATGCGGCCGCGCAATCGGATGCAACTGGACCTTCAGCGCCGAATCGCCATACTTGATCGCCATCGAGCGGCCCTTGTCCTTTTCGCCGTACATGCCGTCCTTCGAGTAACCCCGGCGTGCCGAATGGATGCCCTTCCTGTCCCTGAGCTGCGCTTTCATCGCATTGGGCAGGCCGTCCCATGCCGCATACTGGTTAGCGAACAGCGTATCGCCGCCGACGGGTGGAATGACATTGCCGTATAAAACCGTGCCGGCCGGCGGGGTCTTGAGGAAGCTCCAGTCGGAATGCCAGGTCTCGGCGAAAAGCGGCGTCTTCTCATCGGCATCGCGCTTCACCTGCACCACGCGTGGATGCCCGGGAATCGCTTCGATGAAAGGATCCTCGCCGTTCGGACCCATGTAAGTCGAGAAGCGCTCGATGTCCGCGATTTCCATAGCCTGATCCGGAAACGCGATCACGTGGTGTTCGAGCCAGACTCCGCGGACCTGCGCCACCTGTGCGGCGGTGAGGGGTTGCGTCAGATCGACGCCCGTGATCGCTGCGCCACAAGATGCCGGTTGTCTGGTTACTTGCATTTGCCGTTCCCTGCCTGGATGACGTATGGCGGATTCTAGACTGCCGTGGGCAAGGCGTGAAGGAGTGAAGGGAAAAGCAGTGAGGGGTGCATGCCTGAGTCAAGGAGACGCTCTCGCCCTTTACCCCTTCCCCCTTCCCCCTTCACTTCTTCAAAACGACTTCCAGATAATCCGCCGATACCATCAGCGTGCTGTCACCGGATCGGTTGAAGCGGTTGAGGGTTGCGTCGAGTTCCTTGAGGAATTCCGCGCGCTTCGGTTCCTGGAGGTTGTCGAGCACGCGCATGATCGGACCGAAGTAGGTGCTGAACACCCGGATCCAGTGCTTGCTGTCGTGGTAGCGGAACAGGGCGCTGCGCCGGTCGATTTTCATCGACGACGTGCTTTTCCCGAACAGTTCCCGCAGGCGATGCTCCGTTCCCCACTCCGACGGAGGCCGCACGCCGGCAGGTGGCGGCAGATACTTCCCGACCAGGCCGAAGGCCTGGCCCCAGAAGCCGTCCGGCGTCCAGTTGCTCATGCCTATTTTCCCGCCCGGCTTGCAAACGCGCACCAGTTCCTGCGCCGCCTTTTCCGTGTCGGGCGCGAACATCGAGCCGTAAACCGAAAGCACCGCGTCGAAAGTATTATCGGGAAACGGGATCTCCTCGCAGTCGCCCACTTCGAACCGCGCCGGTACCCGTTCCGCCACCGCGCGTTCGCGTGCCCTGTCGATGAGCGCCGGCACATAGTCGATGCCCGTCGCCTCACACCCCCGCCGCGCCGCGGACAGCGCTGCATTGCCACTGCCTGTCGCCACGTCCAGGACTTTTTCTCCTGCGCGCAGTTCCACAGCTTCGCACAACAGTTCACCGGGATAAACGGTGTTCCACGCGATCATCGCGAAGTCGCCGGTGGACCAGGTCTTCAGTTGCTGGGCCTTGATGGCGGAAAAGTCAGGCATGGGAAGGTCAGGGGCTAGGGGCTAGGCAGACGACTATGAATGGCCTTCAGCGCCCCCAG
>CAYODB010000307.1:0-3692 GCA_964402495.1 uncultured Bordetella sp.
AATCCGCAGCTTGACCTCAACTGTTTCAGCCCCATCTTAGGATTGGAAAATACTGCCCCAGCCCCGCGGCAGCCCACCCGGCGCCTGGGGCCAGGGCGCCCGGGGCCAAGAAACCAGCCGAAAGGGGAAAGCTGAAAGGTGTAAGTGAGATTAAAGCCTTGCTCTTGCCCTTCACTTTACTTCGCTAACCCAACTCTTATCGCAGAGAACGCGGAGGACGCAAAGTAAACCAGCAGAGAAAGGACAGCAGCTTATTGGGGAGATTGCAATCGCTGCAGGGCCTGCCAGCGTACATAGTGGGCGACACACGAGTTACGGTCACACGTTTCCAATTAAAGGCCCGGTTTCTCTTACTCGCCGTTGCTTTTCCTCTGCGCCCTCCGCGTCCTCTGCGGTGAGAGCCGGGCTATGAGAATCAGGGGCGGGAGCCCTAGAGGTCCGACCCCGCAGACGGGGTCGGTGGCGCGGCCGGTTTGCGCCGCAGCCGGGTCCAGCCCCACATGACGTAGCCCGACGCGGCGTAGATGACGAACAGGCTGAACAGCAGTTCCGGAAGGTTGTTGGCGACCTGCACCAGGACCACGACGCCGAGCGCGATCATGACCACGACGCTGAACGAAACCGACTTGCGCAGGTTGATATCCTTGCCGCTGTAGAACTTAACATTGCTGACCATCGTAAAGCCGGCGAACAGGGTCAGGGCCCAGGCCAGCCACGGCACATCGGCCCGGGCGACATCGTAGGCTTCCATTGCCCACACCAGTCCGGCAATCAGTCCGGCGGCGGCCGGGCTTGGCAGGCCCTGGAAGTAGCGCTTGTCGACGACATCGATGTTGGTATTGAATCGCGCCAGCCGCAGGGCCGCGCACGCGCAGTACACGAATGCCGCGAACCATCCCAGCTTGCCCATGCCCTTGAGGGACCACTCGTAGATCACGAGCGCGGGAGCCGCGCCGAACGACACCATGTCGGACAGGCTGTCGTACTCGGCGCCGAATTCACTCTGGGTGCGGGTCAGGCGCGCCACGCGCCCGTCGAGGCCGTCGAAAACCATCGCGGCAAAAATGCCGGCCGCCGCCAGTTCGAAGCGCAGGTTCATGGCCTGCACGATCGCGTAAAAACCGGCGAACAGCGCACAGGTGGTGATCGCATTGGGCAGCCAGTAGATGCCTTTGCGGCGGATGCCGCTACGGGTAAGCCACTGCGGTTTGGGCGCCGGATGGGTCATGCCTTGTTGGACGGCAGCAACGCCAGAATGGTTTCTCCGGCAAACACCTTGTCACCCACCGAGGCCCTGGGCGTGGCGCCGGTCGGCAGGTAGACATCCACCCTGGAACCGAAGCGGATGAAGCCGAAGCGCTGACCACGGGCAAGCCGGTCTTTCGGCTTGACGTAGCAAAGTATCCGGCGGGCGATGAATCCGGCGACCTGCACGCAGGTGACCTCGGCGCCGGAATCGGCATGGATCCACAGCGCGTTGCGTTCGTTCTCGATCGAAGCCTTGTCGATCGCCGCGTTGAAGAACTTGCCGGCGAAATACCAGCCCTTCCTGACCTCGCCATCGACCGGACTGCGGTTCGAATGCACATTGAACACGTTCATGAATACGCTGATCTTGAGCGCCTCGCGGTCGAGGTAGGGATCGCGGGATTTCTCCACGGCAACAATGCGCCCGTCGGCCGGCGAAATGATTGCATCGGGAGCGGCCGGTGCGTCGCGCGGCGGATCGCGGAAGAACTGCAGGATGAACAGCGCCACCACCCAGAATGGCAGCGACCACCAGCCCCAGCCTACGCTCGCTACCAAGGACACCACAACGGCCCCGGCAACGAAGGGCCAGCCTTCCCTGGCGATGATGGGGTGGGGGTAGGGCGTCACTGCGTGAGTTCCGTGACGAATGACAGGTGACGAGTGACGAGTAAAAACACAGACTCTCCTTCGACTTCAGCCGGCGCCAAATTGCATGGCGCCGGATTTCTATTGCCGGACAAGTTTGAACCCGTCACTTGTCACCAGTCACTTGTTATGGGCGAAGCCCGGTATACCCGCAAGGGTGCACGAACGCTAGTTCTTGGTCTTGTCGACCAGCCGGTTGGCCTTGATCCAGGGCATCATCGCGCGCAATTTCTCGCCGACGACCTCGATCTGGTGTTCGCGGCCGATACGGCGCATGGCGCCCATCTTGGTCACGCCGGTCTTGTTCTCGAGCAGGAATTCCTGCGCGTACTGGCCGGTCTGGATTTCCGTGAGAATGCGCTTCATCTCCTTTTTCGTTTCTTCGGTGATGATGCGCGGGCCGCGGGTGAAATCGCCGTATTCCGCGTTGTTCGAAATCGAGTAACGCATGTTGGCGATGCCGCCTTCGTAGATCAGGTCGACGATCAGCTTCAGCTCGTGCAGGCACTCGAAGTAGGCCATTTCGGGCGCGTAGCCCGCTTCGACCAGAGTTTCGAAACCGGCCTGGATCAGGGCGGTGGTGCCGCCGCACAGCACCACTTGTTCGCCGAACAGGTCGGTCTCGGTTTCTTCGCGGAAATTGGTTTCGATGACGCCGGCCTTGCCGCCGCCGATGGCCGCCGCATAGGACAGCGCCAGTTCGCGCGCCTTCTTCGACGGATTCTGGTGGATCGCGATCAGCATCGGCACGCCGCCGCCCTGCGCAAAAGTAGAACGCACGGTGTGGCCCGGGGCCTTGGGCGCAACCATCACCACGTCGAGGTCGGCACGCGGTACGACCTGGCCGAAGTGGATGTTGAAGCCGTGCGCGAAAGCCAGCGCGGCGCCCTTCTTCAGGCTGGACTCGACTTCCTTGTAGACGGCGCCGATATTCTCGTCAGGCAGCAGGATCATGACGAACTCGGCGTTCTTCACGGCGTCGGACGGTTCCTTCACGTCGAAGCCGGCCTTCTTGGCCTTGTCCCAGGAAGCACCACCCTTGCGCAGGCCGACGGTGACCTTGACCCCGGAATCCTTCAGGTTCAGCGAATGCGCATGGCCCTGCGAACCGTAGCCGAGGATGGTGACTTTCTTGCCTTTGATCAGACGCAGGTCTGCGTCCTTGTCGTAGAAAACTTTCATGTTCCCCTCTTATGGATAATGCGTAAGGGTTGAGGGGCCAGGGGTGAGGGGTAACTTCCTCCTCACTCCTTACTCCTTACTCCTCACGTAACTTTAAGGATGCGCTCGCCGCGGCCGATACCCGAGGCGCCTGTTCGCACTGTTTCCAGGATGGTGCCCTGTTCGAGCGCCTCCAGGAATGCATCGAGCTTGCTGCCGGTGCCGGTGAGCTCGATGGTGTATGCCTTGTCGGTCACATCCAGGATGCGACCGCGAAAAATGTCGGCCATGCGCTTCATTTCCTCGCGCTCCTTGCCGGAAGCGCGCACCTTGACCAGCATCAGCTCGCGCTCGATGTGATCGCCGTCGGAAAGGTCCACGACCTTGACTACGTCCACCAGCTTGTTCAGCTGCTTGGTGATCTGTTCGATGACGTCGTCGGAACCGGTGGTCACCACGGTCATGCGCGACAGCGAGGGATCCTCGGTAGGCGCGACGGTCAGCGACTCGATGTTGTAGCCACGGGCGGAAAACAGGCCGGCGACGCGTGACAGCGCGCCCGGCTCGTTCTCCATGAGTAGGGAGATGATATGACGCATTGGCTTAAACCAGGATCATTTCCGACAGGCCCTTGC
>CAYODB010000308.1:0-3675 GCA_964402495.1 uncultured Bordetella sp.
GGCCCTCGGTGGGTTCGTCGATCATCACCAAGTCAGGATCGCCCATCAGGGTGCGGCACAACGTAAGCATCTGCTGCTCGCCGCCCGACATGACGCCGGCCGGCGCGTCCGCCCGCTCCTTCAGCCGCGGGAACAGCGAAAACATGTCATCAATGCTCCAGCGTCCCTGCTGGCCCGAGCTCTTCATGCCGAGGAGCAAATTCTGCTTTACGGTCAGCGATGGGAAGATGTCGCGGTTCTCGGGCACATAGCCCAGCCCCTTGCGGGCGATAACGTAGGTCTTCTGGCCGTTCAGTTCCTCACCTTTGAACTTCACCGAACCCATCGAGTTGACCTGGCCCATGATGGACTTGATGGTCGTGGAACGGCCGACCCCATTGCGCCCCAGCAGGCTGACAATCTCGCCTTCGCCGACGCGCAAGTGCACCCCGTGCAGGATGTGGCTCTTGCCGTAGTACGCGTGGAGGTCTTTGACTTCTAGCATGCGATAAGAACCTTGAACCACGGAGGGCATGGAGAGCACGGAGAAAAGCCAAATGAGCGGGAATGCATCGTGCCATCACCTGATCAGCGAATGGCCGTATGGCAGGCTCATGATGCCGTCGTTCTCTCTGCGTTGTTCTCCGTGTTCTCCGTGTCCTCCGTGGTTCGTCTGTATGTCCTAGTGCTGTTCGGTGCCGAGATAGGCTTCCTGGACCGCCTTGCTGGCGCGAATTTCCTCTGGCTTGCCGGTGGCGATCACCTCGCCATAGACCAGCACCGAAATATGGTCGGCCAAGTTGAACACCACGCTCATGTCGTGCTCGACCATGATCAGCGTACGGCCTTCGGTCACTTTCCGGATCAGTTCAACGGCCTCGTCGGTTTCGCTGCGGCTCATGCCGGCGGTCGGCTCATCGAGGAGGATAACGTTCGCACCGCCAGCAATGGTCACGCCGATTTCGAGGGCGCGCTGCTCGGCATAGGTGAGCACGCCCGCGATACGGTCGCGTCGCGTCGCCATGCCGATGCGTTCCACGATTTCGTCGGACCGCTCGCGCACATCCGCCAGCGAGTCGACCCGATGCCAGAAGGAATACTTGTATCCGAGCGACCACATTACGGCGCAGCGGATGTTCTCGTAAACCGACAGTTTCTGAAAAATGTTGGTGATCTGGAAGCTGCGGGCCAGTCCTTTGCGGTTGATGGTCTCCGCCTCGAGTCCCGTGATTTGTTCGCCGTGCAGTTCGATGCGACCGGAACTGACCGGAAAGCGGCCGCTGATCAGGTTGAACAGCGTGGACTTCCCGGCGCCGTTCGGTCCGATGATCGCATGACGTTCGCCCAGGCTGATGGCGAGATTGACGCCGTTGATGATCGCGGTGCGCCCGAAGCTCTTGCGCACGTCATGGAGTTGCAGGGCCGGCGCGCTCATAGGGCCCCCGCTTTCTGCAACTCGGGCGTGAGGTTTTCCCAGGCGCGCCGGACCACCTTTCTCGCGCCATAGAACAACGCTATGCCAATCGCGAACACGACGAGCGTGCCGATCCACGCGGAAGCCTTCGACGGATCCAATTCGACGCCGAAGAAGGAAAACGCCTTGTCGACCGATTCCTTGGCCTCGTAGTGGTAGATCATTTCGATCAGCGCAAAGAAGCCGAGCATCATGACCGAGCCGGCGACGGCTGCGGCCGCATAGGACGGCAGCAGGCGGGGAAGCAGGCGCGCCTTCCAGGCCGGCTTGTGCAGCGTCACCAGGTTGGCGATGCCGCCCGGCGAGAACATGATGATCACCAGGAAGAACAACCCGAAATACAGCAGCCAGGCCTGGGTGTAATTGGAGAGTGCCGATTGCAGCAACGTGACCAGCACCGCGCCGATGATCGGCCCCCAGAAATGGCCGACACCGCCGATAAAGGCCATCAGCACCACGTTGCCCGATGCCACCAGGCCCAATGTTTCGGCCGTGACGATTTCGTAGTTGATCGCGGCAAGGCCGCCGCCGATGCCGGCAAAGAAACTGGCGAGCGACATCATCAGCCAGCGCACCCGCGTCGGGTTGTAGCCGACGAACTTGGCCCGTTCCGGATTGTCGCGCACCGCGTTGGCCATGCGGCCCAGCGGCGTCCAGGTCAATGCAAACATCGCCATCATGGATACGAGGCACCAACCGGCGATCAGATAGTAGACCTGGATTTGCGGCGCGTAGCTGATGCCCATCATCGTGCCGCCTACAGTGCGGTTGGTCGCAATCCCGCCCTCGCCGCCGAAAAAGCCCGTAAACATCAGTGCGCTGGCGGCCACCATCTCGGCGATACCCAGCGAGATCATTGCGAACGGCGTGCCGGCGCGCCGGGTCGTCACGAAACCGAAGAGCAGCCCGAACACCAGTCCGGCGAAACCCCCGATCAGCGGCACCATGGTGACCGGGAACCAGAGCTTGCCGGCACCGATCAGATTCAGCGCGTGCGCGCAGAAGAATGCGCCCAGGCCAAAATACACCGCATGACCGAACGAGAGCAGTCCGGTCTGGCCCAGCAGCATGTTGTACGACAATGCGAAAATCATGGCGATGCCCATCTGCGAAAGCATGGACAACGCAAAGCTCTGCTTGAAGAGCAGCGGCAGCACCGCAAAGAAAATTGCGACCGCGGCCCAGAACGCTGCCCGGCGCAGATTGAATACCGTGCTCACGGACGGTCTCCGCAATCGAATCGCATGCAGGCCGCGCGCATCATGTTTCCCGCGTTCCCATCAGGCCGCGTGGCCTCACAATCAGCATCAGCACCATCATCAGGTAAGGCATGACAGGCGCCGTTTGCGACACGGTGATTGCCAGCAGGCCGTGCCAAGACGAATCGCGCGAAATGCTGATCCCGATAATCCCCAGCACGTCGAGGATCGAGTAATCGAGCGCGACCGAGAAAGTCTGCAGCCCGCCGATGATCAGTGAAGCGATGAATGCGCCCGCCAGCGAGCCCATGCCGCCGAAGACGACCACAACGAACACGATGCTTCCCACCGCGACCGCCATTCCCGGCTCGGTGATGAACGCGTTGCCGCCGATCACGCCGGCCAGCCCGGCCAGCGCGGCGCCGCCGGCAAACACCAGCATGAACACCCGCGGCACGTTATGGCCCAGGGATTCGACCATCTCGGGATGGGTCAGGGAGGCCTGGATCACCAGGCCAATTCGGGTGCGGGTCAGCAGCAGGTAGAGCGCGATCAACATGCCCACCGAGACCAGCATCATGAATCCGCGATAGGCCGGGTACTGGGTGGTGAACAGCGTGAACAGGGTGAAATCGAGTTCGGCAGGAATCCGGTAATCCACCGGTGCGCGGCCCCAGATCAGATGCACCACTTCCTCGATCACGTAAGCGAGGCCGAAGGTGAACAGCAGTTCGGCGACATGCCCGAACTTGTGGACCGTGCGCAGACCAAAGCGCTCGGTCGCCGCCCCGAGCGCCCCGACAATCAGGGGTGCCAGGAACAGGGCCGGCCAGAAACCGGTATGCAGCCCGACCTGGTAAGCAAAGTACGCGCCCAGCATGTAGAAGCTGGCATGGGCGAAGTTCAGCACGCCCATCATGCTGAAGATCAGCGTCAAACCCGACGAAAGCATGAACAGCAGCAGTCCGTAGGACAGGCTGTTCAGCAGGGTGACGAAGAAGAATTCCACTATGAGAAGAGAGG
>CAYODB010000309.1:0-1699 GCA_964402495.1 uncultured Bordetella sp.
GGAGAAGATCGCGCTGGAGGACGATTATTTCGTCAGCCGCAAGCTCTATCCGAACGTGGACTTCTACTCGGGTATTGTGCAGCGCGCGCTGGGCATCCCGGTTTCGATGTTCACCTGCATCTTCGCCCTGGCGCGTACCGTCGGCTGGATCGCGCAGTGGAACGAGATGATCAGCGACCCCGAGCAGAAGATTGGCCGACCGCGCCAGCTCTATACCGGTGCGGCCAAGCGGGATCTGGTGCCGATCGCGAAACGGTAACCTCGCGCATCGAGCATGAAAATTCCAGTACAGCCGGCCGTTGAGCGTTCACAACTTCAGCGGCCACAAATACGGAGGTAGACGGTCATGATGAAGGAGTCCCTGGGAAGTTCCTATCTGTTCGGCGGCAACGCCCCCTTCATCGAGGATCTTTACGAGACTTACCTGGAGAATCCGGACGCGGTTTCCGCCGAGTGGCGGGGCTATTTCGACCAGATGCAGAAGCTGCCGGGCGCCCGCGACGTTGCGCATGCGCCGATCGTGGAGTCCTTCATCCGCCTGGCGAAGAACAAGGGCAACGGCCACGCCCACGCACCGACCCAGGCCGTTGCCACGGTCGAGAAAAAGCAGGTTGCAGTCCTGCAACTCATCAATGCTTACCGCTTCCTCGGCGTACGCCATGCCAACGTAGACCCCCTCAAGCGTTTCGAAAAGCCCGAAGTTCCGGAGCTCGATCCGGCCTTTTATGGCCTGGGCGAAGCCGACATGAACCTCGTGTTCAACAGCGGCTCGCTGGTCGGACCAGACCAGATGACCCTGCGCGACATCCTGCGCGCGGTGCGGGAAACTTACGGCGGCACTATCGGTGTCGAGTACATGTACATGACGGACACCAAGCAGAAGCGCTGGATCCAGCAGCGCTTTGAGGGGGTCCGTTCGCAGCCCGGCTATGACGCGGACTACAAGCGACACATCCTGGAACGCCTGACCGCGGCAGAGACGCTGGAAAAATACCTGCACACCCGCTACGTCGGCCAGAAACGCTTCTCGCTTGAGGGCGGGGATTCGCTGATCCCGTTGCTCGACGTGCTGCTGCAGCGTGCCGGCGCCAAGGGGATCCAGGAAACCGTGATCGGCATGGCGCACCGCGGCCGGCTCAATGTGCTGGTCAACATCCTGGGCAAGATGCCGAAGGACCTGTTCTCCGAATTCGAGGGTAAGCAGGCCGAGCAGTTGCCGATGGGCGACGTCAAATACCACCAGGGATTCTCGTCGGACATCATGACGCCCGGCGGGCCCCAGCATCTCACGCTGGCTTTCAACCCCTCGCATCTGGAAATCGTCAATCCGGTCGTCGAGGGTTCAGTGCGCGCGCGCCAGCATCGCCGCCGGGATCGAGACGGCACACAGGTGCTTCCGGTCCTGCTGCATGGAGACGCGGCATTCATCGGCCAGGGCGTCGTGATGGAAACCCTGAACCTGTCCCAGACCCGCGGTTACGGTACCGGCGGCACGGTGCACGTGATCATCAACAACCAGATCGGCTTCACGACTTCGGATACGCGTGATACGCGTTCGACGATTTTTTGCACCGACGTCGCGAAGATGGTCGAGTCGCCCGTGTTCCACGTGAACGGCGACGATCCGGAGGCCGTGGCACTGGTCACGGAGATCGCCCTCGATTTCCGCATGGAATTCCACAAGGACGTGGTCATCGAC
>CAYODB010000309.1:1709-3668 GCA_964402495.1 uncultured Bordetella sp.
CCAGCCGCTGATGTACAAGCTCATCAGCAAGCATCCGGGCACGCGCAAGCTCTATGCGGACAAGCTGGCGGGGCAGGGCGTGGTGAAGCCGGAAGAAGTCGATGAAATGATCAAGACTTACCGCGACGCCCTCGATGCGGGCTATCACACCAACAAGACCATCCTGTCGAACTTCAAGCCGCCTTTCCAGGTGAACTGGGCCCCGTTCAAGAACATCCCCTGGACCTACAAGGCAAATACCGGCGTGCCGATGGACATGCTGAAGCATCTCGCAGAAAAGCTTACGACTGTTCCGCCGAATTTCAAGCTGCATTCCCGCGTGGAGAAAATCATCTCGGACCGCAGGAGCATGGCCGCGGGAACCATCCCCCTCGACTGGGGCATGGCGGAGAACATGGCCTACGCGTCGCTGCTGAAGGATGGCTTTGCGGTGCGGCTGTCCGGCCAGGACAGCGGCCGGGGAACGTTCTTCCACCGCCACGCGGTGCTGCACGACCAGAACCGCGAGCGCTGGGACTCGGGGACCTATATCCCGTTGCAGCGCATCGCCGAAAACCAGCCCGATTTTGTGGTCATCGATTCCGTCCTGTCGGAAGAAGCCGTACTGGGTTTCGAGTATGGGTATGCCACGGCCGAACCGAACGAGCTGGTGGTCTGGGAAGCGCAGTTCGGGGACTTCGTCAATGGCGCGCAGGTCGTGATCGACCAGTTCATTGCTTCGGGCGAAGTGAAATGGGGCCGCATCTGCGGCCTGACACTGATGCTGCCTCACGGTTATGAGGGCCAGGGCCCGGAACACTCCTCGGCGCGGATCGAACGCTGGCTTCAGTTGTGCGCCGACTACAACATGCAGATCTGCGTGCCCTCTACCCCCGCCCAGATGTTCCACCTGCTGCGCCGCCAGATGGTGCGCCCGTTCAGGAAGCCGCTGATCATCATCAGTCCCAAGAGCCTGCTACGCCACAAGGAGTCGATTTCGTCGCTCGAAGAACTGGCGAACGGCGAATTCCAGGTGGTGATTCCCGACACCGGCCTGCAGAACACGCAGAAAGTGAAGCGCGTGGTGTTCTGCAGCGGCAAAGTGTATTTCGACCTCACCGCGGCGCGGCGCGAGCGTGCCATCGACGACATCGCAATCGTGCGCATCGAGCAGCTCTATCCGTTCCCGCACGACCAGTTCAAGGTGGAGATCGATCGCTACAAGGATGCAAAGGAAATCGTCTGGTGCCAGGAGGAGCCCGGCAACCAGGGCGCATGGCACCGCATCCAGCACTACCTTCTGCGGCACATGCTGCCGCATCAGAAACTTTCTTATGCACTACGGTCGTCGTCTTCCTCGCCGGCCGGCGGCTACCTGGCCCTGCACAATCAGCGCCAGAAAGCTGTCGTGGATGCAGCCCTGACCCACGGCGTTTGAATATCCCGATGACGGGAAAGAAAATGGAGAGATCATGTTAGTCGAGGTAAAGGTCCCGGCACTGTCCGAATCGGTAGCCGAGGCCACTTTATTGTCCTGGCACAAGAAGCAGGGTGAATTCGTCAAGCGCGACGAAAACCTGATCGATATCGAAACCGACAAGGTGGTGCTGGAACTGCCGGCGCCGGAATCGGGCGTCCTGACCAGGATCGTCAAAGGCGACGGTGGCACCGTGGTGAGCAACGAGATCATCGCCACCATCGATACTGAGGGCAAGGCTGCGGAAGGTGTGGCGGCCGCGGCACCTGCCGCCGCACCGGCGCCGAAAGCCGCGGAGAAGTCCGCTGCCGCGCCCAAAGGGGATGCCCCTCCGGTCATGCCGGCCGCAAAAAAGATCGCAGCCGACAACAACATCGATACCGCACAGATCGACGGCAGCGGACGCGGTGGCAGGGTGCTGAAAGAAGACGTCGTCAACAAGCTGGCCGTTCCCGCCGCAGCCACGAGGCCGTCCGCTGCCGTCGATCTGTGCGGTATCGATG
>CAYODB010000310.1:0-3616 GCA_964402495.1 uncultured Bordetella sp.
GCTGATCATCGCGCTGGGCCTGCTGGTGGATGATGCCATCATCTCGGTGGAAATGATGTCGACCAAGATGGAGCAGGGCCTGGACCGGGTGAAGGCGGCAAGCTTCGCCTATACGTCGACGGCGTTTCCCATGCTTACCGGCACGCTGATCACTGCTGCCGGATTCATGCCCGTGGGTTTTGCAAAGTCTGCGGCCGGCGAGTACACGTTTTCGATATTCGCCGTGGTGACTATCGCCTTGCTGGTTTCCTGGGTGGTAGCGGTGCTGTTCACGCCCTACCTCGGCTACAAGCTGCTCCCGGACTACAAGCCGCACCCCGATCATGGCCATGACGTCTACCAGAAGCCGTTCTACCGCCGCTTCCGGCGGCTGGTGACCTGGTGCGTGACCTGGCGCAAGACGGTCATCCTGATAACGGTGGCGGTGTTTGCCGTATCGATGTTCGGCTTCCGTTTCGTCCAGCAGCAGTTTTTCCCCTCGTCCAACAGGCCCGAGCTGATCGTCGACCTGTGGCTGCCGCAAGGTGCGTCGTTCCAGGCGACCGAAGCCCAGGTCATGCGCTTCGAGGAAAAGCTCAAGGGTGATCCCGACATCGTCAATTACGTGGCCTATGTCGGCAACGGTAGCCCGCGCTTCTACCTGCCGCTGGACCAGCAACTGGCCAATGCGAATTTCGCGCAGTTCGTGGTGGTGACCAGGGACAACGTTGCGCGCGAGGTTCTGTACGAGAAGTTCAGCCGCATTCTGGAGAGCGAGTTCTCGCTGCTGCGTGGCCGGGTGAATCGCCTGGAAAACGGTCCGCCCGTCGGCTATCCGGTACAGTTTCGCGTGATGGGGGCAGACATACCGACGGTGCGCAGGATCGCGCTGGAGGTCGCCGAAATAATGCGGTCCAATCCAAACACCCAGAACGTGCACCTGGACTGGAACGAACAGGCCAAGAACATCCGTCTCCAGATCGACCAGAACAAGGCGCGCGTGATCGGCGTGAGCTCGCAGGGCCTGTCCCTGGTGATGAACTCGATTCTGACCGGCTACAGCATCACCCAGTATCGCGAGAAAGATGAACTGATCGAGCTGCTGGCGCGGGCGGAAACCGCCGAGCGCATCGATCCCGGCAAGATCGGCGAGATCAATGTGGCCACGCAGTCCGGCAAATGGATCCCGCTCGCCCAGATCGCCACCATCGAATACGGTTTCGAGGAAGGCGTCATCTGGCGCCGCAACCGCCAGCATACCGTCACCGTGCGCGGTGACATCCGCGGCGACGTTCAGGCGCCGGTGGTGTCCAAGCAGCTCGATCCCAGGCTCGACGGGCTGCGCGC
This sequence comes from uncultured Bordetella sp., assembly GCA_964402495.1. Classification (GTDB taxonomy): domain Bacteria; phylum Pseudomonadota; class Gammaproteobacteria; order Burkholderiales; family JACQAP01; genus JACQAP01. The sequence continues at coordinate 1,327 of CAYODB010000310.1, forward strand.
CAAACTGCCGCAACACTATCGTATCGACATGGGTGGCGCGATCGAGGAGAGTGCAAAGGGTGAAAACTCGATCATCGAAGTGATGCCGATGATGCTCGTGGTCGTGCTCACGCTGCTGATGATCCAGTTGCAGAGTTTCCAGAAGACCCTGATGGTGCTGCTGACCTCGCCCCTGGGGCTGATCGGCGTGGCTTTCATCCTGCTCACCTGGAACGTTCCGTTCGGCTTCGTCGCCAATCTCGGCGTCATCGCTCTGTTCGGAATGATCATGCGCAATTCGGTGATCCTGGTGGACCAGATCGAACAGGACATCAGCAGCGGGCATTCCCAGTGGGATGCCATCATAGAGGCGACCGTGCGCCGTTTCCGTCCCATCGTCCTCACCGCACTGGCCGCGGCGCTGGCGATGATCCCGCTGTCGCGCTCGAACTTCTGGGGGCCAATGGCTGTAGCGATCATGGGAGGCCTGGTTTCCGCCACAGTTCTGACATTGCTGTTCGTGCCGGCCTTATACGCGGCGTGGTTTCGCGTAAGGAAGCCGTGAACACGGTAGAACACCGAATTACGCCGCCCACAATCCGCTGTGCCCAGACGCGCGGCCGCACCTCCGAGTGCCGTTCCTGAGGTGGCGCCGGCTGCCGCCGGCGACGGCTTTCTCCCGCAGCGAATCCTTCGCCATGACGCCGGCGGGCGACACGACGCTCGAAAGACTGCTGGAGGGCGATCTTGCTGCGCACCCGGACAAATCCGGCTTCCGCCTGCTTGCCATCGGCATGGAAGCATTTCTCATGCGCACCGTGCTTGCGGATACGGCAAAGCGGACGCTGGACCTTCAATACTATATCTATCGCGACGACGATACCGGCGCACTTCTGACCCAGGCCCTGCTCAAAGCGGCCGACCGCGGCGTGCGCGTGCGCCTGCTAGTCGACGATCTGAACATCCTGCGCAAGGACGACGACGTGACGGCGCTCGATGTCCATCCGCGCATCGAAGTGCGGATCTTCAATCCTTTTGCGACGAGCGGCGACTCCAATTGGGTGCGGCTCGCCAGTTTCATATCCGATCCAACACGCCTCAACCGGCGCATGCACAACAAGAGTTTCATCGCCGACAATCTTTGCGCAATCGTGGGCGGACGCAACATTGGCGACGAGTACTTCGACGCCAGCCGCGACTTCGGCTTCGGCGACCTCGACGTGTTGGCCGTTGGCCCGGTCGCCCGGAAGATCTCGCAGAGCTTCGACCAGTACTGGAACAGCGCTTACGCCTATCCCTTGTCGGCCATTGGTGCGCGCGTTGCAGCTTCGCTCTGGATGGAGCGTGTTCGCATACGGCTTGGCCGCCATTTCATCCGCATGCGTAAATCGGATTACGCGTCCAGGCTGATGAAAACGGACCTGGCCGCACAACTGACCGAGCGCCATCTTGTTCTCGAATGGGCCAAGGCGATACTGCTTGCCGACCTGCCCGGGAAGATCGTGCAGGCGCCGGAATCGGCGCCAACCCTGCCTTACGACATGTTGCGCGAGTTGGCCGGGCAGGCCATGGAAGAGATCATCCTCGTTTCTCCCTACTTCGTTCCCGGCGAAGAAGGCGTTGCCGCGCTGAAGCAGATCCGCAGCCGCAATGTAAGGGTGCGCGTGCTGACGAACTCCCTGGCGTCTTCCGACGTTGCGGCGGTGCATGCCGGCTACAGCCGCTATCGCGTGGAACTTCTGGCCATGGGCGTTGAATTGTACGAACTCAAACCCATCGTGCCCGCCGGACACCGGCGCAAGCGGAAAATCATGTTTGGTTCGGCGCAGGCCAGCCTGCATGCCAAGACTTACGTGTTCGACCGCCGGCGGGTGGTGATCGGCTCCATGAACCTCGATCCGCGCTCGATGTACCTGAACACCGAGTTGGGCCTCATGATAGAAAGCGAAGCACTGGCCCGTGATATCGGCGAGGCGTTCGACGAACTGGTGTGCCCGGACTATAGCTACCGCGTCGAACTGGCCGACGATCAAGGCAGGCTGCGCTGGTCGTCCGAAGACAACGGCGTGATGACGACCTATAGCCACGATCCACTGGCCAGCATCTGGCGGCGGCTGACCGTGAAAATTCTTGGATGGTTACCGATGGAAAGACAGCTTTGAAAAAGATTGATGTCCCCATGATCATGCGTCCCGCCAACCGGACCGTCCGCCTGCTGCTTCTGATCTTCGCAGCATCCCTGTTTGGTACGCGCATCGCCGCGTCGAAGGCATTGCCGCCGGAATGCAGGATCTCGCAGCCCGCGCGGCTG
>CAYODB010000311.1:0-3613 GCA_964402495.1 uncultured Bordetella sp.
GGCCTTGCGATACCAGGGCCTGCGGGCAATGAGGAGTTTGGCGAGCGGGTAGCCCAGGCCGTAGGCGCCGACGAATCCCAGGGCGGCGCTGCTGCCGAACAGCGCCATCGGGAACATGGACCAGAATGGGATCAGGAACACGTACAGGAACCAGCCCATGCCGCCGGGGGTAACGAGTCCGATGAAGGTGAACAGGCCGATGATGCCGAATACGAACAGGCTGATGAGGATGCGCTCGGCCAGGGGCATGTCCGGCGCTTCCATGTGGAATCCCGCCGCGGACTGGGCCGGCGCGGTCCAGTCGTCTTCGGGATCCCTGGGCTGCCTGCCTTCGAGGATCTGGATGACGCCGGTAACTCCCGCCTCGATGCCCACATCGTAGTTTCCTTCGCGGAAGCGGGGTGTCATCAGGTCGCGGACGATGCGGCTGGCGGCAGCGTCGGTAAGCGTGCCTTCCAGGCCGTAGCCGACCTCGATGCGCATGCGGCGGTCCTGCGGGACCACCAGCACCAGCACGCCGTTGTCCTGGTCGCGCTGGCCCGGTTTCCAATCCTCGAACACCCGGACCGCGTAGTCCTCCACCGATTCGCCACCGAGCGTGGCAACCGTCAGCACGACGATCTGGTTGCTAGTGGCGCCCTCGTGCGCCTTGAGCATTACGGACATCCGGTCCCGGGCCGGCGCCGAGAGGATTCCCGCCTGGTCGACGATCCGTCCGGAGAGATAAGGCACGTCTGTTAGCGCGCCGGCCGGTGCCGCCATCAGGCAGGCGAGCCAGGCGAGCACGGCGGCAGATTGCGCCTTCATGGGCGGCCTCCCTGAACCACGATGGCATTGGGCAACTCGTTGCCCGCCCCGTCGCCGTGGAATCCACGAGCGAGTAACAACGCTTCGAGGCCGTCCAGCGCAGCCTGCAAAGCTCCGAATGCACTGTGGTGGCGCAGCAGCAGCGTGACCCGCCGGGTCAGTTCCTGCCAATCAGCATCGTCGATCCTGCCTTCAAAACTGTCGTCAGCCAGCAACACTACCTGGCGTTCGAACAGACTGACCAGCAGCAGGATGCCGATGCGACCGCGCGTGCGGTCCAGTCCGCGGTCGAAAAACATCGAGCGGGCATGCTGGCCGACTTCCGCGCTGCGCCGCGGCCGGCCCGTGAACAGCCGCGCCAGTGGCGCGAAGAGTGTCGTGAGCAGGGCGAGGACCGCCCCGCTGCCGAGGATGGCAACGGCGTTGTAGAGCGCCGACTGGCCGGTTTCCCAGTCGCGCGCCACCAGCGGACAAGCTGCCGCGATCAGCGCGGCGGTCGCTGCACCAAGGGCAAATGCCTTCCACGGCGCCTCCGGATAGGAGTCGGACCTGGCCACCAGGGCAGCCACTAGCTGGGCGCCAGTCTTCGCTTCGAGCATGGCTACCCGGGAGGCGAGGCGCTCCTTGTCCTGTTCGCTAAGTTGCATTCGGATATGTCTGCGGAATATGGAATTTCCCGGTTCACGCCTGCGTCGCACAAGCGGGATTCTCGCTCATTTTGAGTATCGACGATGCTTGCATTAACCGGGCCATCCGCGGAATCGCGCGCCACCCGACGGGGGGCGGAACAACATTCCGGACGCCACCTCCGTGGTTTTTTGCGCATTCCCCTATGAAAAACGTGCACGCAACGATTGACAACGCATCGACCACTCGGCATTCTCTGCTCGCCGTGCCTTTGCTTCTGGCAAGGCAGCGCACTCAAGATACGATCAAACCTTAGACTGGAGGCATCACGATGGCCGCAAAGAAGAAGACCGCTGCAAAAAAACCCGCGAAGAAGGCCGCCAAGAAGGCGGCGCCGAAAAAGGCTGCGAAGAAGACTGCGAAGAAGGCTGCTCCCAAGAAGGTCGCAAAGAAAGCTGCGCCGAAGAAGAAGAGCGGCGTAAAGCGCAAGCCGAACGCGGCATTCATGAAGGCGTTGACGCCCAGCGCGTCCCTCGCCGCAGTGGTTGGCAGCGCTCCGCTTCCCCGCACCGAAGTGACCAAGAAGCTTTGGGTCTACATCAAGAAGAACGGCCTGCAGGACGCGAAGAACAGGCGCAACATCAATGCCGACGACAAGCTGAAGGAAGTTTTCGGCGGCAAGAAGCAGGTCTCGATGTTCGAGATGACCAAGCTGGTTGCCGGTCACCTCAAGTAAGCGCTTCGGTTGAGTTAGGAAAAACCGGGCCGGCCTGGCCGGCCCGGTTGTAAGTCCTTCGAAAGTTGCAGCCAGTCAGGATCGAAACCGCCTGCCCCGGGTCAAATCGGGCGATGGCGGATCTGTGACCCCCCGTCCAGTCCTTGTTCCAGGCCTCATCCGGGGCGCAGGTAACGCTTCCCCAAATACTTCCTGGAGAACAGTCATGTCCCCGCCCCTTCGCCTGCTGCCTTTGCTCTCTCTTGTGCTGCTGTGTTCGACGGCCGCCGCCCAGGACATCGTCGGCAAGATGGGCTCCGTGGAGCTTCACGCCAGCGAGATCAAGCCGATCATCGACGCCCAGCCGCCCGAAGCCCGGCGCCAACTGGCCAACGATCCCGCCCAGATGGAGCGGCTGGTCAAGAATGAACTGGTACGCAAGGCCGTACTGGCGGAAGCCCGGCAGAAGGGCTGGGACAAGCGCCCTGAATTGCAGTCGCTGATCGAACGCGCCCGTGATCAGGTCATCGTCGGTGCCTATGTCAGCAACGTCGCCAAGCCCGCCGACGGCTATCCGTCGGAAGAGGAGCTGAAGCAGTTTTACGAATCCAACAAGGCCCAGCTTCAGGCCCCGCCCCAGTATCAGATCGCGCAGATTTTCCTGCCCGCCCCGGAGGGCACGGACAAGGCCAGGGCCGACGAGGCAGAAAAGAAGATCAAAGAGCTCAGCGGCAAGCTGAGCAAGTCGGCCGGCGACTTCGCGAGGCTGGCGAAGGAGAGTTCGGCGCACAAGGAAAGCGCGGACAAGGGCGGCGAAATCGGCTGGGTCGGCGAGGACCAGATGGTGGCCGAGATCCGCCGTACCGTCGTGAAAATGAACAAGGGCGACATCAGCCCGCCCGTCAAATCCGCGGCCGGCTGGCATCTCATCAAGCTCATGGAAAAGCGGCCGCCCGCCCTGCGCCCGCTGAATGAGGTACGCGGCAACCTGGTGTCCGCCATGCGCCAGCGCAAGATGCAGGAAGGTGAGCGGGTGTACCTGGAAGCGCTCTCGACCAAGGCCCGTCCCACCATCAACCAGATCGAGCTCAACAAGATCCAGGATTCGCTCAAATAGCCCCCGGGATCCGCCGCTGCAGGTGGCGTCCGCGGGCCCGCGAACACGCTAGACTGGCGGCCCGACCGATCGGCCAAAGCGGGGGAATGAATGTTCGACTGGATCAGGGAGCTGTCCGCACCGGAGAAAAAAACGCTGGTCGCCGCCTATGGCGGCTGGTCGGTGGACGCTTTCGATTTCATGATTTATACCTTCGTCATCCCCACGCTGATCGTCAGTTGGGGGATGAGCAAGGGCGAGGCGGGGCTCATCGCGACTTCGGCGCTGGTGATGTCGGCGATCGGCGGTTGGGCCGCCGGCGCGTTGTCCGACCGCTTCGGCCGGGTGCGCATGCTGCAGATCACCAT
>CAYODB010000312.1:0-3572 GCA_964402495.1 uncultured Bordetella sp.
CGCCGGAAAAGCAGCGGCTCATCTTCGAGGCCTTCCAGCAGGCCGACGCCGGCACGTCCCGCAAATACGGCGGCACGGGCCTCGGCCTCGCCATCAGCCGCGAGTTGGCCGCCCTGCTCGGCGGCGAAATCAAGCTCACCAGCGCCTACGGCCAGGGCAGCACTTTCACTCTCTACCTGCCATTGCTCTACGCCGGACCCGATGGCGCCAGAATCGAGACGGTCACCGGCATGGGCAAGTCGCTGCGGTCCGCCATGCTCACGGTCCTGCCCATCGCGCTCGAAGAACATATCGACGACGATCGCAACGCCATCGAGGCGGGCGATGCGGTTATGCTGATCATCGAGGATGACCCGCACTATGCACGCATCCTTCTCGGCCTCGCGCGCGACAAGAAATTCAAGGGCATCGTCGCCAACAAAGGCGTACTCGGCCTTTCCCTCGCGAGGCAGTTCCGCCCCACGGCCATCACACTCGATATTCACCTGCCGGACATGCTCGGCTGGACGGTACTCCACCACCTCAAACTCAACCCTTCCACGCGCCACATCCCGGTTCAAATCGTCACCATGGAGGAAGACTACCAACTGGGCCTCACACGCGGCGCTTTCTCCTACCTCGTCAAGGCGCCCACCACCGAAGGCCTGGAAACGACGTTCGAACGGATCAGGGACTTCGCCGCCGCTCGTACGAAGCGGCTCTTGGTCGTCGAGGACAACGATATCGAGCGGCAGGCCATCGTCGAACTGCTCGGCTACAAGGACATCGAAATCGTGGCCGTGGGCACCGGCGGCGATGCCCTGAAGGCGATGCGCGACGAGATGTTCGACTGTGCGGTGCTCGACCTGCGCCTGCCCGACATGACCGGCTTCGAGCTTCTGGAGAAATTGCATGCCGATCGCGTCCTCAAGGACGTGCCGGTGGTCGTCTATACCGGTAAGGAACTGGGCGCCGAAGAGCGGCAGCAGCTCAAGGCTTTGGCCAAGAGCATCGTCCTCAAGGACGTCCAGTCCCCGGAGCGCTTGCTGGACGAGACCGCCCTGTTCCTTCACCGCGTCGTCACCGACCTGCCGCAGGAGAAGCAGGCCATGCTTGGCCGGCTTCACGACTCCAACGATGTCCTGCAGGGCCGCAAGATCCTCGTCATCGATGACGACGCCCGCAACATCTTCGCCCTGACCTCCTTGCTCGAAAACCAGGACATGGAGGTGACCAGCGCGACCAGTGGCCGCCGCGCCATCGAAATTTTGCGGGAAATGCCCGAGCTGAGCCTCCTGCTCATCGACATCATGATGCCCGACATGGATGGCTACGAGACGATTCGCGAAATCCGGAAAATTCCTGAATTGCGCAACCTCCCGATTCTCGCACTCACGGCGAAGGCGATGAAAGGCGACCGCGAGAAATGTCTCGACGCCGGCGCGAGTGATTACATCGCCAAGCCCGTGGATACCGCCCAACTCCTGTCGCTCATGCGGGCCTGGCTTTTCCGATGATCCGGAACACGGCCCTGCCCCCGACGCCAACCCAACGCCAGGGGCAGGAAATGCCTTCAGCGGATCGTCGCGTCGCCGCGGCGCCGGCGCATGACATCGGACCCATCAACATCCTGATTGTGGACGATGAGCCGATAAATCTTACCGTGCTCGAAACCGTCCTGGACGACCCCGGCTACCGGCTGGTCCGGGCCGAATCCGCCGACCAGGCGCTGCTTGCGCTCATCGCGGATGAATTTGCCCTCATCATCCTGGACATCCGGATGCCCGGCATGAATGGCTTCGAGCTGGCGCAGATGATCAAGGCGCGCAGGAAAACGGCCCTCGTACCGATCATCTTCCTCACCGCCTACTACAACGAGGACCAGCAAGTGCTCGACGGCTACGGCACGGGCGCGGTGGATTACCTCAACAAACCGGTGAACCCGGCCATCCTGCGCTCGAAGGTCGCAGTCTTCGCCCGACTGCACGGCAAGACCCTCGAGTGCGGGGTGGCGAACAGCGCCCTGCTCGCCGAAGTGACGGAGCGGGCCCGGATCCAGGAACAATTGCGCGAACTGAATGAAACGCTTGAGCAACGCGTGGTTGAACGCACGCTGGCCTTGCGCGCAAGCGAGGATCGCTTTTACACCATCGCCGAGAACATCCCGCAACTGGCGTGGATGGCTGACGCCGGGGGCCGCCTGAGCTGGTTCAACCAGAGCTGGCTCGACTACACCGGCACCACGCTCGAAGAGAATCTGGGAGCGGGCTGGAAAGCGGTCCTCCATCCCGATCACGTCGATGTCGTGGCGGAGAAACTGGAGCGCCACCTCCGGGAAGGCAAAGACTGGGAAGACACTTTCCCCCTGCGCGGCCGGGACGGCCAGTTCCGGTGGTTCCTCTCCCGCATGAAAGTCATCCGGGATGAATCCGGGAAGGTCGTGCGGTTCTTCGGAACCCATACTGACGTGACCGATCAGCGCGAGAACGAGAAGGCGCTGCGCGAAAGCGAGGAACGCTATCGCACCCTGTTCGCCGAGGGGCCGATGGCCGTGCTCGTCTGCGACGGCAATGCGGTGATCCAGCATTGCAACCGCAACGCCGTGGAACTGTTGGGCAGGGAACCCGCGTGCGGAGTCGAGCGACAATTCGAATCGGTTCCACTGCGGCTTCCCGACGGTACGCCCTTGCCGCACGCCCAGCATCCCAGCGTGGAGGTACTGCGCACCGGCGTGCCGACGCACAACCTGGAGGTCCTGATCGAGCGGTCCGACGGTTCGCGCGTGCCTGCGCTGGCAAACGCCGCTGCGCTCAAGAACGCCCAGGGAGAAGTGACCGGCGCGATCACCTCGTTCATCGACATCACTGCGCGCAAGCTCGCCGAATCGGAACTCGTCAGGGCCAACGCCGCGGCGGTAAAAGCCAACCGCGCGAAATCGGAATTCCTGTCCAACATGAGCCATGAGCTGCGCACGCCGCTCGGGGCGATCCTCGGTTTTGCCCAGCTCATGGAATCCGCGTCGCCGCCGCCAACGGTCTCCCAGAAGCGAAGCATCGAACTGATCCTCAAGTCAGGGTGGTACCTGCTGGAACTGATCGACGAAATCCTCGATCTCGCCCTCATCGAGTCCGGAAAGCTGTCGATGTGGATGGAATCGATATCGCTCGAGGCAATCGTGCACGAATGCCAGGCCATGATGCAACCGCAGGCGCAAAAGCGCGGCATCCACATGAGCTTTCCCCTGTTCGACAAACCGTACTTCGTGAAAGCCGACCGGAAGCGGCTGAAGCAGGTGCTGATCAACCTGCTGACCAACGCCATCAAGTACAACAAGGCGGGCGGAACGGTCAGCGTGGACCTGATCGCGAGCACCCCGGACCGCGTTCGCATTTGCGTGAGGGACAACGGCGAAGGATTGTCGCGGGAGAAGCTCGACCAGCTTTTCCAGCCCTTCAACCGTCTCGGCCAGGAGGCCGGTGAGGAGCAAGGCACGGGAATCGGCCTGGTGACGGCCAAGCAACTGGTCGATTTGATGGGTGGCACCCTTGGCGCGGATAGCGTCGTCGGGGTGGGAAGCGTGTTCTGGTTCGAGC
>CAYODB010000313.1:0-3556 GCA_964402495.1 uncultured Bordetella sp.
ATGTTGACATGGACCGGCACGCCCATCAGCTTCTGCAACTGCCCGCGCAGATTCTCGATATCCTCGCCCTTCTTGCCGATCACCACGCCGGGACGGGCGCTGAACACCGTGATCTTGGCGTTCTTCGCCGGGCGCTCGATCACCACCTTGCTGACGGCGGCGTGCGCAAGCTTCTTCTTCAGGAAGTCGCGCACCTTGATGTCCTCGTGCAGCATTCCCGGGAAGTTCTTGCTGTTCGAATACCAGCGCGAAGTCCAGTTGCGGTTGACCGCAAGCCGGAACCCTGTCGGGTGAATTTTCTGTCCCATGCTTACTCCTTGTCCCCGACCGTCACATAGATGTGGCAGGTGGGCTTGGTGATCTTGAATCCACGGCCCTTGGCGCGCGGCATGAAACGCTTGAGGCTCGCGCCCTGTTCGACATGGATGGTCGCGACCGACAACTCATCGATATCCAACCCATCGTTATGCTCGGCATTCGCGATCGCCGATTCCAGCACCTTGCGGATGATGGCCGCGCCCTTCTTCGGGCTGAAGCTGAGCAGGTTGAGAGCCTTGTCGACCGGCATGCCGCGGATCTGGTCGGCGACAAGGCGGCCTTTCTGGGCCGAAAGCCGCACACCACGTAATACAGCAGAAGTTTTCATGATCATTTTTCTCCCATGCCTACTTCTTCGGCGCCGAGGAAGGCGTCACGGATGCCTTTTTGTCGCCAGTGTGCCCCTTGAAAGTGCGGGTCAGGGCGAACTCGCCGAGCTTGTGGCCGACCATGTTCTCGTTGATGTACACGGGAACATGCTGGCGGCCGTTGTGCACGGCGATTGTGAGTCCGACGAAATCGGGCAGCACCGTCGAGCGGCGAGACCAGGTCTTGATCGGGCGTTTGTCGTTGGATGCGCGCGCCGCCTCCACCTTCTCAATCAGGTGGTAGTCGACGAACGGGCCTTTCTTGATCGAACGTGCCATTTTTTACCCCTTACTTGCCGTGGCGGTCGCGCACGATCATGCTGCGCGTCCGTTTGTTGCGGCGGGTCTTGTAACCTTTGGTCGGCGTGCCCCACGGGCTCACCGGATCGCGGCCGGCTGCGGTCTTGCCTTCGCCGCCGCCGTGCGGGTGGTCGATCGGGTTCATGGCCACGCCACGAACCGTCGGACGCACGCCACGCCAGCGCACACGTCCTGCCTTGCCGATCGATTCCAGGTTGTGCTCTTCGTTGCCGACTTCACCGATGGTCGCGCGGCAATCGACATGCACTTTGCGGATCTCACCGGAGCGCAACCGCAGTTGGGCATAAGTGCCTTCGCGAGCCAGCAGTTGCACCGAAGTGCCAGCGGATCGTGCCAGCTGCGCGCCCTTGCCGGGCATCATTTCGACGCAATGGATCGTTGAGCCTACCGGAATATTGCGCAAGGGCAGCGTATTGCCCGACTTGATCGGGGCTTCAGAGCCACTAACGATTTCCTGTCCCACGACCGCACCCTTGGCGGCAATCACGTAACGGCGCTCGCCGTCTGCGTAGCACAGCAATGCCAGATGGGCGCTGCGGTTAGGATCGTGTTCCAGCCGTTCGATTTTCGCAACGATGCCATCCTTGTCACGCAGGAAGTCGACGAAGCGGTAGTGGTGCTTGTGCCCGCCGCCCTTGTGCCGCGTGGTGATGTGGCCTTTATTGTTGCGGCCCGCGCGCTGAATCTGCTTCTCGGTCAGCGCGGCCAGCGGCCCGCCCTTGTGCAGGTTGGGATGGACGACCTTGACGAGGCCACGGCGGCCAGGTGAAGTCGGTTTGACTTTGACGAGTGCCATTTACTTGGCCTCCCCTGCTGCAAAGTTGATTTCCTGGCCCGGCTTCAGGCAGACATAAGCCTTCTTCCAGTGCCGGCGGCGGCCGATGAAACGGCCAAAGCGCTTTTCCTTGCCCTTGACGTTGGCGACCTGGACGCTTTCCACCTCGACCTTGAACATCAGCTCTACCGCCGCCTTGATCTCGGGCTTGGTCGCGTCGGCAACCACGCGGAAAATCACCTGCTCGTTCTTGTCGGCAACGAATGTACTTTTTTCAGAGACGACCGGAGCGAGCAGTACCTGCATCAGCCTTTCGGCCTTATATGCCGGCTTCGGCGAAGTGGCCTGCTTGACACCACCCTGATTGGTTGCAGTTGCGTTCATGCCAGCATCTCCTCGATTTTGGCCACCGCGCCCTTGGTGATCAGCGTGTGATTGAAGCGCAACAGGCTGACGGGATCGGCCTGCTTCGGCTCGATTACCATGACATTCGTCAGGTTGCGGCACGCCAGGTTGAGGTTCTGGTCAACGCTGTCGGTGATGATCAGCACGCTGTCCATGCCCATGCCCTTGACCTTCTCGGCCAGCAGTTTGGTTTTCGGCGAATCGAGACTGAAGCTCTCGACCACGGACAGGCGGCCGTCCCGCGCAAGCTGCGACAGGATGGAAGCGATCCCCGCGCGGAACATCTTGCGGTTGACCTTGTGGGTGAAATTTTCTTCCGGACTGTTCGGGAAAATCTTGCCGCCGCCGCGCCACAACGGGCTCGATGCCATACCGGCGCGGGCACGGCCCGTTCCCTTCTGGCGCCACGGCTTGCGGGTGGATTTGGCGATGTCACTGCGGCCCTTTTGCGCACGGGTTCCCATGCGCGCATTGGCGAGATACGCCGTCACCACCTGGTGAACCAGGGATTCGTTGTACTCGCGGCCAAACAGGTCATCCGAAGCGTTAACGCTTGCGGTGGCTTGACCCTTGTCATTGATCAGTTTGAGTTCCATTACGCCACCGCCTTCACTGAAGGATGCACTACCACGTCGCCGCCTTCGGCGCCGGGAACCGCACCCCTGATCAGGAGCAACTGGCGCTCCGTGTCTACGCGCACGATCTGGAGCTTCTGGGCGGTGCGCTTCACTGCGCCGAGATGGCCAGCCATGCGCTTGCCGGGAAACACCCGGCCCGGATCCTGGGCCATGCCGATCGAGCCCGGCACATTGTGCGAACGCGAGTTGCCGTGAGTGGCGCGGTTCGAGGAGAAATGATGGCGCTTGATGACGCCGGTGAATCCCTTGCCGACGGAAGTACCCGTCACGTCCACCAGCTGGCCGACCTTGAAAATGTCAGCCCCGACCTGGCCGCCGACCTTGAGGTTGGCGATCTGGTCCGCCTCGACGCGGAATTCCTTGAGGATGTGACCCGCCTCGGTGCTCGCTTTGGCGAAATGCCCCGCAGCCGGCTTCGATACGCGGCTGGCGCGGCGCTTGCCAAAGGTCACCTGGACCGCGGTGTAACCGTCGGTCTCGGGCGTCTTGATCTGGGTCACGCGATTGTTCGACACATCGACGACGGTCACCGGAACGGCATCGCCGTCGTCGGTAAAGAGTCGCGTCATGCCGATCTTGCGACCGACAAGTCCTAAGCTCATTTTTGTTTCCCTTTAACAAAAGGGGCCGGTTTCAATTGACCAGCCGATCTATTTTTATCCGGGGAAATCCCGGGGTACTGCTTTTTACAGCTTGATTTCCACATCCACGCCCGCTGGCAGGTCGAGCTT
>CAYODB010000314.1:0-3531 GCA_964402495.1 uncultured Bordetella sp.
TGGACCGCTCTCCCACCGTTGCAGCCGAATCATCCTAAGTCCGACAGGCTGCTAGGGGTCCACTCCTAGCGACACCGTCCCCAGTTCCTCGATCTCGATTTTCACTTCGTCGCCGGGTTTGAGCCACTTGGTCTCGACGACGCTGCCGAGGAGGACGAACTCGCCGGCCTTGAGGGGGCCGAGCTGGTACTTCGCACGCAGGTTCGCCAGCCAGGCCAGGGCTTCGAACGGATGTCCCATGACCAGCGCGCCGGTGCCGCGTCCGACCTCCGTGCCGTTGACGGTCGTCCTGCCGGTCAGGTTCGGCAGATCCAGCCGCGTCCAGTCGCGCACCGGCTTGCCCAGCACGCAACCAGAATCGAAGAAATCATCCGCGATCAGCGTCGGAACACCGAGGGTACGGAAGTCCTGATAGCGATCGTCGACGATTTCGATCGCGGCCATCACGCCGCCAACCGCGCCGGCCACGCTTTCACGGGTCGCGGGCGCGCCACCGGCATCGAGGTCACGGCCCAATTCGACGGCAATCTCGCATTCGACACCGACCCTGACGAAGCCGGAGTGCGGGATACGGCCGCTGCGATGGATCACGGCATGGCCGAAGATGCGCCCCGCGCAGGGATTGGGAATGTTCAGGAATGCCTGCATGACCTGCGTGGTGCAGCCGATCTTGTGCCCCACCAGTTCACCCATGCCGGCTTCCACAAGCAAATGGTTAAGCGTGGACTGCAACGCATAAGCTTGCGCTTCATCGCGCGGCCGCCATGGTTCCGGCAGGTCAGTGATAGGGGTCAGGAACAGGCGCTGGTCGCGCAGGCGGGCTGCCGCCTGCAGTAACTGGTTGCTCAATGAAAACTCCGCGAAAGGCAGGGGTCCGGAAGGAGCCCAATTGCACCACAAATCGGCAACAGGCGCGCAGATAGAAAAGAACGGCGCAATGCAGCAGGAAGCTTGCTTGACACCCCGGGGCACGCTTCAACATAATCGCCGGGCCATCCAGTATCGCCCGCAATAAAGAACGGGTAATCATAAACTTATAAGTCAGGAGGAGACCATGATGTTCCAATTCCCAAGGAGCCTGCGGCTGGGACTGCTTTGGCCGTCGCTTTTCGCTGTTGCTTTCGCATTGACCGCTTGCGGAAAGAAGGAAGAAGCCTCAGCTCCGTCGACAGGATCCACGCCGGTGGCCGCTGGAAACGCCGCCCAGACGGCAGTGGCCGCAGCGAAACCGCTGTGCGAGGGCGGCAAGACCATCACCATCGTCTGGGAGGCCGGTCTGCAGTCCCTCGACCCGACCCAGTTCTCCGGCCCGCTCTGGGAAAAGGAAACGGGTTGCAAGGTCAAGGTCGTCGAGGTTCCCACCGCGGAAATGTTCACCAAGATCATGCAGGAATTTCGTGCGGGCACGGGCGCCTATGACGCGCTCAACGTGATCCCGGCGTGGATGCCCGACCTGGTGCAGGCCGGGGCGCTGGAGCAGCTTGATTCCTACGTCGACAAGTACAAGTTCCGCGACGAACTGAATAAGATTGCGCCGACGTATCGCGACAACCAGATGACGGTGGACGGCAAGATCTACGGCTTTCCGGACGACGGCGACGTGTTCCTGTTCTATTACCGCAAGGACATCTTTGCCCGCGAAGATTTGAAGAAGGCGTTCCAGGCGAAGTACAACTATGAACTCGCCCCGCCCACGACCTGGAAACAGTTCGACGAAATCGGATCCTTTCTCACGGAGAAGTTGAAGAGTGAAGGCGTCTATGGCGGCGCGTTCTTCCGCGAACCGCCCTACACGATGTTCATGTTCCAGGAGCGATTCCGAGTCGAAGGCGGCAAGTTCTTCGATGCCGCGACGATGAAGGCCACGGTCAACAGCCCGGTGGGCGTGAAAGTACTGACCGAGATGCGCAACGAGAACCGCTTCATGCCGCCCGGCGTGGAGAAGTTCGGATTCGTCGAGAACCTCGCTACGTTCCTGAAGGGACAGAGCGCGATGACCATCTCGTGGCCGCCGTACGGCCGATTCGCCGCCGGGTATCTGGCGAACGAGAAGGCGCTGGACTGGGTGCCGAAGTCTACGGTTGCAGGCAAGGTGGGCTACGCACTGCCCCCGGGCGGCCATCCCCAACTCGCCGCCGGCTTTGCGCTGTCGGTCGCTTCGACCAGCAAGCAGAAGGAAGCCGCCTACCTGTTCATCCAGTGGCTCAATAGCGAGGAGATCAGCGGCAAGCGGGTCAAGCTGCCCTACGCCTTGCGCGACCCGTTCCGCGATTCGCATTTCACCGATCCCGAGTACGCGAAGCTGTGGCCGGATGCCAAGGACTACCTCAAGGCCCTGCAGGCCGGCGCGAATACGGGCCTGCTCGACCTGTCGCTGATCCAGACCGACAAGTACGAGGAAGCGCTGCGCCAGGGCATCAGCAAGCTGTGGGCCGGCGACGATCCGCAGAAGATCCTCGACAAGGTTGCGGCAGACTGGGACGCGGCGACCAAGCAGGTGGGCCTGGAAAAGCAGAAGGCAACCTACGGCGCCTGGGCCGCGAAATCCGGCGCCTACCCGAAGTAACCAAGCAATCGCGATCGACCCGGTCCGCCGCTGGCGGCCGGTGTGGGACCAACGGGAGCGCCGGAACGCGGCGCTCCCGTTTTTGTCGATACGGACTGCCAACTTGACTTCACTCCAGGCCACATCGCGCGCGGAATTTTCCGAGCGCAACTTCAAGTATCTGCTGGTCGCCCCGGCGATATTCGTGCTGCTGCTGATCGGCGTTTTCCCGCTGATCTACCTCCTGTTGGTGAGCTTCCAGGGCATCACCATGACGGAAACAAGTTCCGACTTCATCGGCACCGCCAACTACGCGCAGCTTTTCGACGACTCGCGCCTCTGGGAGGCGCTGCTGCATACGGTGATCTTCACCGCGATCGCACTGCCGGTGGAGCTGTTGCTCGGCCTGTTCATGGCGCAACTCTTTCTGGAAAAGCTGCCCGGCCGCCAGGTATTCATCGCCCTGCTGGTGCTCCCGGTCGTGGTTTCACCGATCGTCTCGGGCGCCACCTGGTCCCTGATGTTCAACCACCGGTTTGGACCCATAAATCAGATCATCGAGTGGTTCACCGGCTACGACGCAGCGATTCTGTGGACCATCAACACCTCACTGGTGTATCCCGCCATCCTCGCCGCCGAGATCTGGCAATGGACGCCGTTCATGTTCCTGCTGCTGCTCGCCGCGCTGGCCAACGTCGACAAGTCCCAGTTGGAAGCCGCGGCCATCGATGGAGCCAGTTGGTGGCGTACCTTCTTTCGCATCGTGCTACCCGCGATCTGGCCGGTAATGGCGATCGCCATCCTGATCCGCGGCCTCGACCTTTTCAGGCTGTTCGACATCGTCTGGGCGCTGACCAAGGGCGGGCCGGGCACGATGACGGAGACGATTTCGATCTTCACCTATGTCAAGGGCTTCCAGCAGTTCGAGACCAGCTATACGGCGGCCGTCGCGCTGCTCGTGGTGGTGCTGTTATCGGTGGTTGTCA
>CAYODB010000315.1:0-3494 GCA_964402495.1 uncultured Bordetella sp.
CCGACCCAGCCGTCACTTAGTCCGATCCCTGCCATTGGTTTTCTTCGTGTCCCTTGGTGTCCTTCGTGCCTTCGTGGTGAGATTTCGGCTAAAGGGCTTAATCCCTAAGGCCCTTACTTTCACCTTTCACCTTTTCTCTCGTCTCTCGTCGCTTCGTGGCCCACCAATAAGCGGCGACGAACGCGACCGTGCCCAACTCATCTGCCAGCCAGTCGAAGATCGACGAATCGCGCCCCGGAATGCCGGCCTGATGCCATTCATCGGCCGCGCCGATGACGGGCACCAGCACCAGCGGAATCCATAGCCAACGGCGGCCGACGCCATGGGCCAGCAGCAAGGCCATGCTGCCGTAGTAGAGAAAATGCGCGGCCTTGTCCCAGGGCGCGGGCAGCGAGACGCCGGCGCCCGTATCCGCACGAAGGAAAATCATCGCGGCCATGAAAAAGGCGGCTGCGATGCAGGCGCCGCGGATCCAGCGGTTTGTTGTCATTGCGGTGGCACGGTTGCAACGGAAGTGGAGCCGGGATCCGGAATCGCTGGTCGCCTCATCTCGACGGTTTGCGCGGCGCTGGCCGCTGCCTGGCCGGAGTGCCCGCCTTCGCCACTCGCGCACCAGCTTCGGACCGGGCAGCTGTCGCCTTCGCGTTCCTGCCTCCGGTGGCCTTCATCACGCCCACTGCCCCAGCCGGTCGCCGGACGGGCTTGCCGGCTGCGCTGAAAGCCTTGTAGCCCCCTTGTCCCGCGCTCACGCCGATCAGTTCCAGGGCACCCTTCATCAGGAGCGACGACCGGGTCAAATGCATGGCCGATGCCGCCGCATCGATTTTCTGCAAAGCCCGCTTTGGAATGGTTACGTTCACCCTCTCTGCGGGCCCGAGAAGATCATCGACATTCACGTCGACAAAAGCCCAGGTGCCACCGGCGTAATCGCCGCTCGCCTGATGCGCCTCGATCGGGCGCGCGTTCGCCACGTCGCCGCCGGCATCAGTGATCAGCTCCAGGTGCGCATAGATGGCCTCGCGCACGTTCTCCAGGGCTTCGTCTATCGTCTCTCCGGCCGAGAAGCATCCCGGAATATCCGGAACCGTCACTCCGTAAGCGGAATCCTTTTCCTTGTGAATCACTACCGGATATCTCATTCGTGCGCCTCTTTGTGCCGCTATCGTGGTCCTGCCCGGCTGCCCTTATCCCTCACGCCTTCAGTCCCGCCACCTTCAGAATGGCATTGAGCGTCCCGATCGGGAGGTCTTTTTTTGGATGGGGGATGGTGAGCACAAGCGGGTTTTCCGGGTGCCTGAACTGATGGTGGCTGCCGGCCGTGCGGACCTCTCGCCAACCGGCCTTCCGGAGCATCCTGATCAGCTCTTTGCTGCCCATTGATGTGTATTATACACACGCCGACCGAAACCATGCCCAAGGGCCAGCAGCAACGCCATGAAGCCGTAGTAGAGGAAATGCGCGGCCTTGTCCCAGGGTGCCGGCAGGGGAATTCCGGCCCCGGTATCGGCACGAAGGAAAATCATCGCGGCCATGAAAAAGGCGGCTGCGATGCAGGCGCCGCGGATCCAGCGGTTTGTTGTCATTGCGGTGGCACAGTTGCAACGGAAGTGGAGCAGGAATTCTACTTGCAGGCCTTCAGGGCCACCAAACTATCAGGAAACAGCTCCCTGGATGGGGAGGGACTTGGCTTCCACCTCGGCCTTTCCTCCCTGGATCACCCGCAGCCGCTCCCCGGGGAATCCTTCGGCTTCCCGGGGTGGCGCAATCGCCGATGAATAGCCCGTCACCGATTCACCCAGGAGCCGCAAAACAGCCGGTACGTCGTAGGCATCGCAGGCGGCAGCCAGGCGCTCGAGCAGCGCTTCCAACTGCCGCCACGGCAGCTTTTCCTCGCGGGCGCGCATGATCATCGGATGCTCGGTTCCCACGACGTCAGCCCCGATCAGCAATTCCTCGTGCATCTTTTCCCCCGGCCGCATACCAGTGTAAACGATCTCGATATCTCCGTACGGCTGTTCCTTGCTCCGAACGCGTAATCCGGCAAGATGGACCATGCGCTCGGCAAGTTCGGCAATACGGACCGGTTGGCCCATGTCGAGCACGAAAACATCCCCGCGGCTTGCCATTGCGCTGGCTTGAACGACCAGGCTTGCGGCCTCAGGAATGGTCATGAAGTAGCGGGTCACATCGAGATGGGTGACGGTGACTGGCCCGCCCTTTGCAATCTGCTCGCTAAATCGGGGAACCACCGATCCGCTCGAGGCGAGCACGTTACCGAACCGGACCATGCAATACTTTGGCTTGTCTTCGTACTCGGCCAGCGCCTGCAGGATCATCTCGGCAAGACGCTTGCTCGCCCCCATCACGTTGGTGGGGCGAACAGCCTTGTCCGTAGACACCAGCACGAAGGACTCGACGTCTGCTTCCTGCGCCGCCAGTGCGCAACTCAGGGTGCCGAACACGTTGTTACGGATGCCTTCAACAACATTCTGCTCTACGATCGGCACATGCTTGTACGCCGCCGCGTGGAAGACGTCCTCGATTTTCCAAGACTTCATCGCCCGCAGGATTCGGTCCTGGTCGCAAACGTTGGCCAGGATCGCGATCAGTTCCGTGTTCTTTCCGGAGGCCGCCCTCAGCTCTTCAAGTTCGTTCGAGACGGAATAGAGCGCGAACTCGGAATTTTCCACCAGGACCAGCCGCCTGGGCTGCTGCCTCAAGATCTCGCGGCATAGCTCCGAACCGATTGACCCACCCGCTCCGGTCACCAGCACATTCCGGCCATGTACCGCACGCGCCACCAACCGGGGCATCGCGGCCACGGATTCACGGCCCAGGATGTCTTCGATTTCGATTCGGCGAAGCTCTTCGACTTTCTTGCGCCCGGATGCGATGTCCTCGACGGACGGGACTACGCGAACGACTACCGGGTAACGCGTGAGCATGTCGACTATCTCGCGGCGGCGTCCACGCGAGGCTGCGGGCACTGCCAGAAGGACTTCCTTGACGCCCTTTTGTTCGATCAACCCACCCAGATCTTCCGACGTATGAACGGGAATACCTCCTACGGTCTGCCCATGTTTCTGCCGGGCGTCATCGATGAAGGCGACCGTTCGAAACTCCGAACCGTGGCGTAGCGCGGTCGCAAGTTGGTGCCCCGCCGACCCGGCCCCGTAAATCGCAATCGGTACCCGGCTTCCGGAAACCCCATACCAGCGCAGCATGTCGCGGGCCATCATCCGGGCAGCGCCGGGCAACGCGATCAGCAGACCCCATAAAATGACCATGGCGCCACGGGGCACAACGCCATCGTGAATGAGATATACGCTCGTCATGATGAGCGCCGAGGCGACAGTCCCAGCCTGGAAAACCCTGTAGATGATCGCACTGGTGGCAAAGCGGACAGGAGATCGGTAAAGGCCGAAACTCCAGAAGGCGGTAATTGTTGCGAGGATGACAGCGCCGTAGAGCCACGGCACCTCGGACAGGAATTC
>CAYODB010000316.1:0-3488 GCA_964402495.1 uncultured Bordetella sp.
ATCAGCTCGTGAAGTATCCGTACGAGTTCTCCGGCGGCCAGCGCCAGCGCCTCGGCATCGCACGCGCGTTGGCAGTGGGGCCGCGCCTGATCGTGTGCGACGAGCCCGTGTCGGCGCTCGACGTGTCGGTGCAGGCGCAGGTGATCAATCTGCTGTTGGACCTGCAGGCCGAAATGAATCTCTCGTACCTGTTCGTCGCGCACGACCTCGCCGTGGTCGAACACATCTGCCATCGCGTCGCGGTGATGTACCTCGGCAAGATCGTCGAGATCGCGCCGAAGCGGGCGATTTTCACGCGGCCGCAGCATCCTTACACCGAAGCACTGCTCGAAGCGGTACCCGTGCCGGACCCGGCCATTCGCAAACAGCGCCGCGTGCTCGGAGGCGACGTGCCGAGCCCGATTGATCCGCCGCCAGGTTGCCGTTTCCACACGCGCTGCCCGTATGTCGAGGAGCGCTGCAAGCGCGAGGAGCCGCCGTTAAAAGAAATCTTGCCGGGGCAATGGGTAGCGTGCCATCTGCGGCAGGCGGCCGCCTGAAGGCGTGAGACCCGGGCCGTCGCTGGTTTTGTGGGCGCCGAAACGCGCTCTATCGAAACAAAAAAGAGCGGCCACACTGGCCGCTCTTCCCTTGATGGCAGGAGCGTGCTGTCCAAATTCTCGGGCGAAACCGTTCACGTTGGCCGAGATGTTGTCAAGTCTGAGCCAGACTGTGGCCGGGCAGGAAGAATTGCGACTTTGACCGCCCGTCACGCCGCTTGCAGGTTCAACGGCGCAAGCGTCGCGCCGGGCTACGCCTGCGCGGACTCCACCACCGCCGGCGCGCATAAAGCCGCGCACTGGCTACTGCTCATTATCAGCAGAAAGGTACAACGACATGGATACCTGGAAAGTGTTGAGCATCAGCCGTGCAATCGGGGCACTGCGGGACGCATTTGAGTACAGCGACATGCCGGCCCAAATGATCCAGATTCTGCTGGAGGTTGCAGCATTGGGGGAGCTTCCCCAGCAGGACCTGGAGAAGAAGGTGGGCATCAGCAAGTCAGCCATCAGCCGTTTCTTGTCGTCAATGGCCGATGGCACGTCACTGAAGCCGGGGTTGCGGGTGCTTGAGAGTTTCGAGGAACCAGACTACCGGCGCCGGAAGCTCGTGAGGATAACCCCCGTGGCAAGCTGGTAGTCAATCAAATGACTGACGCAATGGGAAAGTGAGGAGCCTATGAAGATCACACAGCGTGGCCACGTGTACGTGGCGGACCTCCGTGAACTAGGCGGTGGCCGTGTGTCTCTCAAGACCTCGGACCTCGGACCTCGATGAAGCGAAGCGCAGGTACGTGAACGCAGTGGCCGACATCAAGGTACTGGCGAAGGTCACCACCCAGGCACCCCAAGTCACCCTCGGTTCCACCTTCCGTTCCCTCCACGGTGGCGGGGACTGGGGCGATGCGAAGGACAAGCGGGGCATCCAGACCCGGTGGGTGAAGGTGAGGGAGTTCTTCGGGGGGGGCTGCGTGCTGGTCAGCATCACCCGCAGGCGCATGGAGGAGTTCGTGCAGTGGATGCGGGAGCATAAGGACCACAACGGGGACCAGCGGTACGGCGCGAAGACGGTACACAAGCACCTCGCCTTGGTCTCGAAGATGCTGCGCAGCGCGGCGGAGAACGACCTCATCACGGGGATGCCGATGGTCCCGTGGCCGAAGGTGAAGAAGGGTGGCAACATCCGCTGGTACACCCAGGAGGAGGAGTCGCTGGTGGTCGAGTGGTTCGAGACGCACGCCATGCCGGAAATGGCCGCACTCATGGTGTTCCTGATCGACTCAGGGTTCCGCCGTGGTGAGGCAGTCGGCCCGTTCCGCGTGTCCGATGGGTGCGCCATACTCGGGGACCAGAAGGTCAGCGAGGCAATGACCATGACCCGGCTGACCAAGCGGGCGGAGGTCGCGGCCAGAGCCAAGCCGTGGGCGGGGCTGACTGCCTCGGTCCTGAACAAGCGGTGGGAGAAAATGCGGGACGCGCTGGGGATGGGTAAGGGTGCCAGCCTGCACGCCTGCCGGCACACCACTGCTACACGCCTCGCCCTGGCTCACGTGCCGCTCAAATCTATCCAGAAGTTCATGCGTCACACAAGTGAGACGGTCACGCTGATCTACATCAACTTCGCGGAAGATGCTGGTGCTGGAGCGGTCGATGCCCTCGAAGGGCGTGCCAAAAGTGTGCCACCGAATGGCACGAAATGACTGTGCCGTGGGCACACTGCCGGTGAGCGGGCAGATGCCGAGCGGGAGGAGCGGTGGCGGCAACCCTCCCGCCAGGGCTGGGGTTCAGGGGTTTTAGGTTTGGTGCCGGGAGCCGGAATCGAACCGGCACGCCTTTGGGGCGCGGGATTTTGAGTCCCGTGCGTCTACCAATTCCGCCATCCCGGCACGGGGAGTGCAATTATCGGGAATTCGGTCTCCTGTCGCAACCGAGGCCGGGCCATGGCCGCATATAATGCGCGCGATGCGAATCGAGGAATTCGACTACACGCTCCCGCAGGAACTTATCGCCCAGTCACCGCCCGCAGAGCGAGGCGCGGGCAGGCTGCTTCATCTGGATGGCGCCTGCGGGAAAATCGCCGACGACCATTTCTCCAGCTTGCCCCGCTACCTGAAAGCCGGGGATCTGCTGGTTTTCAATGACACCAGGGTGATCAAGGCGCGGATGTACGGGACCAAGGAGTCGGGCGGAAAGGTCGAGGTATTGATCGAGCGCATCCTCCCGCCCCGTCGCGCATTGGTGATGCTGCGGGCCAGCCATGCCCCCAGGGCCGCCCAGCGCATTCGCTTCGGCGATTCGTCGACGGCTACGGTTATCGGGCGTCATGAGGAATTTTTCCTGATCGAGTTCGACGACGAGGTATCGAGCGTCATGGAGCGGAGCGGGGAACTGCCCTTGCCCCCGTACATCGAAAGGCCGGTGACCGATGCGGATTCGGAGCGCTACCAGACGGTCTATGCGAAAGCGCCGGGCGCCGTTGCGGCACCGACAGCCGGTCTGCATTTCGATCAGTCAATGCTGGATCGGCTGGCGGCTTCCGGCGTCAGGTTCGCGTATGTGACCTTGCACGTAGGCGCCGGCACTTTCCAGCCGGTCCGGGTGGAAGATGTGGAGAATCACGAGATGCACAGCGAGTGGTATGAAATCCCGGCGGCCACGGCCCGTGCCGTGACTGAGACGCAAGCGGCGGGCGGGCGGGTGACGGCGGTCGGGACAACCAGCCTGCGGGCGCTCGAATCCGCGGCGAGCCGCGGGCCGCTCGAAGCGGGTTCCGGGGAAACCCGTTTGTTCATCCTGCCGGGGTATCGTTTCCGGCTGGTGGATCGCCTTCTGACCAATTTCCACCTGCCGAGATCGACGCTGCTCATGCTGGTGAGCGCGTTCGCTGGGGTGGAAGCCGTGCGCCAGGCATATGAGCACGCGATCCGCGAGCGCTATCGATTTTTCAGT
>CAYODB010000317.1:0-3477 GCA_964402495.1 uncultured Bordetella sp.
CGGAGGACGCAGAGGAAAGGCCGCAGAGAGAGTACCGATGTGCAATGCCGTTTTGAATGGTCCATTGCTCATTGCGTCCAACCGCGCAACCCCCACTGGGTCGGTCGCCGCCGGATCCAACCCAATTCCTGCATTTTTTCCTCTGCGTTTTCCTCCGCGTCCTCGGCGTCCTCCGCGGTGAGAATTGGGTTTCGGGGCGGACAGTTGCTGTCCGATCAAGTCCCGACTATTACAGCTTATCTGCCATCTGCTGTAGTTGCATCGTCCATTACGAAGACAATGTCATCACATACAATTCATTGTTTTCTCTCGTTTGCTTTCCTTTGCGCTCTTCGCGCCTTTGCGGTGAAGGATTCAGACGGTTAGGGTAGTTAGAACGCCTTTTCCCAGGGCAGGCTGAGTTTCGTTGCCGAGTTGATCAGCCCCACCATGCTGTAGGTCTGCACGAAGTTGCCCCACAGCTCGCCGGTCTTCGGATCGATGTGTTCCGACAGCAGCCCATGCGGGTTGCGGCGGGCGATCATGGCGCTGAACAGGTCGCGGGCTTCTTCCTTGCGACCCGTCGCCGCGAGCGCATCGATGTACCAGAACGTGCAGACGAGGAAAGCATTCTGCGGCACCCCGAAATCGTCCTTCTCGCTGTAGCGGAAGATGTAGTCGCCCTGTTTCAGTTCCTTTTCCACCATCGCCATGGTCGAGCGGAAGCGCGGATCGTCGGCCGAGAGGAAATGCAGTTCGGGCAACAGCAGCAGGCTCGCGTCCATGCCTTCGCCGCCGAACGACGCGCCGATTACGCCGTACTTTTCATTCCACGCCCGCTCCAGGATTTCCTTGCGCATGTGGTCGGCGTGGCCGCGCCAGTAGGTCGCGCGGTCGGGCAGTCCGATCTGCACGGCGATCCGTGCCAGCCGGTCGCAGGCCACCCAGCACATGACGCTTGAGAACGTGTGGACGCGCGCGGTGCCGCGCAGCTCCCACAGACCCGCGTCGGGTTCGTTGTAAACGCGCGTGGCCATTTCACCGAGGTTCTCGAGCCGGCGAAACAGATTCTCCAAGCCGGGCCGATGCATGCGCCGATCGAAAAATACATGCGCGGCCGCAAGAATCGCCGAGCCGTACACGTCGTTCTGTATCTGCAGGTAGGCCAGGTTGCCGAGTCGCACCGGGCCCATGCCGCGGTAGCCCGTCAGCGTCGTCACCGATTCTTCCACCAGCGCGGGATGGCCGTCTATGCGGTACACCGGCTGCAGGCGGCCGTCCGGCGCGCCGGCGGCGACATTGATGATGTAGCCGAGGTAGCGCTCCATGGTTTGGGTGGTGCTCAGCCGGTTCAGGGCGTTGACTGTGAAGTAAGCGTCGCGCAGCCAGCAGTAGCGATAGTCCCAGTTGCGGCTGCTGTTGGCCGCCTCCGGGATGGAGGTGGTCATTGCCGCGATGATGGCGCCGGTGTCTTCGAACGCGTTCTGCTTGAGGCTGATGGCGGCGCGGATCACCGCTTCCTGCCATTCAAAGGGTATGGCAAGGTTGCGTACCCAGTTGCGCCAGTACGCACGGGTTTCGTCCTCGAAACGGCGGCCGAGGTCACGTATGGCGTCCGGAACGGTTTCGTCCGGACCGAGCACTAGTGTTATTTCCTCTTCCAGGAAGAAAGGCGTTTCCTGCAACACCGCCGTGATCGATGCATCAGTGGTCAGGCGCAGTACCACCTTCGGCGTGATGTAGCGGATATGGTTGCTGCCATAAGTGACGGGCGCGCGGTGGGCGCCCCAGTCGGCGGCGGGCCGCAATCGAACCCGAATGCGCGGGCTGCCGGCGATGCGCTTCACCCGGCGCACGATCAACATCGGGCAGAAGATTCGGCCGTGCTGCTGGAAGCGCGGCGCGAAGTCTGTCAGTTCGATGCAGCCGCCATCCTGATCGTACAGGCGCGTAACGAGGACCGGTGTATCGGGTATGTATTGCTGTTCGACGCGTACCTGGTCGAGCAGGTCGATCGCCCAGATTCCGGGATCGTCGGCCTGGCGCTTGCCTTGCAGCAATGCGCAAAACAGAGCGTCGCCGTCGAAGCGCGGAAAACACCCCCACACGATCTCGCCGTTGGCATTGATCAGTGCGCCGATGCTGCAATTGCCGATCAGCGCGAGATTCAGGTCATTCATGCGAACGCTCCGTTTCCAGAAAGGAGGCATAGGCCTGCAGCCACCGGCGAACGCTTTGCGCATCGTCAAGGTGCCAGCGGGCAAGCGAGCTGCCGTCACCCACCTTGATTGAATGTCCGCCGGCGATGTTGACCACCGCAAAGCCATCCTCGTCCGTCACGTCGTCGCCGATGAACACGGGCAGGCGGCCCGAGAACGGCGGTTCGGACATGAAATCGGCGATGGCCGTGCCCTTGTCGCGGCCCCCGGGTTTAAGTTCGAGGACCATTTTCCCCTCCACCAACTGGAACGCCGGTCCGAGGCCGATGAGCAGGGCGTTCATCGTCAGGTCGGCCCATTCGCGCAGCTCCGGCGCATTGCGGTAGTGCAATGCCAGGCTCAGGCCCTTGTGTTCGACGACAATGCCCTGATGCCCGCGCGCCTGCAGAGCGAGAAGTTGCGCCGCACGATTGATGCGATCGATGGTGTCGATCGAGCAGCTCACGGTTCCGGCAGTGTCGCGGCGTTCCAGTCCGTGCTGGCCTGCGGCCGGATAGAGAATGGGTGCGAACAGCAAATCGAGGTCGGCCAGGCTGCGCCCGCTGATAAGCGCTACCGCGCCGTTGCTGAGCTGATGGGCGCGCCGCAGGACTTCGTGCAACTCCGGCGAAACGGTCACCGCATCGGGACGGCGTGCAATGTCGAGCAATGTCCCGTCGACGTCGAGGAACAGCGCCCAGCGTCCTGCGAACGGCGGCATAGGGCTCTGATCGCCCAGGGTTTGCCGGTCGTTCATGTCGTGACTTCCCTTGCTCCTCGCAGGAGGCGCTTGCCAAAGGAAACGTCCGCGCCGTGACGCAGGACCCGAGTGCGCCGGCGCATCACGGAAGCGTCCAGCAGCATGCGGCCCGCCCAGCGGTACACGTTGAACTCCTGGATCAGCGATCGCATGCTGCGCATCCGGTCGCGCTGTTCGCCGGGCGGCATGAGGAGGGCGATGCGAAGCGCCGCGGCGAACTGGTCCATGTTGTAGGGATTGATGATCAGCGCCTCCACCAGTTCGCGGGATGCACCGGTGAACTCGCTGAGAATGAGCACGCCCTGCTCGTCGTCGCGCGCGGCGACGAATTCCTTTGCCACCAGGTTCATGCCGTCGTGCAGGCTGCTGACGATGCAGACGTCCGCACCGCGATAGTAGCGGTACACCTCGAGGGAACCGACGTTCTCCAGGCGCAGGATGATGGGCTGGTAGCCGTCGCTGCCGAATCTCGCGTTGATCCGTAAGGCCTCGGACTCGACTTTTTCCACGAAGTGCCGGTATTCGGGAATGCTGGAGCGG
>CAYODB010000318.1:0-3462 GCA_964402495.1 uncultured Bordetella sp.
TCTCCTAGCCCCTAGGTCCCTGCATTTCCCCTGGCCCCTGCATTTCGGCGTGTACGCCGAAATGCGTAGTTTCCGGCTACGCTTGGACGCGTATTCTCTCTTCCGGACCCCGGCGGTAAGTTGCTCACACCACGCCGGACCTCCGGCTGGTGACAACCAACCACTCAAGGAGACACCGCCATGCGTACCTACATCGCTGCCATCGTCCTGGCCCTCGCTTCGCTCACCGCTTCCGCCGCCGCGGAAAAGCCGCTCGGCGTGACCTGCGCCTACGGCCTTTCCGAGTTCGGGGTCGAGGTGAAGACCGACTGCAAGATCAACTGGCAGGATCCGCAGACCGGCCAGACCTTCTGCTTCAGCAAGGAAGAAGCCAAGCTGGAATTCCTGAAGAACCCGGAATCAAACATCAAGAAGGCCCAGGCCACCTTCGCGAAGCTGCACAAGAACTGAAGACCGGTCCGCCGGGCCGGTGGCGCGCGAAGGCGCCGCCGGCCGGCATCCCCTACCCACGGTTGACGCAGACCAGCCCGAAGCGGAGACTGGTTTCTGCCGCCGCCTCGCAATCCGGCAAGGAGCCAAGCCATGAAAACCGCCGCATCCCGAACGCCGCAATCGCTGCCCACGACGGCGAGCGTCTGCGAAACCCTCAAGCGAGCCATCGAAGGTCGCGACGCGGAACTCGCCGCCAGCCTGTACGCCGACGATGCCGAGATACTGATCGTCAACCGCAACTATCCGCCCAGCAAGCCCCTGGTGCGCAAATCCCGCGAACAGGTCCTGGCGCTCTACAAGGACGTGTGCTCGCGTGAGATGACCCACAAGATCACCGGCATCGTGGTCGGCGAAGACGGATTTGCGCTACGCGAATCCTGCCTGTATTCCGACGGCTGCCGGGTGCTGCGCCAGGCGATCGTAGAACTGCGCGACGGCAAGATCGCGCGCCAGTTCAGCGTGGACTGCTGGGACGAGTAGGCTCTTTGACTCTCTTAACGCAGAGGACGCAAAGGAAAAGAAAGAACGAGGAAAATCACTGGACGGGTCGGGGTATTGCTGGGCGACCTGCGTGGCAGAACCTCGCCGCGATGGAATCGTCCGCCGCTGCCAATTCTCAACCCATTCTATTGTCCTCTCTCTATGTTTTTCCTCTGCGTCCTCTGCGTTGAGCGCTGCCCTTGGCCGGAGATGGACGTTAGCGAGGAAGCAGCGAAGCGAACCGCCCGGCCTGCCAAGCCTTGAGGATCGCGCCGGTGCGGCTCTCGACGCCGAGTTTCTCGAACACGTGCTCGAGATGTTTCTGCACCGTGCGGGCGCTCAACCCCAGGATGATGCCAATCTCCGGATTGGTCTTGCCCTGCGCCACCCAGGTCATCACCTCGGATTCGCGCCCCGTGAGGCCGAGTCCGTCGAGCGTCGACGGCGGCGCGCGCAGGCTCTCCTCTTCCAGCACCAGCAGGTGCTGTCCGCGGCCGTGGTCAACGATCAGGTTCAACGACAGGAAGCTGTCGCCCCGGGTCAGGATGAGCTTCTCCCGGTGGCCGCTCGGCATCAGTGCGGCGGCAGTCACGGTTTCGAGTTCCTGCAACTGCCCTTTCACCCAGGCCGCTACGCTCTGTGGCAGATCGAGCTTGCGGCGCGGGAAGCCCTCGGGGCAATAACGCGTCAGCCAGACCCGTGCCTGCTCCGTGCAGAGTTCGATGCCACCCTCGCGATCGAGGACTACGATGCCGCTTTCCTCGACCAGGGTCTTGATCGTGGCAAGTTCCTTCGAGCGCGACAATGCACGCAGGTTGCGTAGCGACTGCGCCAGAATCGGCCACAGCATGTCCAGCAATTCGCGATCCTCTTCCGAAAACGGCGTATGCCTCCGATGCAGCAGCACCGCATGGATGCCTGGGCCGACGCTGGGCAGGAGCATGGCCAGCTGATGTTCGATCCCGAAGCGCTTGTAAATATGACGGTAAAGCGTCGTGCGCCGGAATTGTTCCGGCGTGGCGAGCTCCTGAAGGTTCCAGGCACGCGCGTTGCGCGACGCCTTGTAGTGCGCCACCAGGGGATGGTGGCTGGCATGCAGATTGAAGGCCGCTTCGTGATCGAGGCCCGCGAAGGCATCCTCGGGCCACGAGCTTATCGCAAGGCTTCCGGCTTCCGGTTCGACCCTCACGTAAGCGACGGAATCGCAGTCGATGATCCTGGCGAGCGCCTTCGCAACCTGCGAGGGAAACGAGTCCGCATCGCGATGCCGCGCAAGGTCGTAGAGCGCGCCAAGGACGGCGCCCATTGCATGGCTGGAAGGCAGGGTGGTCTCGGTATGGTCCACGCGGTCCGGTGATGCCGATACGCCGACCCCGATAGTTTATCCCTGTCCCGCACCGGGCATCGGTTCCGCGGAATCCCCGGCGCGGCGCATCGCAATTCGTCTCTTATATAACCGGTCCGGCAGCCGATTTTTCCTGAGGCCGCCGTCTCGCTTTTGCGACAAAATCCCGGATGCGCCGCCTCGCCTCAGCTTGATTTCGCCGTGGGAGAATTTTCCCCGAACTGGCGCGGCCGCGGGAGGTCACAAAGCATCCGGGGGAGAGCGGACCTCGTCGCCCTGGTGGGTGCGAGGTGTTTATTTCGGGATTAAGTCATATAACGTGAGCCGTTCGGGTGCGGGCAGACGCATTCCACGGGAAGGTCTACCATGGTGCCTGACCGGTTCGACAACAACATCGCAAGGAGCCACCCAATGATGCAGGCGAAACAACCGGTGGGGCGGATTGCCCTCCTCCACAAGAAAAATGGAGTCCGCGGGATTTTCGGCCGAGCCAAGCGGCAAGTCCCGGAAGAATCTCGCAATCCGGGCAGAAGGAGCACCGACGAATTCGGTGTGTGCGGGACGGATGCCGCGCGGATATCGGCGAGCGAGCGGGAAAACCTGATTGCCGGTCTGGCCGCGCCGTCCGCCAGAATCTCGTCCAAGTATTTTTACGATTCGCTGGGCTCGCACCTGTTCGAAGCGATCACCCACCTGCCCGAGTACTATCCCACCCGCACGGAGGCGGCGATTTTCGCGCGCCATGGCGGCGAGATCGCACAGGCCACCGGCACGGGATCGACATTGATCGACCTGGGCGCCGGCAACTGCCAGAAAGCCCGCTCGCTGTTCGGTGCGTTGCGCCCGGCGCAATACGTCGCCGTGGACATTTCAGCGGACTACCTGCGCGACGCCCTCTCGTACCTGCAGCACCGCCATCCGGAAATCGCCATGACCGCCCTCGGGCTGGACATGTCCGCCGGCCTGTCGCTGCCGGCCTCGGTGCCGGTGGACAAGCGCCTTTTCTTTTTTCCGGGATCGTCGATCGGCAATTTCACGCCGGAAGAAGCGGCTGGTTTTCTCTCCGGCCTGCGCAGCCAGTGCGACGGCGATGGCGGGCTGCTGATCGGCGTGGACCTGGTCAAGGACAAGTCGATCATCGATGC
>CAYODB010000319.1:0-3454 GCA_964402495.1 uncultured Bordetella sp.
TTAGATCGAGCGGCCGGACGGTCTGGTCGGACAGATGGACGAGTTCGACGCGGGCACCAGGAAAAGCTCGTTGGGCCGCCAGGAGGAAGGCCGCGACACCGACATCATCCATTTCCGCTTCACGGAAATGTCCGGTTTGAACCCGCCGAAGCGTGCGGCTGCCATCAGACCGCACGAGAACCTCGTCCGGGCGCACGATGATTTCCTCGGCGCCAAATGCGATGCTGAGAGCCGTGGGCGCCTCCGGTGTGTGGCCCTCGCGCGCCGCGAGGAAATACTGGATCATTGAGGTGGCGAACCCCTTATACTCCGTGACATAGCCGTGATCAGCCAATCCATGCGCGGCAAACGCATGGACGATCTGCCCTTCCAAGTCACCTTCTCCGCTGATGATGCTCGCGTTGGCAATCACGGCCTGGAAAACGGTTCGGACCGCTTCATGCATCTGCATGAACGCCGTCGCCGTGCGACGTCCGCCGATCTGGAGAACGTGGGTGTAGAAGAAGCGCCTTGGACAGCGCTCATAGAGCGCAATCTGCGCCCCGGTAAATCGAAGGGTGCCCTCGATGACGAGCGGGACGTCACCGGCCTCGGGTGCGGGCGGCAAGATTCGGGCAGGGCTGACTTTCGTTCGCACCAGCCCTGACCCCACCCGGTCGAGAAAGCCCGATAAAGGGCGATTGTGGCCATTCGACTTCTGGGTCGGGGCGTACAGAAACAGACGGTCGCGGGCACGCGACAACGCGACATAGAACAAACATTCTTGCTCCTCAGCATGACCAGCGCGGAAAACATCGAGCGCACGGCCTTCGGCGCCCTCTACCATTCCATCTGGCGGTGGGCACGGCGGTGCTTGTGGCGTCCTGGGAATTGTATCGCCATTGAGGCCAGGCACATGCACGACGGGAAACTCAAGTCCCTTTGCCCCGTGAATGGTCATCAGCCGCACGGCATCAAGTCCCTGCGCTGCTGCTGGAAGCTGCCGTAGGTCACGATCATCGCCCAACCGCACAAGCCTGCGCACCCGATCGAGGAGCCGAACGATAGGGAGCCCCTGACCGCCGGGCTGCACGCGCAGGAAATTCATGAATTGCCAGATCGCGAGGCCACGGGTGCGCTCCGCGATGTCACTCGAACCGCCGATACGCGCCGCGATGCGGGTTCGATCGAGCAACAGCGTGGCCAACACCGTCCAGGGCGAAGCGTTCTGGTCGAAGCCGCGCATCGTGGCCGCGATAGCCCCCAATGCTGCGCTGCCAGCCTCAGACAGGCCCGTGATTGTGCCCAATTCGCCCAGCCACGTCCCTCGTGTCGAATCCGAAGCGCGCAAATGAGCAAATATCGCGTCGATGTCGGAGATCGGCATCGCGAACTCCGTCATGCACGCTGCGCGAACCAATCCCATCGCCCGCCGATCAGTGAGGATCGTCAGTAACGACAGCAGCTCTTTGATTTCTGGTCGCTCGAAAAGACTGCCCAGAAAAAGGACCGGAACGCCAAGGCGCTCCAAATCCTGCCCAAGCACCGAGAGCTTCTCATTCCCGGTACAAAGCACAGCCTGGTCGCGATAGGCGTGCCCCGCCCGGCGCATTTCCTCGATTGCATCGGCAAGCGCCACCGTCTGTTGCGGCGATTGATCGACCGTGCGGAGTTCAGGGGAAACCCCGCTCTGGCCACGCTCGGATTCAAGACCACTATCTTGGTCGCCGGCTTTCATACGAATGGCGAAGGCGGAGAATGCCTGCACCACTTCATCGACCGAACGATAATTTCGCTTCAAGCGCCCTCGCGCACCACCAGCAAAATCTGACGTTCCGAAGCGCGTCATGTTGAACGACGACGCGCCCCGAAACCGGTAGATTGATTGTTTGGCATCTCCGACCGCCCAGAGATTGCGCCCATCACTTCGTAGGGCAGCAATCAGGCGGACGCTGCTGCGGTTCACGTCCTGATATTCATCGACCAGGACATGGTCATATTGCGCCTGCAGGTGGGCGCGGATTTCGGAATCTCGTTCCATCAAGCGCACCGGCATCGAGACAAGGTCGCCGAAATCGACGCAATGCGCCTGCCGCTTCAATCCCTCATAGGCCGCGTAGACGCGGGCGACCTCCCCCGCCCGTTCAGCCGCTTCGCGCTCCTCTGGAGTCACCGCGCTCCCAAGCATCGCCTCCGCCAATTCGGCATAGCCCGCTTCGTCGACTACCTCGTCCTTGGCGCGCGAGATCGCTGCCAGCATGTCGGCGATAATCTGCGTCGGATCATAAAGGTTACGATAGTGATTGAGGCCAAGACGCGGAAATTCGGTCTCGAGAAGTTCGACCGCCTCGGTCCGATCCATCATCCGGGGATCTTTCGGCAAATCCAATTCGATGTGAAACCGTCGGATTATATCGAGGCCGAAGGCGTGGAACGTGCCGATCCACATCGCTGCGGCAGCAGCCTTGTGTTTGCGGGCAATCCGTTCCGCCATCTCACCGGCGGCCTTGTTCGAGAAAGTGAGAAGCAATATCCGTCGCGGATCGACATCTTCTGCCAGAAGCCCCTCGACACGGGCCGTCAGCGTCTGGGTCTTGCCAGTGCCTGGCCCTGCCTCGAGCAGAAATGCCCCGCCGCGATGCGTTGCCGCTGATGCCTGGAGCGGATTCAGGGGACGCTCTACGGAATCAGCTTCCACCGCGGGCGCGATCTCCGGCAGCAGGAGAGCGTCGAAGAGCTGCTGGACAACCAGATCGAACGGCGCCCCAAGCCGCGCTGCAATCGCCGTCGCGGTCTGACCATCTTCAAGGTGAAGTTTGCGAACCAGCGCGCGCGGCAGAAGAAACTCGCGCGCGAACAGATCCATCTGGACCTCGCGCCGCTGTCTGCGCCCATAGTCAACGACCCGATCGACGCCGACGGGCGAGGGTTCTGCCGCTCGCGCCAGATCGACGTCGCGCGCCGGCTCATCAGCAACATCGTCACCGAGTTCGGTATGACCGATCTCATGAGCGACGAGAAACGCCTGCTCGAACACCGTTCCAATATTTTCGTGCAGGATGAGGCAGTCTGCGGCAACGACGGTTGCGCGGCCACCGTCGAGCATCACCGAGCCCGCAGCGGTCGGCTCGACGTCCAGCCCGCGCCGCTGAGCCTCGGCTATGGCAAATTCATAAGGTCGCCAAGGATCATGGCCGTTCGCAACGGCCTGATGATGAAGGTCGGCTGCAATCTGTCGCGCCAGCTCGACCGCGTCCATCTTAGTTATCGTCCGCCAGCAAGGCCGTCCGCTTTTCTTCGGACACGCCTGCATCGATCAGCAACCGCTCAAATGTGGCAGCCGTTTCCGCCGACGGCTTCTCGTCTGCCTTGTAGCTGCGCGCCAGCGTCGGCCCCGTTTGCACTAAGAGCGCCTCGCGGACCAGATCGACCGTACTATTAATGGCGGCTGCCAGACGCCCCAGAAATTTCCTAG
>CAYODB010000320.1:0-3454 GCA_964402495.1 uncultured Bordetella sp.
GGATCGGCATGAAGCTGCGCAAGCTGCTGAGTTATGCTGAACCGCTGGGGGATTTCATGGCGCGGGTGCCGGGGGGGGAGAAGCAGCGCAACTGGCCGAGCACAGTGGCCTATGTCGCGCAGCTCATGATCCACCGTTTTGCGATGCTGGGCGTGCTCGACGAACGTGGCTATCCGATCGATGAAATGGGCGTACTGGAGAATCCGGAAGCGAACCGCGAACCGAAAAGGAACGACCTGCAAATCCTGCCGGGCGAGCGCTGCCGGGAATGTGGCAATAGCGCGGTGATCAGGAAAGACGGTTGCGAGTTCTGCACCGCGTGCGGAGCGGTCGGCGCCTGCGGCTAGCCGCCTCGATCACCGAAATCCACAGGTCGGCCGCGATGTCGACTTGTTGGCGCTAGCGCGTGGCTGGCGGCTCGACGAATTCCTTGCGGATCGCGGCCGGCGCGAGCCGGCTCTGCGGGAGGCCTGAGCGGACTCAGGCGAAGGCGCGAACCAACGCGACCAGCAGACCGATCGCCAGCGCGATCGAAATTCCCAGGTTGATCCGGGCACGCCGCTGCAGCCAGCTTACCGCCTCGATCAACTGCTGGTTGCTGCCGGCGAGCGATTCGATCAGTTCGAGCGTCTTGCGTTCGCGATTCTCCAGCAGCGCAAGGCGCTGCGCGATCGCGCCTTCG
This sequence comes from uncultured Bordetella sp., assembly GCA_964402495.1. Classification (GTDB taxonomy): domain Bacteria; phylum Pseudomonadota; class Gammaproteobacteria; order Burkholderiales; family JACQAP01; genus JACQAP01. Next base: position 683 of record CAYODB010000320.1, read on the forward strand.
TCATTCGCATAGACGCGAAGTTCATCGCCCGCCGTACGGCGCTTGTCGAGCAGCTTGCGTGCGCCGTCCACCAGGGCTGGCGCATTGGCAAGGATCAGGGGAACGGCTTTGAGCCACCAGGCCATGTTTGTCTATCCTCCTGCAGTGAGAGTGCAACAGGATAGCGAGGTTCCGGGCGGGGCAGTCAGTCCTGGGAATTGTTACAGCGGATTCACCTGCTCCGGACCAGCGGCCTCAGGAGAAGAACTTGGGCTGGCCGGTCGCTTCGATCAGCGACAGCCACAGGTCCGCTGAGGGGTCCACCTGCTTGCGGCCGCGGGTGGCGAGCGGCATCGGGACATGGACGAAGCGGCCATGCCAGCGACCGATAAGCATCTCGGTATTCCCGGCCATTCCAGGTTGTCGACGACTTCCGACGCTTCCTGGGATCCGCGCGACGATCCCAGCAGGGTGCCGCCTTGGTGGTGGATGTGCGCGACCGATTCCGGCGTCAGCGGGACCATCTGATGGCCGTAACGCGAAATGAGTCCTTCGTAGCCGTAGCGGAAGCCAAAGATGCGCTTTACACCATAACCGCGCACCAGTTCCAGCACGATTCCGCGAATCACGTTGTTGAGGCTGGGGCACAAGCCGCCGCAGATGACGATGCCGCAGCTCACCGCGCGCGGGTCGAAGAAAATCCTGTTCCGCGGGCCGGCCAGTTCGAAAGCTGGCAGTGCGCCGATGTCGGATCCGCCCTCGAGATGGGAGGTGCGGTCGTCGACCAGCACCTTGTCGGCGGCGCCGACAAACTGCAGGGCGTTCTCCCCCAGGTGGGCGGCGACGGGGGAGGGCAGCAGGCATTTGCCCAGATCCCTGATGCTCACGTCTTCGAGCGTGATGGCGCCTGGAAGGCCAACCGGACCCGCTACGGCGACCCCGTCGGCCGTTGCGCCAGATGAAACTGGGGAAATTACCTGGAGGTCCAGTGAGTGCATTGACTGCGTCCGCTGAGGGAATTTCAGGCAATGCAGCAGCAAAAAACAAGCCGGACGCGGGCAGGCGCTAATGGACTGCGTCAGCAGCTAATTATCAGACTGGAATACGCTTTCCTCGCATCCTGCGCACCAGGCCGGTGCTCGACGGCGCTCCCACGGGGCGGAAAACCCCGGGACTTCTGGCGCTGCAACATGTAGAATGCGCGTCAGGATTTTGTTTCGCGTCAATCGGTCCGCGTCTCAGCCTGCTCGTGGTGGTTCTGCTTCCCCGACGCTTTTTAACCCAGTAGATTCTGCCTGAACCGGTTCGGAACTGCCCTTTATCGGGCGTCCGCAGGCTGTTTCAGGAGATTCACATCAGCACTTCATTTGAAGCGCTCGGCCTGCGCGCCGAGCTCGTGCGCGCTGTGGCCGACGAAGGCTACACGCAACCCACCCCGGTTCAGGCCGAGGCCATACCCGTCATTCTCGAAGGCCGCGACATCCTCGCGGGGGCCCAGACCGGCACCGGCAAGACCGCGGGCTTTGCACTGCCCCTTCTGCAATTGCTCGCCGCTCGCGGCCCGGCACCCAGCGGCCCGCGCCGCCCGATCCGTGCCCTGATCCTGACCCCGACCCGCGAACTCGCGGCGCAGGTCGAGCAGAGCGTCCGCACCTATGGCAGCCACCTCAAGCAGAAATCCACCACCGTGTTCGGCGGCGTCAGCATGAACGCCCAGATCCAGGCGTTGCGCCAGGGGGTCGACATCCTGGTTGCCACCCCAGGCCGCCTGCTCGATCACATGCAGCAGCGCACGGTGGACCTGACGAAAGTCGAGTTCCTGATCCTGGACGAAGCCGATCGCATGCTGGACATGGGCTTCATCCGCGACATCCGCCGCATCCTCGCGGTGCTGCCGGCGAAGCGCCAGAACCTGTTCTTCTCGGCCACCTTCTCCAAGGAAATCCGCGGCCTTGCCGATTCCTTCCTGCATTCGCCTGTGGAAGTCGCGGTCGCCAGGAATACGCAGACCGCCGACCTGATTTCCCAGGTCGTGCACCCGGTCGACAAGGATCGCAAGCGCGCGCTGTTGCAGCACCTGATTAACCAGGGCGACTGGCAGCAGGTGCTGGTCTTCGCGCGCACCAAGCACGGCGCCAACCGCCTTGCCGAGCAGCTCGACAAGGAAGGCATATCCGCCGATGCGATCCACGGCAACAAGAGCCAGAACCAGCGCACGCGTTCCCTCGCCGGCTTCAAGGCCGGCAAGGTGCGGGTGCTGGTGGCCACCGACATCGCAGCCCGTGGACTGGACATCGAGGAACTGCCGCACGTCGTGAACTACGAATTGCCCAATGTTCCGGAAGACTACGTGCACCGCATCGGCCGCACCGGCCGTGCCGGCAGCCGCGGCCAGGCCCTGTCGCTGGTTTCCCACGATGAAACCGGCTTCATGCGCGACATCGAGCGCCTCCTGCAGGTCGAGGTCGAGCGCGTCGTGATCGAAGGCTTCGAGCCGAGCAAGAATCCGCCGAAATCGGCAGCGGAGCCTTCCGGCCGACGCGACCAGCGGCCGCAACAGCGCCACTCGCGCGGCAATTCCCAGCCCCAGGGCCGTGGCCGCAGTGGCAGTGGCGCCCGCAGTGACGGCGCCCGCAGCGGTGGACAGCAACCTGCACGTCGCGAAGGTGGTCGTTCGCGGCCGTCGGGATCGTTGATTGGCGGCAACCGTTGAAGAGCAGGGGCGAGGGACTAGGGGATAGTAAAAACCGATGCCTCAAAAGAAAGGGCCGCCATCGCGGCCCTTTTTTATTC
>CAYODB010000321.1:0-3411 GCA_964402495.1 uncultured Bordetella sp.
CGCGATGTCTATGCCGTCGGCAGCGACCGGCTGTTGATGGTCGCCAGCGACCGCCTCTCGGCTTTCGACGTGGTGATGAAAGCACCGGTGCCCGGCAAGGGCGCGCTGCTGACGCAGATGGCGCTGTTCTGGTTCGACCACCTGCGCGACCTGATGCCGAACCACCTGACCGGCGAAGCGCCCGAGAGCGTGGTTGCACCCGACGAGCTCGGGCGCGTCGCGGGCCGCTCGATGCTCGTCAAGAGGCTGCAACCACTGCCTTGTGAAGCGGTGGTGCGCGGCTACGTGGCCGGCTCCGGCTGGAAGGAGTACAGCGCCCACGGCACTGTCTGCGGCCAGCGGCTGCCGGCAGGGTTGTCGATGGCGACGCCGCTGGCCGAGCCGATCTTCACGCCGGCCACGAAGGCGGCGGTGGGTGACCACGACGAGAACATCACGTTCGCGCAGTTGGAAGGCCTGCTCGGCGCCGCCCGCGCGGCCGAGGTACGCGATGCAGCGATCCGCGTCTACCGCATGGCAGCCGACTATGCGCTGGCCCGCGGCATCGTCATTGCCGACACCAAGTTCGAGTTCGGCCTCGATGAACACGGCACGCTGACGTTGATGGACGAGGTGCTGACACCCGACTCGTCGCGCTTCTGGCTGGCCGATGAGCTGCGCGAAGGCCGCATCGTCGGGCTGGACAAGCAGCCGCTGCGCGACTGGCTGGCGTCGACCGGTGTCACCGGCGGCGCCGAACAGGCCGCGCTCGATCTGCCGCAGCACGTGATCGACGGCGTGATGGCGCGCTACCAGCAGGCGCAGCGGCTGTTGTGCGGCGACGCCGCGGCTTGAGCACGCCATGCTCAATGCCCACCGCTTCGTCGGCCAGCAGCACGGTGCGCGGCTGATCGTCACCGGCGCCGTGCACGGCAACGAAACCGCAGGCACGCGCGGCATCGAACGTGTGCTGGGCGAGATCGAGCGCGGCGAATTCGCCATTCTTCGCGGCACCGTCACCTTCGTGCCGGTGTGCAACCCGCTAGCCTACACGCACGGCCGGCGCATGGGCGAACGCAACCTCAACCGGCGCCTGCAACCCACCGCCACGCCGCAAGACAACGAGGACCGCATCGCCAACGTGCTGCGCAAACTGGAAGAACACGGCGCCATGGCCTACACCATCATCGTGGCGGCAACGGCGTCAGAATCGGCGGCGATGCAGTACATCGCGCCTTACTCGGGCTGCACCATGGGCGAGTATTTCCGCGACCGCGGCCAGGACGCCCTGATCATTTACGACGATCTGACCAAGCAGGCCTGGGCATACCGCCAGGTTTCCCTGCTGCTGCGCCGCCCTCCGGGCCGCGAAGCGTATCCGGGCGACGTGTTCTATCTGCACTCGCGCCTGCTGGAACGCGCCGCACGCGTCAGCGAGGCCTGGGTTGAGCGCTTCACCAAAGGCAAGGTCAAGGGCAAGACCGGCTCGCTTACCGCGCTGCCGATCATCGAAACCCAGGCCGGCGACGTGTCGGCATTCGTGCCGACCAACGTGATCTCCATCACCGATGGCCAGATCTTCCTGGAAACCGACTTGTTTAACGCCGGCATCCGCCCCGCCATCAACGCCGGCGTATCGGTGTCGCGCGTCGGCGGTGCCGCGCAGACCAAGATCATGAAGCGCAAGGACACGGGCGGCGGTGTGCGTCTGGCTCTTGCGCAGTACCGCGAGCTGGCTGCCTTTGCGCAGTTCGCATCGGATCTTGACGAAGCCACCCGCAGGCAGCTCGAGCGCGGCCGCATGGTGACCGAACTGATGAAGCAGCCCCAGTACCAGCCCCTGCAGGTGTGGGAAATGGCGCTGGTTCTGTTCGCGGTCAACAGCGGCTATTACGACGACATTGAAGTCAAGAAGGCGCTCGCTGCCGAGAAATCGATGCGCGACTTCATGAAGACCAAATATGCAGCGCTGACCGGACGCATGGAAAAGGACTTGTCCGGCGACGACGAGAAGGCGCTGGTCGAAGCGATCAAGGACTGGAAGAAGAGCGGCACTTATTGATGCAGCAGTGAGGAACGGACCGATTCCCTTGCGCAGCGGATACTGATCAATGGCAGGCACAAAAGAGATACGCACCAAGATCAAGAGTGTTCAGAACACTCGGAAGATCACCAAGGCGATGGAAATGGTCGCCGCATCGAAAATGCGCAAGGCGCAGGAGCGCATGCGTGCCGCCCGCCCGTACAGCGAGAGGATCCGCAACGTCGCGGCCCACATCTCGCACGCCAATCCGGAGTACCGGCATCCGTTCCTGGTCGAGCGCGATACGGTGAAGCGCGTAGGTATCATCATCGTGACCACCGACAAGGGCCTGTGCGGCGGCCTCAACACCAATGTCCTGCGCATGGTGCTGAACCAGTACAAGCAATGGCAGACCGAGGGCGAGGAGATTGACGTCTGCTGCATCGGCAACAAGGGCCTCGGCTTCATGCAGCGCCTGGGCGCGAACATTGTCTCCCATGCGATCACGCTGGGCGACCGGCCGCGGCTGGAAAACCTGATCGGCGCGGTAAAGCTCATGCTTGACGGCTACACCCAGGACCGCTTCGACCGCGTGCTGATTTTCTACACCCGTTTCATCAACACCATGAAGCAGGAACCGGTGATGGACCAGTTGCTGCCGCTGTCGGGCGAGAGGCTGGGCACCCCGGAAGGCTCCTGGGACTATATCTACGAACCCGAGGCAAAAGCGGTTCTGGACCAGGTCCTGACCCGCTACATCGAGGCAGTGGTGTACCAGGGCGTATCGGAAAACATGGCTTCGGAACAATCGGCGCGGATGGTGGCGATGAAGTCCGCCTCCGACAATGCCGCGAAACTCATCGACGAACTCACGCTGGTGTACAACAAGAGCCGCCAGGCTTCCATTACCAAGGAACTGTCGGAAATTGTCGGCGGTGCGGCGGCCGTTTGAACCCAGACTTCACCGAATTGATCTAGACGTTAGGAAACGAAAATGAGCCAAGGAACAATCGTCCAGTGCATTGGTGCGGTAACCGATATCCAGTTCCCGCGCGAGGCGATGCCAAAAATCTTTGACGCGCTGCTGCTCGAGGAATCGGGCAACGCATCGTTTGCGGAAAAGGGCCTCACGTTCGAAGTCGAGCAGCAGCTCGGCGATGGCGTCGTGCGCTGCATCGCGCTGGGCTCCTCCGACGGCCTGCGCCGCGGCATGAAGGTGAACAACACCGGCGCGCCGATCTCGGTCCCCGTCGGCCACGGCACCCTCGGCCGCATCATGGACGTTCTCGGCCGGCCAATCGACGAAGCCGGTCCGATAAAGACCGATGAAAGGCGCTCGATACACCAGCCGGCCCCCGCATTTGCGGACCTGGCGCCTTCCGTCGACCTGCTCGAAACCGGCATCAAGT
>CAYODB010000322.1:0-3406 GCA_964402495.1 uncultured Bordetella sp.
CGGCGGCAAGGTCTGCGCGACGGGCGCGAACACCGTGCAGAACGCCAGTTCGAATAGCGGTCCATCGGTCCAGCGTGACAGCGCGAACGGCAGGCCGGCGCCGTTGTTCGGGAAAAACGTCGGCGTCGGCGCCCGGCGCTCGAGCTCGCGCAGGATGCACTGCGTGTCGCAGTAAATGTCGGCGCCCACCTGCATGACCGGGATGCGGCGATAGCCGCCCGTCATCGGGAAAAGTTCGGGCCGCTCGGGCATGCGGCTGTGCTCGACGGAGCGCCAGGCCAGTTGCTTGATGCCGAAGCCGGTGCGGATTTTTTCCGCGTAAGGGGACAGCGGATAGTGATGCAGGATTATTTCAGTCATGGGGGTGGCTCGTGATGAGGGGGTTCAGGAAGTGAGGATCGCCGACCGCGCAGTTCACTGGCGGCCCATAAATTTCATCCGGGGCTCGTCCGCCAATGCCGTTGTCACGGGGCGACGCTGACCAATTTCTTGTTTTTGACATTCAGGCGTACATATTCTAGCGCGCCTGACTATTCCGCAAACGTACGGGGCAGGCACACGAATAGCCGCCGTGATGACCTTGAGGCCGATTATGGCGATCCTTTTACTTCAGCCGCATTAATGTTCGGGCTGAATCATCCATTACGATGGTTGTGCCTGCGTGGTTTGGCGCTTCGCCGGATGGGCCACAACAACTCTGTTCAACCGTGGCGCTGATTGAAGCGGCGGGACGAAGGCCGGGCGCTCGACCCTGGCGTCACGCGCACTTTTACCTATGCAGCTTTTGTCAGTAGCGCAGGCAATTCTGCGAGGGTGCGGATTTCCCGATCAGGCGAACCGGGCAGGCGCTCGCGGCGCTGGCCGTAGCGGTTGCACCAGACGACGCGCATGCCGAAAGCCGAAGCCGCGTGCGCGTCCCAGGCGTTGGATGACTGGAAGGCGATTTGCGCAGCCGGCACGCCGAGGGTGTCGACGGCCAGCCGATAGACATCCGGATGCGGTTTGAATACGCCGGCCTGTTCCACGGATAGCACGTGATCGAACAGACCGTCGAGCTTCGCGCCACGCACGGCATCGGCCAGCATGGACGGCGTGCCGTTCGACAGGATGGCGATCGCGTATCCGGCCTGCTTCAGATCGCGCAGCACCTGCGGCACTTCCGGAAAACACTTAAGCGTGCGATACAAATCCATGAGCCGGTCGCGCAAAGTGGCGTCGCTGAAACCGAGGGACTCCAGGCTGAAATCAAGGGCGTCGAAAGTTACCTGCCAGAAATCGGCGTGGCGCCCTTGCAGGCCGCGCAACCAGGTATAGGACAACTGCTTGTCGCGCCAGAGTGTGGTCAGCGCGCCGGCCTTGTCGCCGAGTACGTCGCGGCAACTGGCCGCCGCGGAAGCAAAATCGAACAGCGTGCCGTAGGCGTCGAACACGCACGCGCGGACATTCAGCTTTTCCTGGGTCATGGGCGCTCGCTGATTATGGGGCTGGAAGCGAGCGCGCAGCGCGCTCGCGTCAGGCCATGGTACCGCGCACCGGCAATTTCTTCTCGATCGCGTTCTTGATGCCGTCGAGCATCATGGCCAGGTCCGGTCGGGTCGAAGCGGAGTTCGAACACTCGACCACTTGTGCCTTGTTCTCGGCATTGATCACGTACAGGCCCGGTTCGGCGAACGGCCGGTCGGTTTCCTCCGCCGAGCGCGGTTCGGAGATATACAAGCCGAGCTTGCGCATCTGGTCGACCGTCATGCCGAAAGCCACCGGAAAATGCCAGCCGCCGTCGGCTACCGAGGCCTTTGCCTTCTCCTCCGGGTCGGCCGAGAGGGCGGCGACGGCGACTCCTGCGCTCTTGAATTGGTCGAGCATTCCATCGAGCTTGGTCAGGTAGGTCTTGCACCTCGGGCAATGCTTGCCGCGATAGACCACCAGCATGCGCCAGCCCTGCATGTTCGCAATGTCGAGCTTGCCGCCGGTGGTCGTTTGCCAGATGAGGGAGGGGAACGCGGCCCCGGCGGGAAATTTTTTCGAATCGGTCATGACAGAGTTTCCTTGAAGTATTTTGGGCGAGCGCATGCGCATGCTGGATCGTTCCAGCCCTGTCGCGCAACGCCTGGTGTCAGGACGCAGATCTTGCTGGTCTGCATCCGCGGGTTTGACCTGCGCCCACGGCGGCAGTTCGAGCGCAACCTCAATGCCCTTTATTTGCAGCCCCGTTTCCTGGCGCCAGCCTGATCCGGGCGTTCTGTTTTGTGAACGCTCAGCGTTGGCGATAGACCCATGCTCACGGAACGTTATTTCCAGGACTTTCTTTCTAAGGCTTGATCACGGTCTAGTGTACAGGACATGTCCATCACGGTAGTATGGAGTGGTATAGGACCCCTATAAACGCAACGGCGTGACGTAAATGACACCAAAAAACCCCTCCTCCCCAGCGCCCGCCTACCCTATTGGCGTGACTGCGCGACTGACCAATATCCACCCTGACACGCTGCGAATCTGGGAACGGCGCTACGCGATCGTCGAGCCTTCCCGAGCAAGCCGCGGCAGGCGGTTTTACTCGGAACAGGATGTCCAGCGCCTATCCCTGGTGAAGAAATTGGTCGACGCCGGCAATCCAATCAGCGCGGTTGCCGGGCTTTCGATGAAGGACCTGGAAGTGCGCTTAAAGGCCACCGCGCCGGCGACGATGCTGAGCCTCCCCGTGTTGCCCGCCGGCCCATGTCGAGTGCTTGCCATCGGCGAGGCGCTGCCCACGCTGCTCAAAGAGGGCACGCCGGCGCGGGATATCGAGGTCGTCGCCTCCTTTCGCGATGCCGCGCAATTCCGGACCCGGACCAAAGGCTCGATCGCCGATGTATTGCTGTGGGAACTGCCCGCGGGGCACAGCGACACGGTGCGCGAGGTGTCCGCGCTCCTGGCGCTGGCGCATGCCCGAGGCGCCGTCGTCATTTACAGTTTTGCCACGCGCCGCGCTATTCAGGACCTCCAGTCGGCGGGGGTGCGCTGCCTGCAAGCGCCAGCCAGCGTTGCTCTCATCGGGCAAGCTTGCCTCTCGGCCCTGGCGAGCGCGACGCCGCCGATGCAAGTGTCGGTTCCGGGCCCGGCCGGAATCCCGCCGCGCCGATTTGCGCCAGAGCAGCTTGCGCGCATCGCACTGAGTTCCCCAACCATGGCCTGCGAGTGCCCTCACCATCTTGTGAACCTGATTAACAGCCTGGCCGCGTTCGAGGAATACAGCCAACAGTGCGAGAATCGCAACGACAAGGACGCGCAAGTCCACGCGCTCCTGCACTCGATAGCCGGTACGGCGCGAGCGCTGCTTGAAACGGGCCTGGAGCGTGTCATAGATTCCGAAGGCATTGCCCTCGGTTAACGCACGGCCGCACCAAAGCCCAGCCCCACCCCACCC
>CAYODB010000323.1:0-3392 GCA_964402495.1 uncultured Bordetella sp.
GTATGGGCGTGAAATAGCCGACGAAGGTGAAGCCGGTCCACAAGGCGAGCGCGATCCAGATGGCGTGCTTGGCGGCCTTCAGGCCGAACTTGCGCGCCGAGATTCCCGACTTGTCGAGCTTCATGCGCTTGGGCCGGTCGCCTTCGATGACCTTCTCGATCCACATGAAGATCTCGGTGTAGACCGTCTGCGGACAGGCAAAGCCGCACCATAGCCGCCCCGCCACAGCCGTGAAAAGGAACAGCGAGAATGCCGAAATGAGCAGCAGCACGGTGAGATAGACAATGTCCTGCGGCCAGAACACCAGCCCCAGGATGTAGAACTTGCGATGCACGAGGTCGAACAGCACGGCCTGCCGATCGTTCCAGGAGAGCCACGGCAGGCCGTAGAAAAGGAGCTGGGTGGCCCAGACGAAAAACCAGCGCGCCACCGCGAATTTTCCAGTCACCGCCCGTGGATAGATCTTGCGGCGGATTTCGTAGAGCGCCTGCTCGACCGGTTCGTTCTGCGCCGCAAGGCGCGGCCCGGGACTGGTTTCCACGTCAGCGGCGGCCGGGAAGCATGCGGCTCAGCGTGTTGTCCCGCAGGACGTAGTGGTGGAACAATGCAGCGGCCGAATGCAGGCCGATTAGCCAATAACCCGCTGTTCCCACGACCTCGTGGACTTCCTTCGCCAGGCCGGCGAGTTCCTTGCTTTCGCCTGCGAGCGCCGGCAACTGCAGCCCGAAGAACGGCACCGCCTTGCCTTCCGCGCTCAGGATCAGCCACCCGGCGAGAGGCATGCCGACCATCAGAACATAGAGCGCCAAGTGCATGAGCCTGCCTGCCAGTTCCTGCCAGGCAGGAGATTCCGGCCGCACGGACGGCCGCGGACCGGCCGTTGCGTGGAGGAGGATGCGAAGCCACACCAGGAGGAAAACCGACAGGCCCAGCATGAAATGCCAGGTCTTCAGCGCCTCCCGCGGATCGCTGCCCTTCGGATACAGTTCGCGCAGTTCGATGGTTGCGTAAACGGCCACGAACAGAACCAGCATCAGCCAGTGCAGGACGATCGAAAGCAATCCGTAGCGGTCTGCACCATTGTGCCAGCCGCGCGCCGGAGATGACGGCCCGCCCAGGCCGGCGCCGGTACCGTTACTTTGCATTCGACAGACCCCATACGTACGAAGCGAGGACATGCGTTTTCGCTTCGCCAAGGAATTCTCCCCAGGCTGGCATCTGGTTGTTGCGGCCGTTGCGTATGGTCGCAGCGATCGTTTCCTCAGTGCCGCCGTGCAGCCAGGTATCATCGGTGAGGTTCGGTGCGCCGAAGGCCGGATTGCCCCGGGCGTCCGCGCCGTGACAGGCCACGCAATAGGTTGCGAATGCTTCCTTGCCTTTGGCGGCGAGCGCCGCGTCATGTGATTCGCCGGACAACGATCTCACATAATTTGCGGCACTCTTCACCCCGTCCTCGCCAAGGACCGGGCCGAACGGCGGCATGATTCCATTGCGTCCGGTCGTGATGGTGGCCTTGATGGTGGCCGGATCGCCACCGTAGAGCCAGTCGTTGTCCGAGAGGTTCGGGAAACCCCGGCTGCCCCGGGCATCCGACGCATGGCATTGCGAGCAATAGTTGAGAAACAGGCGCTGGCCGATCTCGCGGGCCTGCGGGTCCGTAGCGACAGCCGGAATTTCCATTGCCGCGTACCTCGCGAAAAGCGGTCCGTAGTCCTCGGCCGCCCTGGCCTGCTCGCCTTCGTATTGCCCGCCCGAGGTCCAATTGAATGTCCCGGCGAAACGGCCGAGCCCGGGATAGAGGACCAGGTAGGCAATGCCGAAAACGATGGTGATGTAGAACATCCAGCGCCACCAGTTGGGCAGTGGATTATTGTATTCCGCCAGGGTTTCATCCCATACGTGGCCCATGGTTTCCACTTTCTGTCCCGGCGCGCGCGAGCTCAGCGCCCATAGCAGAATCGCGCAGGCCGCGATGCTCACCAGGGTGATGATGGCAACGTAGTAACCCCAGAAGTCACTCGTAAAGTCGCTCACTTGCCATTTCCTTTCCGCTGTGCGGGTTGATCATCGTCGAGCGCCATGCGGGATGCTTCTTCGTAGTGGTGCTTGCGCCGCGCGCTGTAGGCCCACGCCACGATGCCGATGAATGTCAGGAACGCGACCACCGTCATCAAGGTGCGAAGAACATTCAGATCCATGTTTTACCTCACTGTCTTTATCGCGGTGCCCAGTCCCTGCAGGTAGGTGACCAGAGCGTCCAATTCGGTCTTGCCCTTTACGGCTTCCGACGCGCCGACGATGTCCTCGTCGGTGTAGGGCACGCCGATCCTGCGCAATGCCCGCATCTTGGCCGGGGTCACCGCTTCGTCGATCGTGCCCGACGCCAGCCACGAATACGACGGCATGTTGGATTCGGGCACCACGTCGCGCGGCTGCATCAGGTGCAGCCGGTGCCAGTCGTCGCTGTAGCGGCCGCCGACGCGGGCAAGGTCCGGGCCGGTGCGTTTGCTGCCCCACTGGAATGGATGGTCGTAAACGTATTCGCCGGCGACCGAGTAATGGCCGTATCGCTCCGTTTCCGCCCGGAACGGGCGGATCATCTGGGAATGGCAGTTGTAGCAGCCTTCACGGATGTAGACGTCGCGGCCTTCCAGCGCCAGCGCGCTGTAGGGCTTCAATCCAGCAACCGGTTCGGTGGTCGAGCGCTGGTAGAACAGCGGTACGATTTCCACCAGGCCGCCCACTGCGACCACAAGGATGGACAACACGATCAGCAGGCCGACGTTCTTTTCGATCTTTTCCTGGAATGTGGCTTGGCTCATGGGAGTTTCCTCAGGCGTGCGCCGGCGCGGGCAGCGGAATCGCGGCATCGACCGGTTTGCTGCCCGCAACCGTTCTCCACATGTTGTAGGCCATCAACAGCATGCCGGCGAGGAACAGGATGCCGCCGAGCAGGCGTATGGCGTAGAAGGGATAGGTCGCCTTGACGCCCTCGACGAATGTGTAGGTGAGCGTGCCGTCCGGATTCACCGCGCGCCACATCAGCCCCTGCATCACACCCGCGATCCACATGGCGGCGATATAAAGGACGACGCCGATCGTCGCGATCCAGAAATGCACCGTGATCAACCGTACGCTGAACATCTCGGTACGGCCGAACAGCCGGGGAATCAGGTAATAGAGACTGCCGATGGAGATGAACGCCACCCATCCGAGCGCGCCGGAATGCACGTGGCCGATGGTCCAGTCCGTGTAGTGCGACAGCGAATTCACGGTCTTGATGGACATCATCGGCCCCTCGAAGGTCGACATGCCGTAGAAGGACAGCGAGACGATCAGGAACTTCAGGATCGGATCGGTGCGCAGTTTGTGCCAGGCACCCGACAGGGTCA
>CAYODB010000324.1:0-3364 GCA_964402495.1 uncultured Bordetella sp.
GACGAGGGGCGAGGGGTGAGGGGTTTGAACACAATTCGACAGTCTGACTTCGCTTACAGATTTTCCCTCGCCCCTCGCCCCTCGCCCCTCGTCGATCAGCTCTCGAAGAAGTTGATCGACGGAACGACCTTCTCCCGCGGCACCAGCGAGGACCAGACCCCGATGATCTCGCGGGTGCGGTCCTGGTGCGGGACGCGTTTGCCGGTCATGCCGACGCCTGAGACGGCCATGCCGTCGACTTCGCGGCCAACCTTGATGGCCTCCTCGCGGGTTTTCGTGCGGGCCGCAACGCGAACGGCGATCTCGTAGGGTTCCGGAGCATCCTTCGGCGTCATCGCGCCGTGGATCGCATTCAGGCCGAGGAAGTCGATGCGGATTTCCTCGGCGTCGAGCTTAACGATCTTGAACCGCTCTTCGAGGATTTTCTTCGCCAATTGCGCACGGCGCAGCGCGCCGGGCCCGGCATAGAAGAACATGTCCTCGCCGATGAAGCCTTCGGTGCAGCCGATGGACACCTTGAGGGTCGGCGTGCGCGGCTTGCCGGAGAGATTAGTCACGCGTACCCGATCCGGGCCGATTTGTTCCAGGTTCGCGGTGGTGAAATCCACCACCACGTCCGGCGTCAGGTAATTGGCCGGATCGTGGACTTCGTACAGCAGTTGCTCCTTCACCGTCATCAGGTTCACCGTGCCGCCGCTGCCGGCCACTTTGGTGATCACCGCGGAACCGTCTTCCTCGACTTCGGCAATCGGAAATGCAAGGTTCCAGGGTTCCGGGACGTCTTTGAAGCCCGGATCGGAGAAATAGCCGCCGGTGACCTGGGCGCCGCATTCCAGCAGGTGCCCCAGCCCATTGCCGCGGCCGAGGCGCAGGTGGTCGAGCGCATCCCAGCCGAATTCGTACATCATCGGCGCCATGAAAATGGAAGGATCGGAAACGCGTCCGGAGACGACGATGTGTGCGCCCTGTTTGAGTGCGGCGACGATGGGCTCGGCGCCGAGGTAGGCCTCCGCCGATACCAGGCTGTCGGCCAGCGTCGACGTCGGTTTGCCGTTCTCGAGGATCGTGTCGGTGAGCTGCAGCACGCGATCCGTAATGAGGCTGCCGTTGACCGATGCGACCTTGACGCCTTTTGCGCCCAGTTGCCGGAGCCAGTGCACGATGCGCTCGGCCGCGCCGTCGGGATTGATCCAGCCCTGGTTGGTGACGATTTTGGTGCCGCGCTTCAGGCAGGCGGGCAGGACGGCCTGCATGCGGTCATCGAGGTAAGTGTCGTAGCCCGGGAAGGAAGGGTCGCGGCGCTTGCGCACCTGCGCGGCGGAAATGGTGGCTTCCGCCATGGTTTCAAAGCAGAGGTAATCGAGATTTCCCTGCTCGGCATTGAGGCGGGCGGGCTCGATGCGATCGCCCCACCAGGCCGAGCCGGCGCCGACGCGAAGCGACTTTTTCACTGGCTGACTACCTGCGGTCTGGCCTGCATTTTCTCCTCCTTTTTGCCGCTTTTTTATGACAGCGATACTGGATTGTCAGCGGAATCCCGTCAATCCGCGTTCATTCCGAGAACTGGAACGGGTTGTAATCAAACTTGTTAGGTCATTGAAGAATATACAGTAAGCAAGATCGGCAAATTCCACTGGCCAGAACAAATTCTTGACAAACCTGACTTCCGGCAACGAAGATTCCCATAGAACCCGTCTGAAACGGGCCTGCTTTTGGAGGAGGAGAGACCATCCATGAAGACGCTGCCTGCCGCGCGCAATGCGCGGTTATTTGCCATCGTACTGGCGGCCTGTACAAGCGCCGCGTCCGCCGAAGATCCGATCCGCATCGGCTGGCTGTCGTCTCTCACCGGTGCGCTCTCCTCCGCGGCGATTGCGGAAAACCAGGGTGTCCAGTTCGCCGTCGATGAAATCAACGCCGCCGGCGGCATCAATGGCCGCAAGCTCGAACTGATCACGCGCGATACCGGCGGCGAGCCGACCAAGGCCGTCAACTTCGCCAAGCAGCTCGCTTTCGTCGACAAGGTCGACATCATCATCGGGCCGGTCAATTCCGGCGAATCGCTCGCCACTGTGCCGATCGTTGCGAAGGCCGGCATTCCCAACCTCATCATCGGCAGCATCGACGAACTCACCGATGCGCAGAAATTTCCGCGCGCGTTCCGCGCCATCAATACCAATACCCAGTGGATCGAAGGCGCCAACGAGTACGCGATCAAGGTATTGAAGAAGAAAAAAATCGCGATCATCGGCGACACCTCGGGCTACGGCACCGCGAGCGCCAGATCGGCCCAGGCACTGCTGGAGAAAGCCGGCATCAAACCGGTTTTTTCGGTGCTGGTGGATCCGAACAAGACCGACCTGACCGACGAAATGACCAAGGCCAAAGCCGCCGGCGCCGATGTGCTGATGCCCTGGTCCGCGGCGACAGGATTGCTGGCGCGCCTGCTGAACGCACGCGGGGACATGGGCTGGGACGTAACCATCGTCGGCCACCCCGCGCTGATGGCGCCCCCCGTGAAGCCGCTGCTCAACAAGCCCGAATACTGGCGCGATGCTTTTGCCGCAGGCTATCTCAGCACGACTTATGACGCGAAGGGCAAGCTGCCCCCGCGAACCCTGGCGCTGATGGAAAAGATCCGGCCCAAGCTCGGCAAGGGCGGCGAGATCGACTTCATGTTCTGGTGGGTCGCGCTTGGCTACGACACGGTGAAAATTGTCGAGCATGCGGTCAAGACCGCCGGTTCCACCGATCCCGCTGCGATCCAGAAAGCACTGGAAGGGACGAAGGATCTGCCGGGCGTTTACGCCACGTATTCATGGAGCGCGCAGAACCGAAACGGCTTCCCGGACCACAACATCGTGGTGAACATCGCGGGCAGCTTCAAGGACGGGTCTTACGCGGCGGCGCCCGTGCGCTAGCGCGAGGGACTAGGGGCTAGGGACTAGGGGCTAGGGGAACGGCATGATCGAAAGCTACCGTGACCTGACGGTCTGGAAAAAGGCAATGGACCTGGCGGAAATGGTCTTCGTTCTGACATCCAGGTTTCCTAAGGAGCAGAGGTACGGACTGAGTGCCCAGATGCAACGGTCCGCGAATTCCGTTCCGTCCAATATCGCGGAAGGCCACGCCAGGGATTTCACAAAGGAATACCTGTATCACCTTTCGGTTTCACTTGGCTCGATAGCGGAAATGGAGACGCAACTTATTTTGTGCGGTCGATTGAAATTATTGTCCGAAGACGAGGTAACGAAGGCGCTAGGTCTGGCCGATGAAATCGGAAAAATGATTCGTGGCATTCAGCGTAGTTTAAAAGAAAAACTGAACTAGAATTTTCCTAGCCCCTAGCCCCTAGCCCCTAGCC
>CAYODB010000325.1:0-3333 GCA_964402495.1 uncultured Bordetella sp.
GGCGCCTATTTCTATGTCTGCGGCGACGCCAAGGCGATGGCGAAGGATGTGCGTGTGGCACTCGTGCGCGCCTATGCCAATGTAAAGGCGCTGAGCGTGGAGGCCGCCGAGCAAGCGGTAAACGATCTTGATCGTGAGCACCGCTATCTTCAGGATACTTACTGAAAGGTGCCGAATGTGCCAGGCGGCGCGCAATGGCTCACCGGCCTGCGCCGGATCGCCGAGGTGCATGACGGCGATTTTCGCCTCACCGCCAACCAGAACCTGATCATCGCCAACGTGCCGAAGGACAAGCGCAAGGCCATCGAGGCGCTGGTGGCCGAGCATGGGCTCACGAGCGGCGCCTCGGCCCTGCGGCGCAATGCGATGGCCTGCGTCGCGCTGCCGACCTGCGGGCTCGCGTTCGCCGAAAGCGAACGCTATCTGCCCGACCTCGTCACCGCGCTGGAAGAGCGTCTGGCCGCGCACGGGCTTGCCGAGGCCGAAATCGTCATCCGCATGACCGGCTGTCCCAACGGCTGCGCCCGGCCTTATGTCGCCGAGATCGGCTTGGTCGGGAAAGGCCCCGGCCGCTATAACCTCTACCTGGGTGCCGCCTTCGACGGCTCGCGGCTTTCCAAGCTCTACGCCGACGATCTCGACCATGGCGCGATCATCGCGAACCTCGATCCGATCTTCGCCGCTTATAAGGGTGAGCGCCGGGACGGCGAACGCTTCGGCGATTACGTCATCCGCGCGGGCTTTATCGCCGCGACCGTGAACGGCGCCGATTTCCATAAGGGCACGGGCGCCCGCCGCTAGAACTTCAAAACGCTGAGCTTCCTGTTCAGAATTCCAAAGGAAAACCATCATGGCATTGCGTTTAGGCGACATCGCACCAAATTTTGTTCAGAAATCGACGGCCGGCGACATTGATTTTCACGCCTGGCTCGGCACCAGTTGGGACCTGTTGTTCTCGCATCCGAAAGACTTCACGCCAGTTTGCACTACCGAACTGGGCGCGACCGCCAAACTCAAGGATGAGTTCGCGCGCCGCAACGTCAAGGTCTTGGCCGTCAGCGTTGACGCGCTCGACTCGCATTCCCTGTGGGTCAATGACATCAACGAGACGCAAAACACCAACGTCGATTTTCCGGTGCTGGCTGATCCGGATCACACCGTCTCGGACCTCTACGACATGATTCATCCGAACGCCAACGACACCCTGACGGTGCGCTCGGTGTTCTTCATCGATCCGAAAAAGAAGATACGCGCGACCATTACTTACCCGGCCAGCACGGGACGCAACTTCAACGAAATCCTGCGTGTGATTGATTCGCTGCAGCTGACCGACGGCTACAGCGTCGCCACGCCAGCAAACTGGAACGTCGGTGATGACGTCATTATTGTGCCGTCACTGCAGGACCCGGAAGTGTTGAAGCAAAAATTCCCGAAGGGCTACACGGTCGTCAAGCCTTACCTGCGCATCACGCCGCAGCCCGACCTGAAGTGAACGCACCATCGTTTTGGCGCAATACAAGCCGGTCAAGCTCAGGCCTTTGACGGTCGAGGCGTTTGAGCCGAAGGCGAGGGTATATTGTGTGAACAGTAAGCAGTCAGCGGTAAGCGGAAAGAAACAAAGTGACGCGGTTCGCAGCTCACCGCTCACCGCTGACTATTAAGAAAGAGGGGCATTGAATGCGTTTTTCCATCTACCGCTACGATCCGGACGCCGACGCCAAGCCTCACATGCGGGCTTATGACATTGCCCTGGAGCCGACCGACCGCATGCTGCTGGATGCGCTGGTGCGCATCAAGGAGCACGATGACTCGCTCTCCTTCCGGCGCTCGTGCCGCGAGGGGGTGTGCGGTTCGGACGCGATGAACATCAACGGCAAGAACGGACTCGCCTGCATTATCCGGATCGCCGACCTCAAGGAGCCGGTGGTGATCTGCCCTCTGCCGGGATTGCCGGTGATCCGCGATCTCATCGTGGACCTGTCGCAGTTCTACAAGCAGTACCACTCGATCAAGCCGTATGTCGTCAATGACACGCCGCCGCCGGAAAAGGAGCGCCTGCAGTCACCGGAGGACCGCGAGGAGCTGAACGGCCTCTACGAATGCATCCTGTGCGCCTGTTGTACGACCGCCTGCCCGTCGTTCTGGTGGAACCCGGATAAGTTCGTGGGGCCGGCGGGGCTGCTGATGGCCTATCGCTTCATCGCCGACACGCGCGACCAGGCGACCAACGAGCGGCTCGACAATCTCGAGGACCCGTACCGGCTGTTCCGCTGCCATTCGATCATGAATTGCGTCGATGTTTGTCCCAAGGGACTTAATCCGACCCGGGCGATAGGCAAGATCAAAGAACTTCTGGTCAAGCGCATGGTATGAGCGAATTGGCTCGCATCCACTGGCACTGTCGGCGCGGCCTGCTCGAGTTGGATCTCGTCCTCGCTGCATTTCTAGAACGGCACCTTGACCGCCTCGACGCGCAGCAGATGGGGATTTTCAAGGAATTTCTCGAGCAGCCCGACAATGATCTGCTGCATCTCGTGATGGGCCGGGCCGAGCCGGTCGACGAGGCTCAAATTCATGGGCCGAAGTGAACGGCGGCGGCGGGCACTTCAACATCGAGGTGACCTCGCCCGCCGAACGGACAAAGAGCGGCTTGAACGACCTGTGACGTGCTGGGTCCGGGCGTGTCCGAAATCATTGAGTTCGCTCAGCGCGCCAAGGTCGCGTGGGCGCAGCTGATCGAAAAAGCCCTTTTATAGGTCGCAACCCATACAGGAAACGCACAGATGTCAGAACCACAATTTACCGAGCAGGACTGGCGCCGGCTTCTGGCCAGTTTGGGGGAGGACCCCGATAGAGCCGGCCTTGTAGAAACACCGTCCCGCGTTGCAAAGGCCTGGAAGCACTGGACTGCCGGATATGCCCAAGACCCGGCTGAATGTCTAAAAGCGTTCGAAGACGGGGCGCAGAAGTACAACGAACTCATCGTGGTACGAGACATCCCTGTATACAGCCATTGCGAGCACCACTTGGCGCCTTTCTTTGTTCAGGCCACGATCGGCTATGTTCCCGACGGAAAAATAGTGGGCCTGTCAAAGCTGACGCGCCTGGTCGATTGCTTTTCCAAGCGGCTGCAGGTGCAGGAACGGCTCACGATTCAAATTGCCAACGCCTTGATGACGCATCTGGAACCGAAAGCGGCCGGCGTGGTAATTCGCTGCCGGCACACGTGCATGGAAAGCCGCGGCATTCGCACCCAGGGAGAGGAAACCATAACGTCAGCCATGCTCGGCGAACTTCTACCCAATCTGGCGCTGCGCACGGAATTTCTTGCTT
>CAYODB010000326.1:0-3318 GCA_964402495.1 uncultured Bordetella sp.
ATCCCAACGAAATCGCCCGGCAGTTGCACTATCTCGGCTATGTATCTCGCGTCCGGGCGGAGTTGCTCGTCAGCCTGCGCGAGAACCTGTCCCGGCTGGACAAGCTCACCGGGGAAACGCGCAGGAAAAGCACTGACTTGCGCGCCCTGCAGGATGAGGAGAGCCGGCAGAAGCAGCGGCTGGTACAGGAACAATCGGAACGCCAGCGGGTCTATGCCGAGGTCTCCAGCGAAATCCAGGAAAGCCGCAAGCAGCTTTCCACGCTGAAAAAGGACGAGAAACGCCTGAGCAACCTTATCGAGCGGCTGGCCAGGGAAGCCGCCGCGCGCGCGAAAAAGAAGCCCGGCAAACGGCTCGCCAACAAGGCCCTGCCCGGTGCCGACTCTGGTGCCGGAGACTTCCGCCAATTGAAGGGCCGGATGCGGCTGCCGGTCAGCGGGGAACTCACTAACCGTTTTGGCGGCCAAAGGCAGGACAGCGGGCTGTCCTGGAAGGGATTGTTCATTGCCGCCAAGAGCGGCCGGGAGGTAAAAGCGATCGCGGGCGGCAAGATCGTCTACGCGGACTGGCTGCGCGGGTTCGGTAACCTGCTGATACTTGACCACGGCGACGGTTACATGAGCCTGTATGGAAACAACGAATCGCTGCTGAAGCAGGCCGGCGAGGAGGCCAGAGCCGGCGATACCATCGCGGCCGTGGGAACCAGCGGTGGCAACCCGAAATCGGGTTTATACTTCGAACTCAGATATCAGGGAAAACCCTTCGATCCGCTCCCCTGGGTAACGCTCAGGTAAGCTGGCGCCAGCAGGCGTATCTCCCCGCCCACAAGGAGCAAGCAAAGATGCACAGTAAATTTAGGCAGGTTGGCCTGATTGCTTTGGGCGCGATCCTTGGTGTGCTGATCAGCCTCAACTTCTCGGCCGTCGCGCAGAAGAATTCTGGTCCGCTGCCGATCGAGGATCTGCGCGCGTTCACCGAGGTGTTCGGCAAGATCAAGAGCGACTACGTCGAGCCCGTCGAGGACAAGAAGCTCATTTCCGAGGCGATCAACGGGATGCTTTCCGGCCTCGACCCGCATTCCGCGTATCTGGATCTGGAAGCTTTCCGTGAACTCCAGGTCAGCACGCAGGGCGAATTCGGCGGCCTCGGCATCGAGGTCGGCATGGATGAGACCGGCTTCGTCAAGGTCGTGGCTCCGATCGAGGATACCCCGGCGTGGCGTGCCGGCCTGAAGACAGGCGATCTGATCATCAAGCTCGACGAGTCCAACGTGAAGGGCATGACCCTTAACGACGCGGTCAAGAAGATGCGCGGCAAGCCCAACACCCAGATCACCCTGACGGTGGTGCGCAAGGGCGATATCAAGCCGCGCATCATTTCCATTACCCGCGCGATCATCCAGGTGCAAAGCGTCAAATTCAAGCTGATCGAGCCCGGCTACGCCTACTTCCGTGTGACCCAGTTCCAGGAGCACACCGGCGAAACCCTGGTGAAGGCGATCGAGAAGCTGTTCAAGGACAACCAGGGCCCGATGAAGGGCCTGGTGCTCGACCTGCGCAACGACCCGGGCGGCCTGCTGACCAGCGCCGTGGCGGTTTCCGCCGCCTTCCTGCAAAGCGACGCCCTGGTGGTCTATACGGAAGGCCGCAACGAAGACGCGAAAATGAAAATGTTCGCCCGTCCGGAGTACTACATGCGCGGCACCAAAGACGACTACATCAAGGTGCTGCCGAAGGAAGTGAAAACGGTTCCGATGGTGGTGCTGGTCAACGGCGGTTCGGCATCCGCATCGGAAATCGTCGCTGGCGCGCTGCAGGACCACAAGCGCGCCATCGTCATGGGCACGCAGACTTTCGGCAAAGGCTCGGTGCAGACTATCCTGCCGCTGGGCAACGGCACCGCAATCAAGCTGACCACGGCACGCTACTACACGCCGAACGGCCGCTCCATCCAGGCCAAGGGCATCACGCCGGATATCCTCGTCGAGGAAGCCACGGTCACCGAGGGTGAAGCCGGGGTGAAGCTGCGCGAAGCCGACCTCGAACGCCACCTGGCCAATCCGCAGGGCGGTACCGCTGACAAGCCGCCGGCTGCGCAACCGCAAACCGTCGCGCCCCCGCCGGCCGCACCGAAACTCGATCCGAAGAGCGAGCAGAAAGCGCCGGACGACGCCGCGCCGGCTGATGTGGTGCAGAAGAACGACTATCAGCTGAACCAGGCGATCAACCTGCTCAAGGGCCTTCAGATCATCAGCAGGAAGTGATTGAGACTACCCGAGGGAACCGCGAAGGCCCGCTCATGCAGCGGGCCTTCGCGCTAATATGGCCGCAATCCGGTGCCTTGGGTCAAGGCCCGCTACGACAAGGCCCGTTACGACAAGGCCCGTTACGATCAAGTCATGGACGATAACCAGTTACTGCGCTACAGCCGTCACATCCTGCTGCCCGAGATCGGCATCGACGGCCAGCAGAAGCTGCTCGGCGCCCACGTCCTGTTGATCGGCGCGGGCGGCCTGGGCGCGCCAGTATCGCTATACCTGGCGGCCAGCGGCGTGGGCCGCATAAGCATTTGCGATCACGATGCCGTGGACCTGACCAACCTGCAGCGGCAGATCGTGCATTTCACCGACTCCATCGGCAAGCCCAAGGTCGAGTCGGCGCGCGCCACGCTGGCGCGCATCAATCCGGAGGTCGTGGTAGAGGCCATTGCGGAACGCGTCGAAGGCCCGCGCCTGGAGCAACTGGTCGCCGCGGCGGACGTCGTCGCCGACGCCCCCGACAACTTTGCCACCCGGCACGCGATCACCCGTGCCTGCGTCAGGTTTCACAAGCCCCTGGTCTCCGGCGCGGCCGTGCGCTTCGACGGGCAGATTGCCGTCTTCGACCTGCGCGGGGCGGACAGCCCGTGCTATCACTGTTTGTTTCCCGAAAGCGGCGACCTGGAGGAAATGCGCTGCGCGGTCATGGGCGTGTTCGCGCCCCTGGTCGGCGTGATTGGTGCCATGCAGGCCGCCGAGGCACTGAAGCTGCTGATGGGTATCGGCCGCGACCTGACCGGCCGGCTGCTGCTGCTGGATGCGCTCACCATGGAATGGCGCAGCATAAGGCTGAAGAAAGACGCGCGCTGCACCGTCTGCGGCGTCGGGGATACCGCGCAGCGCCAGGCCACCGAGGCCTGCGCGCCCTAGAAATCAGGTGTAATCGTTGTGATTTGACCTGACGGACGTTGTCAGGTCTAAAACTCCAAGACCGACACTCACCGCGGATACCCTCGCGTAGCGTGGAGTACCCTTTTAGGACGCAAAGGACGCGGAGGAAA
>CAYODB010000327.1:0-3289 GCA_964402495.1 uncultured Bordetella sp.
CCTACGATGCGCTGTGGCCGCCCGCCGCCGGAGCCGATGACGACGCGGTTCGCGGCGGCAGGCGTCCGGCCGTGACAAGACAGGCCGTGACAAGACCGGCAGTTACAAGATCAGGCGCCCCGGCAGCGACAGGACTCGAGACGGGCAGAGGGCAGACGCCGGTATGAAACTTCTGCCCCTCGAGACGCCCGCACTGCTCGAACTGGTGGCGCATTGGCTCGGGCTGAAGGAAAACCACCAATGGCTGGACTTTGGCAACGGCAGGCAGATCGTCACACCCGCACTGCTCAAGATCATGACGCAGCGGCCTACGCATTTCATGAGGGCGTATACCTCCGATCGGGACGACACGCCCATAGGGATCTGTTGCCTGAACAGCGTGGATCTCAACTTCAGGAGCGCGACGCTGTGGGGAGCGCAGGGCGACAAATCGTTCCGCAACCGGGGTCTTGGAACCCTGGCCGCATCGAAAGTCCTGACCCTGGGGTTCCGGGACCTCGGACTTCACAGCATAAATACCTGGGTGGTGGAAGGCAATCCGTCGCTGCGCCTCATTGAGCGCCTTAACTTCCGTTTCATCGGCCGGCAGCGGCAATGCCATTTCATGGGCGGCCAGGCGTGCGACCGGCTGTTGTACGATCTGCTCGCCAGCGAGCACGAAGACATAAAGAGCGATCGGCGCCCCCGCGGGCAAAGATCGATTCACGACACCGCTGGCGGAAATCCTGCACAGGATCGCGGACCCGGACACGGGCCGGCCCTTTCGAGGGTTCCGGCAATCGCAGCAGCGGGAGCGGATCCGGATACCCGGACCGGGTGACGGGCGTGGACAAGAAAGTCAGGCAGAAGACGCTGCGGATGCTGTCCAACGGCGTCTACGTGCTGACCTCGCGCAACGAGGATCACTATGGCGCGGCGACGGTGACCTGGGTTTCGCAGGTGTCCTTCAAGCCGCCGCTGATCATGGCGGCGGTGCGCCGCGAGAGCAATGTGTTCAAGTGCCTGGCCGCCAGCGGCAACGCAGTCCTCCACATTGTCGGCGACGAACAGCAGGAGATCGCGCAACGGTTCTTCTATCCGACCCGCGCGGAGCCCGGCACCATAAACGGCGAACCCTTTGCGCAAGGCAGGAATAACGCGCCCGTGCTGGCGAACCTTCCTGCGTACGTTGAGTGCCGGGTAGAGCGGATACTGGATGCCGAAGGGGATCACGCGATGGTTATTCTCGGCGTGGTGGAGGCCGAATGCGGGGAGCGAATGCGGCCGCTTACCGTCGCGGACGCGACATGGGAGTATGGCGGCTAGTCCCACTTCCTGGACGCAGGGATGAAACAAGAGCGCTTGCTGCGGAGGCCACGGAGCAGCGGACCCCGCTGAACAATCGAAGCGTTCTGTGAACGATTCCAAAGCCGGCGTATTTCAGGAAATCTTGCCAGGGACGAGTGCCGGCAGGGGTGGGGCGCAATCCGCGCCGGCGCAGGAAGGCGTTGCAGATGTGCACCATCCTGCGTCGCTTCAGGTCCGGCGTGCGAAAGGTGATGCTGAAGGAAACGGATACCTGCGCACCGTTTTTCACGTAATGGGGAGCGGTCACCGGCAAATGCATGCCGCGGCCGGGAGCCAGGTCGAAGGTCCAGGCCCTCCCCCTGTTCCGGTACGCCAGATTGCGGTGGGCCCCGCAATAGAACTGCTCGAGTTCTTCCTCGGAGAGGATGGAGCGGTCGTGCCCGTCGAACAGTTCAACGCGCTTGCTGCCGCGGATCTGCAGGAGGAAATTGTGCTCCGGGTCCATGTGATAAGGCGTCACCGCCCCTGGCGAGCTGAGGAAGATGAATCCCTGCGCGAGGAGCATGCCCGGCCGGAGCGGTTCGGAATGCCCGGCGACTTCCGCCAGGCAGAGATGCAGCAGATCCCGGTATTCCGGGTCCTGCTCGACGTATTTGAGTACCAGCCAGGATTTGCAGTCGGCAATGCGAAGTATCGTTTCCTCGGCACTGAGTCCGTTGCGCGGCGTTCTTTCCGTGGCCACGCTGACCGGAATGTTCCCCGCGTTGTACTCGATGCTGCTTTCGGGAAGGCTCCGGCATAATTCCATCAGACGCGGAATCTCGAACAGCGGATGGTTCGTCAGGCCATGCCCGATCGCGAATGGCCTGCGGTCGAAACATCCCCGAAATGTTTCCGCATCGATATCGAGGAGCCCGCCTGGCGCTCCTCCACCGCTGCCTGGCGGAGCATTGCGCGCAGTCCCGGTTCAGCGCAGTGCATGAAGCGCCCTGACACTTGCGAGGCCTCGAAACAGCCGGACCAGCCGCTGGCCCGCCGGAAAGACCGATACCGCCAGGTCGCCGAGCCAGTGTCCCGTCGAGACCAGAACGGATTCGATGACCTTCTCATCCTTCCACAACCGGTTGATCATGGGATGATCCGGCTCCGCGCAGGAATCCATCCAGTCAATGCGTGAATCGGAGTGCAGGCAAACCAGGATATCGAGCATCATCTGGACGCCGGGCGAATACTTCGCCAGCGCTTCGTCGTAAGCGATCTTGAAGGCAAAGCCGCCGCTGCCGGAAAGAAACCTCAGAAGCATGGCCACCGGCCTGCCATCCAGGAACAGCCCTTGCAGAAGCATCTGGCCGCGGGCGAATCCCATTTGCGCCGCTGCGCACACAAACGTCCGCTGGTCATCACTCAGTGCCAGTGCCTGTCCTTCCCGCGCCTTCCACCCGCTGGATTCCAGGCCCATGAATTCCTCCAGCCAACCGTCCACCTCGCCGCCATCCTGCAGCGTCCGGAATTCGAGCCGGCCCAGCTCGCCGAGACGTTTTCGTTGCCGGCGATACTCCTTGCGTGCGCTCGCGGACAACGTGCTCTGCAGATAACTTTCAAGGTCCTGTCCCGCTTTCCACAAAGCCCGCGCGAATCGGTTGGTGACGCATTGCACCGCCCCGGCTTCGTTGACGTGGCCCATGAGAAGGTCGTGGAAGGGGCCATCGCCGCGCACATAAGAAAAATCCAGCATGTGAGCGCTGCCGTCCGCGCCCGCCCATTGCAGCAGTGCCGCCAGCGTTTCGCGGGCCCGCTCCGGCCGGATCAGCGGCGTGCAAAGGAAACAGTGCAGGTGTTTCCACAGGCGCCAGGCCCGGATCGGCGACTTCCGGAACCGCCTGTCCGGCTCAAGGGGGAAGAACCCGCACAATCGCGAATGTCCGGGGGTTGCGGGCGAATCGGTCTCGTAAATGAAGACCAGGCGCAACGGCGTGCCCGGGGTCAGCGTTTGTAACGCCGG
>CAYODB010000328.1:0-3284 GCA_964402495.1 uncultured Bordetella sp.
GGCGGTATGGGTGGCATGGGCGGCATGGACATGTAACAGCGTCCGGCTTAACCCGGCAGTACGAAAAAGCCCCGCTTCGGTGGGGCTTTTTCTTTATTACGCCCGCCGGCCGCAGCCAAGGCGAGCAGGAGCCGGGCGTTCAGGGCGAACCACATGACGTTGACAATCGCCCGGTAGCGGCACTTAAACTGTCGGACCGATAACGGGCAGGTCCCGGCTGCCGGGGCGCACAACAGCAAACAGGGGAGGAAAGAACATGGCAGGAGCCGCTACCGGCGTTCAGGACAAGAACCACCCGGATTTCAAACCCGAGGAAAAGAGGGTCATTTTCGCTTCTTCCCTGGGCACGGTATTCGAGTGGTACGACTTTTACCTCTACGCGGTGCTGGCGCCGTTCTTTGCGGCGCTGTTCTTCCCCCCAGGCAACCAGACTGCAGCTCTGCTGTCGGCGTTTGCGACTTATGCAGCCGGGTTCCTGGTGAGGCCATTCGGTGCGCTGGTTTTCGGGCGGATCGGCGATCTTGTCGGCCGCAAATATACGTTCCTGATCACCATCGTCGTCATGGGCGGCGCGACCTTTGCGATCGGCCTGCTACCGACATTCGAGACCATTGGATGGGGGGCACCGGTACTGCTGGTCTTGCTGCGGCTGCTGCAAGGGCTGGCGCTGGGCGGTGAGTACGGTGGCGCCGCGACTTACGTTGCCGAGCATGCGCCGAATCACCGGCGTGGTTACGACACCGCCTGGATCCAGACCACCGCCACGCTCGGCTTGTTCCTGGCGCTGGTTGTCATCTACCTCTGCCGCAACAACATGGATGCCGAAGCGTTCAAGACCTGGGGATGGAGAATCCCATTCTGGGGGTCAGTGATCCTGCTGGCTTTCTCCGTGTACATCCGGCTCAAACTCGAAGAATCCCCGGTGTTCAAAAAGATGAAGGCGGAGGGGAAGGGCTCCAAGTCGCCCCTCACCGACAGCTTTTTGCGCTACCCGAACAACAAGTTTGTGCTGCTCGCGCTGCTCGGCGCCACGGCCGGCCAGGGCGTGGTCTGGTACACAGGCCAGTTCTACGCGCTGTTCTTCATGATCATCACGCTGAAGCTGGACTACGTCACCACTTACACGCTGATTGGCATTTCCCTGCTGATCGGCACCCCTTTCTTCATTTTCTTCGGCTGGCTTTCCGACAAGATCGGGCGCCTGAAGATCATTATGGCCGGTTGCCTGATCGCCGCACTGACCTACTTCCCGCTGTTCCAGGGGCTCACCCACTACGTCAATCCCGCGCTCGAGCAGTATCAGCAGAACGTCAAGATCACGGTCGCGGCCACCGATTGCCAGTTCCACCTTTTCGTCGGCCCATGGAGCAAATTCAGCGATTGCGACCGCGCCAAAGACTTCCTGACCAAGCAGGGGATATCGTTCACTTCAATGCCGGCCATCGAGGGCAAGTCGGTGGTCACAACCATCGGCGATATCCAGATCGAGGGCTGGGATGAGAAGCAGTTCAACGAAGGGCTGAAGGCATCGGGCTATCCGGGTCCGGCGGACAAGACCAAGGTCAACTACGGCATGACCCTGCTGATCCTGGTCATCATGGTGATTTACGTCACCATGGTGTACGGGCCGATCGCAGCGTTTCTGGTGGAAATGTTTCCAACCCGGATCCGCTATACGTCGATGTCCCTGCCGTATCACATCGGCAACGGCTGGTTCGGGGGCATGCTGCCGCTGACGGCCACGGCGATGGTGGCCGTGACCGGTGACATCTACTATGGACTCTGGTATCCGATTGTTGTCGCGGTCATGACGCTGATCATCGGCACTCTGTTCCTCAAAGAGACCAAGGACCGGGACATCCACCAGGACTGAGTCCGCCGCAATTTTTGCCTGCGAGAGGGCCGCTCCGGCGGGCCTTCCCGCTTTTGGCGACCCTGGATTTCGGGTAGAATGCCGCGCTTTCGTGAGCGATGGTTTCATCGCGGCGAAACCGGCTAGGCGCTCAGCCGGTAGAGCGCCGGAACAGAAATTTTCGGTGGCCGTGATTCGTGCAGTCAAAGTGGCCAAGTAGCTCAGTCGGTAGAGCAGAGGACTGAAAATCCTTGTGTCGGTGGTTCGATTCCGCCCTTGGCCACCAAGTTACTTCTCCCAGGGAATCCAAAGATGTCCCAGGAAGTCAAAAAGCCCTAAAGAATAAACGCTCTAGGGCTTTTTTTCGTCCCAGGAAGTTCCTCCAGATCGCTTGAAATCTCGCTGCTGATGGAGTTACTTTTGCAGTAACTCGGCCGCAGCTGCTGAAAAAAGCAGCAGTTACTCCAATGGCTCGCAAGCTGATCCCTTCCGACTCGACGATCAAGGCGATTCGACTTGGCGACGCGCGCAAGTGATTGGCTCGGCACCTATCCAGACACCTCGCTGGCGATTGCGCGGCGCAAAGCCGATGCTGCGCGGCAACTCGTAGCGGAAGACGTCGACCCGAGCCAGAAGCGCAAGGCGGAGAAGGTTGAGTACGCGCAAGAACGCATCGCCGACGAGCGGGAGGCCCAAGGGCTGCCGCCGTTGGATTCCTTCGAGGCAGTAGCCCGCGAGTGGTTCGCCGTCAAGCGCGACGGCTGGGCCGCCAGCTACGCCGACAAGATCATCGCAAGGCTCGAGGCCGACGTGTTCCCGTGGATCGGCAGGGCCCCGGTGGGCAGTGTCACGCCGGCGCAGTTGCTCGAAGTGATACGGCGGATCGAAGCCCGTGGTGTCGTCGAGACTGCTTACCGGGCGCTACAGGATTCCAGCCAGGTGCTGCGCTATGCGGTCGCAACGGGCAGGGCGAATACCAAACCCGCGCGTGACTTGAAGGGAGCGCTCCGAAGGGCCGACCCGAGGCACTTCCCGGCCATCATCGAGCCCAAGCGTTTCGGCGAGCTGCTTCGCGCCTGCGACAACTACGCGGTCACGCCCGTTGTGCGTGCTGCACTGAGGCTCGCGCCGATGTTGCTGCTTCGGCCGGGCGAGTTTCGCTTTGCCGAGTGGTCCGAGATCGACCTCGATGCGGCGATGTGGACGGTGCCCGCCATGCGAATGAAGCGGGAGTTGCGCGCGAAGCTGCATGGCGCACCGCACCTGGTGCCGCTGCCGAAGCAAGCGGTGGCGGTGCTGCTTGAGCTGCAGTCGTTGACCGGATCGGGGCCGCTCGTCTTTCGTGGCGAACGTCATCACGATCGCGCGATGAGCGAGAACACGATCAACGCCGCTTTGCGTGCAATGGGTTTCCCTGCCGATGAAGTGACAT
>CAYODB010000329.1:0-3265 GCA_964402495.1 uncultured Bordetella sp.
GTCGGGCCATGAAATCACCCTACGCCAGCGGAGCTATAAAGTAAAGAACTGACCCCTTAGGTCTGCCTCTACGCCAGCGGAGCTATAAAGTAAAGAACTGACCCCTTAGGTCTGGACCCCTTAGGTCTGCCTTTCTTTGCGAGTAGACTTCTTCATGGTGGTTGAGCTTTCTTCGGTTCAGGTTGAGGATGTTGAGAACCCGCATTCTGGGCCCTCGACTGCTTCAACCACCCACTCAACCTTCAACTACGGTCGGGACATCCTCAGGTCTTTGCCTGGCACATTGACGTTGCTTGGGCTGGCAGTAGCATCGGCACACGACGCATCACTACGCGATCATCTGTTTTTCGCTTCTCTTCGTGAATCTTCGTGCCCTTCGTGTCTTCGTGGTGGGAAATATGTAGTAGAGCCCTTGGACGGATGGTCCGTGCGGGGTCATCGCGTTTCTAGTTCAGTCCCGCTGCAATCTTCCGTATCTCCTCCGCGCTGCGCTCGCCCGCAAGCGCCGTCCCCGGCATCAGGTGTTTCCCCATCTCCAGCCCGCCGATCAGGACCGGCTCATAGCCGACTTCCCGGATCAAGCGCGAAGCCACCTCGATGGCCTCGGCATCGTCGCTCGCGATCGGCATGCCGACTTTCCCCGGCTCCTGATACGCCGCACCCATCCGCGCCGCGCCGATTGCATTGAACGCGCGCACGATACGCGCGCCGGGCAGGAGTTCCCTGGATGCCAGGCCGGCGCCTTTCTCGAGCGCCCATTTCCCGGTCTCGCCGTCGCGGTGGGTGAAGGGATTGTTGGTGTCGATGACGACCTTGCCCTTGTACGCATCCGCCAGGTCTTTGCCGACGGAAGGCAGGGCGTGATACGGTACCGAGATCATCACCACGTCGCCGAAGGTCGCGGCCTCGTGTGGCGTTCCGGCACGCGCACCGCCGCCGAGCCGGGCAGCGAGCGCCTTGTCGTGTTCGATGTCGAGCGAGGAGAGCATGACTTCGTGGCCCGCCCGCACCCAGGAGGCACCGATGTTGCTACCGACATTGCCTGAGCCGACGATGCCGATTTTCATCTTTGCTTGAGCGAGCACCGGAAAGGGCAGGGCGCTCACGATGACGACTGCTCCGGCCAGGATGAGAAACTCACGACGGCTTTGTTTCATGGCAATGCCTCCACAAGTTGGATCATTCGTTTTCGCATGGCCTGTCCGTGAACCACGGGGGTGTATCGTAAGCGAGATTCGGCCTTTACGGAATTAACCCTTAACCCCTACACCTTCACCGCAGATACCCTGCGTAGCCCGGAGTACCCTTTTAGGCGCAGAGGATGGGCAGAGAAAAACAAGCGATACTAGGGGAGGTATAGTGTCCGTGGACTGCATACATTTTCACATTTCCATTTGTATGGTCGGAAGATCACCCCGCTGCAATTTCACAGGATCCTTTTGCCCTTGTCTTCCTTTGCGCACCCTCTGCGCCTAAAAGGGTACTCCGGGCTACGCCAGGGTATCCGCGCCTCTGCGGTGAAGGGTTAGACCCAAGGAAATGTCGACCATGCCTACGCCAGAGAACCCCGACGAAGATTTGCCCGATAACGCCGAGGATGACGACGACGAGGACAAAGTCGCCGCGGGCGGGAGTTGCCCGATCTGCGAGTTGCTGGCGGGGGAATGCGATCACCTGGTCGCGTCGATCGATCTGACCTATTCGGAATTCATCGCTGGTGCGATCTTCGCTCGCGAACGAGTGATCCTCGATCTGCTGGAGCATCTCTGCTCGAGCGATCCCGACGCGCTCAAGGTGGCGGGCGCGGGGCCGGTGCTCGAACATGTGGCGACCCTGGTCAGGGACGAGATCGCGGAAGGCGCCGGTCCCGGTGACGCGGTATCCATTTACCTCCCGCAGATCCTGGCGGCGGTGAGTCTGGTACTGCAAGAGGATGAAGACGTCACCGTAACCAACGTTGATGCGGATTCGGGGGATGATTCTGCGGTCGAGAACCTGTGGGCGCAGGACCCGGAAGGGATCGTGGAGCGGTTGATCGAGAGGTTGGAGGAGCTCGTCGACGAGATAGAGGATGAAGGCTGAAAGCAAGGTCCGGGGTGAAACCGCGAGATCTTGCCATGTTCATTCCAAGTTGAGAGACTCCCCAGGCAGCGACCACCTCAACCGGAAACTCGCTCACCACCGCATCAGGGGATACCGATGAAATCAATCAAGCCCAGCAATTACGAGGAAGCCCTCGAAGGACTGCACGCCGAGTTGATCAAGCTGCAGCACTGGATAATTGCCAACAATCAGCGCGTCGCGGTGGTCTTCGAGGGACGCGATGCAGCCGGCAAGGGCGGCGTGATCAAGGCCATCGAGGCGCCGCTCAACGATCGCTACGTGCGCACCGTCGCGCTTCCGAAACCTGATGAACGCGAGCGCAGCCAGTGGTACTTCGAGCGCTACGCGAGGCATTTGCCCAGTGCCGGTGAACTTGTCCTCTTCGATCGCAGTTGGTACAACCGCGCTGGTGTCGAACCGGTCATGGGTTTCTGCACCCCGGCCCAACACAAGCAGTTCCTGAAGGACTGCCCGGTGTTCGAACGCCTGATCACCCATGACGGCCTGATCCTGCTCAAGTACTGGCTCTGCGTCGACCAGGAAGAACAGGAAGAGCGCTTCGCCGAACGGGCGAAGGATCCCGCCAAGCGCTGGAAGCTCTCCCCGATCGACATCAAGGCGCGCGAGAAATACGCCGCTTACGGCAAGGGGCGCGACATCATGCTGCGCGCGACCCACGCCGACTACGCGCCGTGGCACGTGGTCAATTTCAATGATCAGAAACGTGGTCGCCTGAACCTGATCGATCACCTGCTCAAGCAGTTGCCCAAGCGCGAACCGCCGGGCCGGGCGCTAACCCTGCCCAAACTGCGCGACAAGCCCCACAAGGAACGCATTCCGCGCGGCTTTCTGATCGAGGAAACGTTCTGATGGAAAAGCAGGTGGAAGTAGTGCGGACTCCTTCTGGCTCCCCGAGCAGAGAGGGTTGAGGCACTCTTCTTCCTCCGCGCCGCCATTGGGCCTGGCTCGGCTCCGTCGACAGATGTAACCCTCGCTCGTTCGATCAGGCGACTGCGGCTTCGTGCGGCACTGGCCCGAACTGCCCATGTTTTTTGCCGATTCCTTGTCGAAACACCGTATATTCAGCGCCACTGAATAAGCGCCACGCCACCGTCGGCCTGGCGGGCGATAAGGACACAACAAGAAGTGAAGAATAATAGGG
>CAYODB010000330.1:0-3255 GCA_964402495.1 uncultured Bordetella sp.
CGTGATGGTCGCGCGCGCAGCGTTCCGCCAACGCGTCCGCGATTCCCCATATCTTGCACAAATCCGTAAACTCGCCGATGTAACCGGCGCCAAGCGCCTCGACCACGCCGAGCAGGATGCCGCCCAACATCGCGCCCGCCAGGTTGCCGATGCCGCCGAGTACCGCGGCGGAAAACGCCTTCAGCCCCAGCAGTCCGCCCATCGTGTAATGGGCGATGCCGTAATAGGTGCCGACCATCACCCCGGCGATCGCCCCGAGTCCGGCACCGATCACGAAAGTGGCGGAGATCACCTTGTTGACGTTGATGCCCATCAGGCCGGCCACTTGCGGATTCTCCGACGTTGCGCGCATGGCGATGCCGAGGCGCGTACGGTACACCAGCAGCGTCAGCACGCCCATCATCAGGAATGAGCCGCCGATGATCGCGATCTGCACGCTGCTGATATGGGCGCCGCCAATTTCGAATACCGGGTTGTCGATGATCTGCGGGAAGGAAAGCGGATTGCGGCTCCAGATCAGCATTGCGAACTGCTGGAGGATGATGGATATGCCGATGGCGGTGATCAGCGGGGCAAGACGGGGCGCGCCGCGCAGGGGGCGGTACGCAACGCGCTCCATCGCGAAGCCAACCGCCATACATACCGGAATCGCGCACAGCACGCCGGCCATCACGATCGCCAGCGGCGGAAACGATGAACCGGCAAGCGCGGAGATCACGGAAAGGGCCACCATGGCGCCGACCATCACCACTTCGCCATGGGCGAAATTGATGAGCTGGACGATGCCGTACACCATGGTGTAGCCGAGCGCGACGATGGCATACACGCTGCCCAGCGTCAGCCCGTTGATGATCTGCTGCAGGAGGATGTCCACGTCAGTTGGTGGCTAGCAATTATCGTGCGGAAGGCAGCGCGCGCGGCAAGTGTGGCACACGGGGTCGGACGGCGCGTTTCGATATGCGGCTACCAAAGAAAACAGCACCCGCAGGTGCCGTTCTCTTTGCGAGGCTGCCGCAATCCCTACTTCGCGGCTCCACCCTTGACGAAGTCTTCGAACTTGACGGACTTGCCACCCTTGATGATGGCGACCGGCGTCACCACGCCCCCTTTCATCGAGAAGATGGTCATTTCCGCATCCTTGCGGTCGCCCTTCTCGTCGAACTCGATATGGCCGCTGGCGCCGTCGTACTTGATCTTGGCCAGTTCCGGCAGGTACTTTGCCGGGTCGGACGAATCCGCGGCCTGCATGGCCGTGATGAGCAGGTTAGTGGCATCGTAGGTGAACGGCGCATAGATCAGCGGATCGGTGCCGAACTTGGCCTTGAAGGCATCGAGGAAGGCCTTGCTCGAGGCCAGCACGGGAATGCCCGCCTGCGAGCAGACCAGGCCTTCGGAAGCCGCGCCCGCCAGTTCCTTCATCTTGTCGGTGCAGGCGCCGTCGCCGAAGGCGAACACCGCCTTGACGCCGAGCTCGCGGCCCTGCTTCATCAGCGGGCCGGCGCCGGAGTCCATGCCGCCGTAGAAAATCGCATCCGGATTCTTGCCCTTGAGCTTGGTCAGGATGGCTTTCCAGTCGCGCGTTTCCTGCGTGCCTTTTTCTCTCGGCAGCACGGTGACGCCGGCAGCCTTCAACGTTTTCTCGACTTCGTTCGCAAGGCCTTCGCCGTATGCGGTTGCGTCATCGATCACCGCGGCGGTCTTGGGCTTGAATTCGGATGTCAGGTAATTTGCGATGGCCGGGCCCTGCTGGTCGTCACGGCCGACGGTGCGGAACGCCACCTTGAAACCCTGCTCGGTCAGCTTCGGATTGGTCGCCGAGCCGCTGATCATGGGAATGCCAGCCTGGTTGTAGACCGCGGACGCGGGGATGGTGACGCCGGAGTTCAGGTGGCCGACGACGCCCGCGACTTTTGCATCGACGAATTTCTGCGCGATGATCGGGCCTTTGTTCTCCTTGCCTTCGTCATCTTCGTTAAGCATCTCGAAGGCCACTTTCTGGCCGCCGATGGTTATGCCCTTCGCATTGGCTTCTTCGATCGCCAGGCGCACGCCGTTTTCATTGTCCTTGCCGAGGTGCGCGATGGCGCCGGTCAGCGGCGCCGCATGGCCGATTTTCACCACGGGCTGAACGGCGGAACCGCTTTTGCCCTGGTCTTCCTTCTTTCCGCAGCCGGCGAGGCCGAATGCAAAAACCGCGGCGACACTTGCGGCCGCTAACTTGACTGCGCCCTTGGAGCTGATAGGTCCCATGTTCTTATCTCCTGTTCGTGAGTGAGCGTCACCGGTACCGGGCGAATTATCTGCCAGCGTTTCGAGCGTTGTCAATTTGGGCCGATAATTCATCGGGTTGGCGAGAGACCTGGAAGCCGGAAAAAGTTAACATCGGGCAACAAAAAAGCCGGCATGCGCCGGCTTTTTCACAAGCATCCGGTGGGATGCTTACATCGAAAGAATCCACTCGACCAGAAGCTTGGCTTCGTCTTCCTTGACCGGGTTCGGCGGCATGGGAATCGTGCCCCACACACCGCCGCCACCGCCGATGACCTTCTTGATCAGGTTGGCTTCGGCTCCCGCAGCGCCCTTGTACTTCTTGGCCACGTCCACATAGGAAGGACCGACCAGCTTCTTGTCCATGGCGTGACAGGCGAAACAGTTCTTCGATTGGGCAAGCGCCTTGGCCTTCGCGGCATCCGGAGCTGCATTCGCGCCACAGGCCAGGATAAGGCCGGCAGACGCCGCGATTACCAGGAGGGTTTTCTTCATGTCAGACTGCCTTTCCTTGCGGGTTGAATAAGCGCCCGGATTTTATCGGGTTTGGAAGCCTTTGAAAATGGTCGGAATCCCCGGATACGGGACAAAATCTGCAGATTTGCGACCGTTATCCGGGCTTCTTCCCCCGGGCAGGGCAATTAACGCCGCGGCAAACGTAAGGGTTGACACCCCGGTCCGGGCGATTTGTTCAAAGCCTGCGGGACCTTGGCTCATCCACGTAAGCGCCGGAGCCAGGGTCCGTTGCCGGCAATACCAGCCAAAATTTCCCGAAAAGGTGCGCACGGTGTTCCCGTCCTCGGCAGCGTTTACAGGCCAAGGTCACCCCAGATGAGATCGATGCGCCGCTTCACGTCCTCGTCCATGCTGATCGGCCGGCCCCAGTTGCGGGCCGTTTCGCCCGGCCACTTGTTGGTGGCGTCGAGCCCGAGCTTCGATCCCAGGCCGGACACCGGGCTCGCGAAGTCCAGGTAGTCGATCGGGGTG
>CAYODB010000331.1:0-3235 GCA_964402495.1 uncultured Bordetella sp.
CCAAGGCCCGGATCCAGGTGCGTATCGACCGTGCCGAGGAAGGCAACTTCGGCGACTGTCAGCCGGTGGGAAGCGGAGTCTCCGAAATGCGCATCCACCACGGGGCGGGCTACCGGGTGTATTTCAAGAGGTTCGGGCGTGAATGGGTGATTCTGCTGGCCGGCGGCGACAAGTCCACCCAGCTGGCCGATATCAGGGCAGCGCTGAAACTGGCGCGCGATCTGGAAGGGTGACGCATGGCAAAGGCAAAGCTCAGGAAATGGGATAGCGCCGAGCACCTCAAGACCGACGAAGACGTCGCGAACTATCTCGATGCCTGCCTCGAGGAAGCGGGCGACGATCCGGCCTTCATCGCCAGGGCGTTGGGCAACATCGCCCGCGCCCGGGGTATGAGTCAGCTGGCGCGTGATACGGGGTTGGGGCGCGAGAGCCTCTACAAGGCGCTGTCTGGCGAAGGCAACCCGAGCTTTGCGACGATCCTCAAGGTGATCAACGCCCTGAGGGTGAAGTTGCACGCGCAAGCCGGCGGGTAATGGTGCTCATCCGAATCGGATCCAGCCCTGGAAGCGAAGCCTAAGAGCTCGTACTGTGTTGTTAGATTACACAACAACATTGGCTTTTCACTGGCTACAGGCCTGGTACTTCTGCCCACGACGTTTAAGTTTCCTGAACAACCCGATCTCCACCCAAAAATCTCCAAATCCTTCCCCGGCCGAATCACCGAATAAGCCTTGTTCGCCGGGGCCAGCAGCGTAATCTTTGTTGTAATAGAGCAACCATTGCACTACACTTATCGCAGTGGCAACTCTGAAAAGATTCGATAGCTGTCGGGTGCTGGTGTACTTCGATGACCATCCACCGCCCCATGTGCACGTCAATCTACGTGACGGGCGCGATTGCACAGTCGATCTCGAAAGCTTCGAAATCAAGGGTCGAGTTGCTGAGCGGGAAATCCGTGAAGCGCTGGCTTGGATCAAGTCCAGCCAGAAGGACTTGTTGAACGAATGGCGGAGAAATAACCCGGCGGAGAAATAACCCCGCGGAGAAATAACCCATGAGCGAATATTTTTTCCCCAAGCTGAAAGCTGTCGAAGCCTTGGCTCCCTATCGCCTGCGTACCGCTTGGAGTACGGGCGAAGTGCTCGAGGTTGATGTCGCGACACGGTTGGGCAACCATCCCGCACTTGCCGCCGTCCTTGACCCTGATGTATTTGCACGCGTGCACATCGGTGAATGGGGCAACAGCATCGAGTGGATCGACGAAGAGTTCGGCGCCGACAACGTCTACGCGTGGTCCAAGGAACAGGCCAACGAAGTCAGCCACGAGATGTTCGACGACTGGATGAGGCGTAACGATCTATCGCTCACGACAGCGGCCGAGGCGCTGGGCATCAGCCGCCGCATGGTCAGTTACTACCGCACTGCGCACAAGGCCATCCCGCGGGCGATCTGGCTGGCCTGTCTGGGCTGGGAAGCCACTCGCCCGAAAGAACGCGCACTTCCGCGGGTTTTGCCGACGGCCAGCGAATACGCCGCGCTGCACGAGTGATTTTGGTGCGCGAGGGCATCCCGGCAGAAATTACCCGCGTTTATGGTCATCAGGAAGATGCGATCCGCGCCATTCGCGGTGGCCGGACGACGCTGGTTTCCACCGGCATGCCCCGCAAGTCGAAAGCTTCCATTTTCTGTGGAGAGCCTGCCATGACCACCTTGAACCTCACCCGCCCAATTCCATTCAGCGCCACCTCCAGGAAATGGCCGACCTGGAGGGCGTGCCCATCGATCGGTTCGTCATGAGTGCGGTGACGGAGAAAATCGCCGCGCTGGCCGCCGAAGGCTATCTGCGCGCCCGCGCTGAGCGTGCCGACCCGGCAGCGTTGCGAGGGGTTCTGGACAAAGCACCCCAGCGCAAGCCACTGGCGGGCGATGAATGAGCAATGCTTCGCGCCACCCGCGAATGCGCCGCATATTTCCTGAACAACCCAGTCACCACCCCA
Organism: uncultured Bordetella sp.; assembly: GCA_964402495.1. Classification (GTDB taxonomy): domain Bacteria; phylum Pseudomonadota; class Gammaproteobacteria; order Burkholderiales; family JACQAP01; genus JACQAP01. Next base: position 1,998 of record CAYODB010000331.1, read on the forward strand.
AAAATCTCCAAATCCTTCCCCGGACGAATCGTAAGCGTCCGGTGCAGGCCGTCGTATTGGAGTAGCGGTCCAAGGAGAAGATGGTGTCCACCAAGTTGGAAGTGGACACCAAGATGGATCGAGGGTCGAGGGTTGTTTCTGGGGAGCCGTACCGGATCACGAGTAACGATCTGGGTCGAAGGCAGCACTTCACTGATCAAACTACACCACATGATCCAGGCCGTGATGGGGTGGACTGACACCCATCTGCACGAGTTCAACATCGGCGCCGTCGTGTACGCGACGCCTCATCCCGAAGACTGGCCCGAGCGCACGCTCGTTGACGAACGAAGCGCGAAGTTGCTCAAGGTCCTCAACGGGATCTCACGCTTTGGATATCGGTACGACTTCGGCGACAGTTGGGACCATACGATCATCGTCGAGAAAGTAGCCCCGCCGCCGGAACACCCACGTGGCTACGGATATGTCGAAGCCGGGGAACGCGCCTGCCCACCCGAGGACGCCGGTGGAGCGCATCGCTACCAGGAAATTCTTCATCAATTGGCCAAGAATCCGGGAAGCAAGGAGGTACGTGAGTTCTTGAGCTGGGCGGGCGAGGACTTCGACCCCAACCAATTTGACCGCCACGCCGCGAACGCCGCCCTACTGCGCATGGCCTGCAATCAGTGGGGCGATACGTAGCTTATTGCCGCAAAGGTCAAGACGGTATTTACCGGACGCTTACTCGAAGCCGACCGTCGGTCACTGCTCGCGCTGGAACGCCTCATGGAATTGGTGGGCGAAGCGGCGCGCCGCGTATCCGTCATGAGACGCAAAGGGTGCCGAATCCAGGAGGGCTCGGCACTCGAGGGCTTCAAGAAGTTCGGCCTCCTGCTGGGGGGGCAGGCGCACGGCTGTTGCCTCGCCGCGCGCAAGGACAGTGACAACGGTGCCCTCCGGAAGCGACAGCCCTTCCACGACCACCTTGCCATCAACGACTGTGCCGGAAGCTACTTGCATGGGGGAATGTTACACCCGCCTCATATCGGAAGGCGCCCTTCGGCGATGGCTTGTACGCGGCCACGATCCGCCAACAAGCGGGGGTAGGCAAGCGCAGGTCAAACCCTACTGACCGGCGCCGCATATTTCCTGAACAACCCAATCACCACCCCAAAAATCTCCAAATCCTTCCCCGGGCGAATGACCGAATAAGCCTTGTTCGCCGGCCGCAAAACAAAGCGACCCCTCTCCCGATCCAG
>CAYODB010000332.1:0-3225 GCA_964402495.1 uncultured Bordetella sp.
GTGAACGTGGGCGCCGCCGCAGCGAACTTCGCCGCTGCGGGCATGGGCGCTTACGCTGCCTCCAAAGCCGGTGTGGCCAGGCTGACCGAAGCGATGGCTGAGGAATTCAAGGACAAGGGCATCAACGTGAACGCGGTGCTCCCCAGCATCCTCGACACGCCGGCGAACCGCCGCGACATGCCGGAGGCCGATTTCACGCGCTGGGTGTCCCCACAGGATCTTGCGCGCGTGCTTGTCTTCCTGCTGTCCGGCGACTCAGCCGCGGTGACCGGAGCGCTGATTCCGGTGAAGGGGCGGGTGTGATGCGGCAGGACAGTCCAGACAGAATCGATCAAGTGCAATAAGCAGGCATCACGAAGCGCTTCAGTGCCTTGTCGTCCGGCGGTGAGAGGCAGTTGTCACTGCACGCCAGTCGCCGTACGTTCAGCCAAGAACTCCGCCAGCACCCGACTCGTGTGCGACTGCCCCGGCGCCTTCGCCAGATCCTGCGGCGAGCCTTGTGCCACGATTCGTCCGCCGGCATCGCCGCCTTCCGGCCCCATGTCGATGATCCAGTCGGCGTCGGCCATGACATCGAGGTTGTGTTCGATCACCACGACCGTGTTGCCGGCATCGACCAGACGGTGCAGGACTCGAATGAGCTTTTCCACGTCGGCCATGTGCAGGCCGACGGTGGGTTCGTCGAGCACGTACAGCGTGTGCTTGCCTGCAGGACCGGCGCCACGCCGTGGCGGCTCGTCCATTGACCTGACCTTGGAGAGTTCGGTCACCAGCTTGATGCGCTGGGCTTCGCCACCCGATAGCGTCGGGCTCTGCTGCCCAAGCGTGAGATAACCCAGGCCAACGTCCTGCAGCAGGCGCAGCGCGTGATGGATGGAAGGATGCGCGGAGAAGAACTCCACCGCTTCGTCCACGCTCAGGGCCAGCACCTCGCCGATGGACTTGCCCTTGTACTGCACCGCAAGCGTCTCCGGATTGAAGCGCGCGCCGTTGCAGACGTCGCAGGCCACTTTCACGTCGGGCAGGAAACTCATTTCTATTTTCTGCACGCCCTGGCCTTCGCAGGCGTCGCAACGCCCGCCCGAGGTGTTGAATGAAAAACGGCCGGGATCGTAGCCGCGCATGCGCGCATCCTGGGTGCCGGCGAACAGCTTGCGGATGGCGTCCCAGAATCCGACGTAAGTTGCCGGGCAGGAGCGAGGTGTCTTGCCGATAGGCGTCTGGTCCACTTCCAGCACACGGCCCACGGCCTCCCAGCCCTTGATCGCCCGGCATCCGGCAGGCTGGATGTCTTTCGGCTTGCGCTCACCGACCACTGCAGTCAGGTTGTCATGCAGGATGTCGCGGGCGAGGGTGGATTTGCCGCTGCCCGAAACGCCGGTGACCACGCTGAGGCGCGCCAGGGGAAATCGCACATCGATGTTCTTCAGATTGTGCAGCCGGGCGCCGGTCACCTGGATTGCCGGCGTACGCATACTTGTCGGCCGGTACGGCTGCAGCGGATGGATCAGCGGGTTCTTCAGGAACTGACCAGTCAGCGACCTGGGCTCGCGCATCAGGTCCTGCATGGTGCCCTGCGCGACTATCTCGCCGCCGAGGCGGCCTGCGCCGGGCCCGAGATCGACCAAATGGTGCGCGCGACGGATCGTGTCTTCGTCGTGCTCGACCACTAACAACGTATTGCCCTTCTGTTCCAGTTTCTCCAGGGTGTCCAGCAGAATGCGGTTGTCGCGCGGATGCAGGCCGATCGTGGGCTCGTCCAGGATGTAGCACACGCCGCGCAGGTTGGAACCGAGTTGCGCGGCCAGGCGAATGCGCTGCGCTTCGCCGCCGGACAAGGTCGGCGCCGACCGGTCAAGCGACAGATAGTTGAGGCCGACCTCGGAAAGGAAGCCGAGGCGGCTCTGCAGTTCCGCCAGCAGGTCGCGGGCGATTTCCAGTTCCCGGCCTTGCAGGCGTATCGAGGAGACCAGTTCGCCCAGTTGCGCCACCGGCTGCATGCCATAGTCCGCGATGGACTTGTCACGCCACAGCACCGCCAGCGCCTCGGGATTCAGGCGTTTGCCTTCGCACTGCGGGCAGGGCTCGTCGACCTGCAGCCATTCGATCCAGGAATCCAGCACGTTGTCTTCGGTGCCGTTGCGCGCGCGTTCCTCGTCCCAGCCCACTTCCGCGAGCTGCAAGCCGGTTCCATAGCAGCCAGGACACCAGCCGTGCTTCGAGTTGTAGGAAAACAGGCGCGGATCGAGTTCGGGAAAGCTGCGGCTGCAGGAAGGGCAGGCCCGCCTGGTCGAATACACCGTCTCCGTGACCTTACCCTTGCCATTCATCAGTCCATCGAGCGGTGCAATCACGTGCGCAACACCCTTGCCATGCTCCAGCGCGAGTTTCAATGCATCCCGCAGCGTCCTCTCGTCCGCCGCGCTGACATGGATGTCGGCGACCGGCAGTTCGATGCTGTGCTCCTTGAAGCGATCGATACGCGGGAAGCGCTGCGTGGGCAGGAATTCGCCATCCACCCTCAGCGCGGGAAAACCCTTGTTCCCCGCCCATTTCGCCAGGTCGGTGTAAACACCCTTGCGATTTACCACCAGCGGCGCCAGCAGGCCGATATGCTGGCCCTTGTACTCACGCAGGATGCGGGCGGCGATGGCTTCCGCGCTTTGCGGCTGGATCGGGACCATGCAATCAGGGCAATGCTGGGTGCCGAGCTTGACGAACAGCAGGCGCAGGAAATGATGGATCTCCGTTAGCGTGCCCACCGTGCTTTTGCGACCACCGCGGCTGGTGCGCTGCTCGATCGCCACGGTCGGCGGGATGCCGTAAATCGCATCCACTTCCGGACGCGACGCCACCTGCACGAACTGCCTAGCGTAAGCGTTCAGCGATTCCAGGTAGCGTCGCTGGCCTTCGCCGAACACGATGTCGAAGGCGAGCGTGGATTTTCCGCTGCCCGACACGCCGGTGATCACGGTGAACTTTCCGCGCGGCAGGTCCACGTCCACATTCTTGAGATTGTGTTCGCGGGCGTTGTGGATCTTGATGACGGGATGCGGGTCATAGGGCCTCGATGCAACTTCCGCGACACCTGGCGCTTGCTGCGCGAAGGCGCCCTTTTCGATGGCATGTTCATATTCTTTCAACGCGACACCGGTGTGCGATTTCACATCGCGCCGGATCTGCTCCGGCGTTCCCGTGAAAACAACTTCGCCGCCAGCCTCACCG
>CAYODB010000333.1:0-3205 GCA_964402495.1 uncultured Bordetella sp.
AAGTTCGAGTGAGCATTGCAATGCAGCGGTCAGAGGATGGCGAACGGGAACCGCGGCTCCATGCTCACGATGCGACGCTGCACGATGGAACGCTGTGCAGCAAGCAATGCCTGCGCGGAGACGAGGAAGCTGTCGGTGTGGTCTGCCGCGCCCGGCGTGCCGGAAAACTGCGCGACCATCGCCTGCAACATCGCCTTCTGGCCGCGGTCGGGCTGGAACCGGCGCATGCCGCCACCGGAGCCGCCGCGAAGGATGAGGCGGCGAAAACCGGTGATCTGCGCGGAGCGTCCCCCGCCGAGGATGTGTATGGCTTCGCCGTCCAGTCCCTTCTGGCTGCCGCAGGTGTAGTGCACCACGCCGATGCCGCCGTTGGCGAAACGCAGCGTGATCGCCCAGCTTTCCTCGCGGTGCGCAGGGTCGGGTGTAGAAAACGCGCTCACTTCGACCGGCAGGCTTTGCGCAAAGAAAATCGCGAGATCAATGTAGTGGCACACATCGCCGAACAGCATTCCGCCACCTTCGACGCCATCCTGGTACCAACTGTCTCCCGGTACGCCCCCCGCGCGCACCGTGCAGGTGACCTGGCGCACGTCAATGCCGCTGAAATGAGCCAGCGCGCGCTGGCTGAGCGCGCTGAAGCGCCGGTTGTGGCCAAGCCATAGAGTGGGGCCGCCGGCAGCACGCCTGCCGAGCACCGCGATCACGGGGGCGAGTTGCTCCTCGCTCAGGGCGAGCGGCTTCTCGACGTAGACATGCTTGCCTGCTTCGAGCGCGGACGCGGCGTAGCGGGCGTGGCTGTCATGCCGCGTGACCACCATGATCGCATTCACCTCGGCATCGCGAAGCAGCTCTGCGGGATCGGTCGTCGCCTTGTGAAACCGATAGCGCCCCGCAAGGGCCTCGGCGTTGGCGCCCCTGGTCGTGCAAATGCCCTCCAGGCTCAGGCCCTCGAGAGACGGAAAATAGGGCATGAGCATCGACTTGGCATAGTTGCCGGCGCCGATCTGACCCAGCCGCACCGCGCCTCGCGACCGCGCCCCGCCGAATACGACCGTGCGCGGCTGCAGTGCGATTATCCCCGGCTCGGGCTCCGGATATTCGAAGACAATACCGACCGCGTGCCCCAGTTCCCCGCCGGCAATTTTGTCGAACACGGCAATTGCCTCGGAAAACGGGAAGCGGTGAGTAATGAGCTGGGGTATGGCGAGCCTGCCTTGTGCGATCAGATCGAGAAAGGCCTGCATATTCCGGTTTGCCGTCCAGCGCACGTAGCCGACAGGGTAATCCCTGCCGCGCACGGAATAGTCCGGTTCGTTGATGCCGGCCCCCATGGCGCGGCTGAAGCGGAAATCGATCTCCTTGCCGAACCATGTGCGCCAGTCCAACTGGATCGCGGTATTGCCGAGGCAAACCACGCGGCCGCGATCCCGCACCATCGCCGCCGCCAATTCGATCGGCCCGAGATCCCGGGTCGAGACGGTGAGCAACACGGCGTCGACACCAAGCCCGCCGCTGATTTGCAATGCATGGCGCAGGGCTTCTTCCGCTTCGGGACCGCACGCAGCATCGGCTCCGTTCTTCACCGCCAACGCACATTTTCCCGGATCGAGATCGACGCCGATCACGCGGCAGCCATTGGCACGGCATAGTTGCACGAGAAACTGGCCGAGCAATCCCAGTCCGATGATCGTCACGCTTTCGCCGAGTTCGAGTTCCGCCTGGCGTATCGACTGCAGTGCGATCGCGCCGACGGCGCTTGCGCTCGCCGCCTCGAGGCTCACGCCGTCCGGAACGCGGACCACCAGATTGAGTGGCACCGCGTTGTACTCTGCATGGGTGGCCACGCCTTCGCCGATGCACGCGACGCGGTCGCCCACGCGAAATTCTTCCGCCTGCGAACCGACCGATACCACGGTTCCGGAGCAGCTATAGCCCAGGGTCGTGGGCGCCTTGAGGCGTTCCTGCACCTTGCGAAGCGTGGGGATCAGGCCTTGCTCCCTGAGCGTGCTGAGAACGACTTTGACCTGGTCCGGGCGTTCTCGGGCTTTTTCCACGAGGCTCATGCGAGCCTGGGAAACCTTCATCTTCTCGGTGCCGACGCTCACGAACGAGTAATGATTTCGCACCAGTACGTCGGCGGGCCCGATCGCAGGCATGGGCACCTCGCCGATATCAAGGGCTCCGTTACGCAGATAATGACGTACTTGCTTCATGCTGGCAGCTTCATCAAAGCTTGCGCCGGCCGGTCTCCATGACAGTTCCTCCCCTGCGCGCAGGGATGGCGGTGGGCATGCGTTATCAGTGGCATCCCGCCGAGTTGGGGCGACGGGCAATCATAGCTGTCGAACGCTGTCATCAATTCCCCTTCATTGGCGGACGTCAAAAGCATCTATCAAAGTATAGGAGCCGTCGCCCGTAGCCACGATCTCCAGTACGTGTATGCCGCTGGACAAGCCATCCGCTCTGAAGATCGTGGTCTGGTATGCCTCGACCGGGGCCGGCAGATAGGTATCGACCTGTCTCACGAGGACGCCATCCAGGTATATGTCGGCGGTCCCGGTGCTGAGCTTGCGGCAACCGATCCAGCTCACCGAGGTGCCGCTGAAGGTGAACGTGACCTTCGCGCCCGGCACGGGCGATTCGGAAACGCTTCCTTCGCTCCACGTCCTGTTGAGATTGCGGAAAATCCAGCTTCCGGTATAGACGATTGCCGGATCCTCCTCCTGGAAACGCCGTCCCGGCGTCGTCACGTCGAAGGCATCCACGATCACTTTCCTGCCTGTCGACGCGGGGTGCCGGGTGCCGAGCACTTCGATCTCGAGCGTATGCGGCACATCGGCCAGTCCGGTGACAGTAAATACGGTGTTCTGGACTTTGTCCGAGGGAGAATACGTGTCGACCAGCGTCGGGGCGCCGTCATCCACCCTGACCAGGGCCTGCCCGCCGTCGCGGCCGCGAAAGCCTGTCCAGCTGACAGCCGTTCCCCTGAAGTTCAACGTGGCTTTTGCACCGCTGGCGACCGACACCCGCGCCCCCCCTACCGGCGGATCCGGAACTGTGGCGAGCCCGCCGCCGCTCCATCCAAGATTGTCATCCGCCTGTGTCCAGCCGGCGGTGAAAACCACGTCCGGATCGGTTTCCTGTAAATGCGAGACCACCGGTGCCGGCACGACGAACGCATCCACGACGACAGCGTCTCCCTGGG
>CAYODB010000334.1:0-3182 GCA_964402495.1 uncultured Bordetella sp.
AGACCCGCATACGGGGCTTCAGCGAAGCCAGCAGCCCGGCCCAAAGGGCGACGCCCAATACCAAGGGCGCATACGTCTGTTTCGAAAGACGATCATTGCAGGGTGAGGCAATTTCAGGCTGGTTTGAGATATGACGGTTTATGCCTACCAAAGATAGGTTATATGGCCGCAACCGTGAACTTGTCGTCAGTTTGCGAATCTGCTATATGTGCCTACTTATGGTAGCTCAAAAGAACGAAAAGATAAACCAGTTGAACCGCCTGCTCCCCGAAGGGTTGGTGGTCGATACGCCTTGGCTTGAAGGCCATGGATACCGACGTCAGTGGCGTGAGAAATATGTTGCCCAAGGACGGCTCGAAAGCGTCGTCAGAGGTGTCTATCGCCGTCCATCGGCGAATGTTGAACCGATGGTCCCTTGGCAGCGGATTGTCATATCGCTTCAGCGATTGCTCGAAAAATCAGTGCATGTGGGCGGGCGGTCGGCTCTGGAGTTGCACGGGCTGGCCCATTATCTCAGGCTTTCGGGAACCCCGGTTCTCCATCTTTATGCTTTTGAGGCGCTGCCCGGCTGGACGCAGCGCATAGCGAGCGATGCCCGACTGGTCGAACATAAGGGTGGACGGCTTTTCGAGCCCGGCGCTCCGGGTCTCACACAAATCGAATGGGGACATTGGGGCTGGAAGCTTGATGTGTCCGCGCCGGAACGCGCGCTGTGCGAACTTCTCGATGAACTGCCTGATCGTGACACCTTCCATCAGGCGGATGTGCTGATGGAATCGGCGAGGACGCTCAGTCCCCGTCGGGTTCAGGCAGTTCTGGAGGCGTGCAAGAGCGTCAAGGTGAAACGCCTGTTTTTGTGGTTCGCTGAGCGCCAGGCGCACTCGTGGTTTGGCCGTCTGGATCTCAGTCGGATCGAGCTTGGCCATGGCAAGCGCCAGATCGTCCCGGGCGGCCAGTATGATCCAAAATATCAGATCACGGTGCCGGAGAATCTCGATGCCGGCGGCTGAGGGCTATCAAACGCAAGTCGGCCTGCTCGTTCAGACGCTACCGCTCGTCGCGGCGGAGGCCGCATTCGCGCTCAAAGGCGGAACTGCGATCAACCTGTTCATCCGCGACTTGCCGCGGCTGTCGGTCGATATCGATCTGACCTATTTGCCGGTCGAGGACAGGGCGACTTCGCTTTCGAACATCGACGCGGCCATGCGCCGTATCGCCCGGGCCATTGAAGATGGCATCCCTCGCAGTCGCACACAGCTCGTGCCGCTCCACCGTGAAGTGAGCATCACCAAGATCCTGGTCAGCGCTTCGGGCGTTCAGATCAAGATCGAAGTAACGCCGGTGTTGCGCGGCTGTGTCTACCCGCCTGAGAAGCGCAGCGTGCGCGAGCGCGTCGAAGACGCATTCGGCTACGCCGAAATCGCGGTCGTTTCCTTTCCGGATCTCTATGCGGGCAAGATAGTGGCGGCGCTCGACCGGCAGCATCCCCGCGACTTGTTCGACGTGCAAGGTTTGCTGGCCAATGAGGGAATCTCGGACGAACTGCGCCGCGCCTTCATCGTCTACATGCTGAGCCACAATCGACCGATGGCCGAAGTTCTGGCGCCGCGTCGGAAGGATTTGCAGCATGAGTTCGACACTGGCTTTGTCGGAATGACGCAGGACGAGGTCGCCCTTGAGGCGCTCTACGCAGCTCGTGAGGAACTGATCGCCCGGATCGTTGGCGAGATGCCCGAACCTCACCGCCGCTTTCTCCTCTCCTTCAAGGCAGGCGAACCGGATTGGACGCTCCTAGGCGTGCCGGGAGCCGACACGCTGCCGGCGGTGCGATGGAAGGTCGATAATCTGGCCAAACTTCCTGACGCCAGGCGCATGGCGCTGCTGGCCGATCTCGAAAAGGTATTCGCGCCATGATGTTGGCTGATGTTGGACAGCGCATTTGGTCGGTGCGGCAAGAAGGATGGAGGGGCAATTGGTAACGCCACTCAGAAAAAAGAGGCTCCGCACCGAGGAACTCTATACGCGCGTTCCAGAGATCGAAGCCAAGCTGGTCGAGTTGGAAGGCTTGTCGCGGGATGATCTCTTGGCTCGCATTCAAATTCGTCGCCGCGATGATCCCGGCTATGTACCAAGCGAATGCCTGCTCTATTTCGTGCGCGCCAGCCGCACGGACAATTCTACGGCTGGTTTCGACCGGTTGTACAAGGTCTTGGCGGAACGGGTGATGCGCTCCTTGCCCAAAGCCGAGAGCGTGGACAGCAAAACCGCGTCACTCACGAAAAGCGTCATTCGAGAGAAGGTTTTCGGGCGGTTTATCGAACTGCTTTCGGCCGATCGCGGCACGTATTCTGAAAAGCTGGACTATTTTGAAGTGCGTTTTGACGGCGGGCTCGCCAGCCTGCGCCGCGATGCGCAAGAGCAGGCTTGGCGCGACGAGAACCGATCGGCACCCCTCGAATATGACGAGGACACAGGGGAGTTGTCCGATGAGGTTGAAAAGGCGGCTGGCAGCTTCGATCCGTTCTCCGCCTCAGAAATCGATGGTTCGGATTACCGGTCGCGGTTGGACGCGGCGATTGAAGGCTTACCACCAGATCAAATCAGGATCATCGAGATGTTGCGACAAGGCATTCCCATCGACTCCAAGGAGGCTGACGCTGTCACCATCGCCAAGGCACTCGGCAAATCGGAGAAGACCATCAGGACGCATCGAGACAAGGCTTTGGCGGCCTTGCGAGCGACCATGCTTGGAGATGAGCTATGAACCCAAGCCCTTCCAAACCATCACGCGAGGAAATACTCGACGCCTTTGCGGTTGAGTTGAGCCCGGGCCGTGCAGCGCTTGAGCGTTATTTGCGCGACTATCCAAGCTATGCGACCGAACTGGTCGATCTGTCGCGCGAGCTGTCGCGTTCGATCCATGAAGATGATGAACCACTGACGGTGGAAGCCCAAGCGGCAATCGACGTTGCCTGGAAACGTCATGTTGCGGCCGCGCCTAAGGTCGTCGCCGATCCTTTCGCGATACTGTCTGTTCAGGATCTTCGTGATGTTGCCAAGCAGTTGGACGTGCCGAGGCAAGTGATTACGGCCTTTCGGGAGCATCGGGTCTTCATCGACACCGTGCCTAGGAAATTTCTGGGGCGTCTGGCAGCCGCCATTAATAGTACGGTCGATCTGGT
>CAYODB010000335.1:0-3165 GCA_964402495.1 uncultured Bordetella sp.
CAGGCTCAGCGCGATGATCAGCGCGCCCAGCGAAATGCGCTGCAGGTCGATGCCGTAGAGCTTCATCATCAGGAAAGTGACGCCAAGCACCAGCGGAATCGAAAGCGCCACCACCAGGCCGGTGCGAAATCCGAGGCTGAAGAAGCTGACCGCCAGGACGATAACCACCGCCTCCAGCAGTGTCTTCATGAATTCGTCGACCGACCGCGCCACCACCTGCGGCTGGTTCGAGTACTGGTGCACTTCGACGCCCACCGGCAGTTCGCGCTTGATGCGGTCGAAGGCCACGTCCATGTCCTTGCCGAGCTGGATGATGTCGCCGCCCTTGGCCATGGACACGGCGAGCGCGACGGCCTCCTGCCCCATGTAGCGGACCTTTTGCGTCGGCGGATCGACATAGCCGCGGTACACGCGGGCAATATCCCCGAGCCTGAACAGCCGTCCGTTTGCCTGTATGCCGATCTCACGGATGCTATCCACCGAATCGAAACTGCCCGAGATGCGCAGATTCATGCGGTCGGATCTCGTATCGATGGAGCCCGCCGGCGTCATCGCGTTCTGCTCCCTCAAGACGTTGAATATCGACAGCGGGTCGATGCCCAGGTTGGCGAGCTTGCGATGCGAAGTTTCGACGTAGATCTTTTCTTCCTGGTCGCCGATCAGTTCGGCCTTGGCGACATTGGGGACGCGCAGGATTTCCCTGCGCACTTCTTCCGCGTAGTCCTTGAGTTCGGCGTAGGAGTAACCGTCGCCGGTGAACGCGTAGAGGTTTCCGAAGACATCGCCAAATTCGTCGTTGAAGAACGGCCCGAACACGCCTGCAGGCAGCGTCTGCCGGATGTCGCCGATTTTCTTCCTGACCTGGTACCAGACGCCTGCCACCTCCCGCGGCGGGGTGGAATCCTTCAGGGTGACGAATATGGTGGCCTCGCCGGTCTTGGTGTAGGACCGGATATTGTCGAGGTAAGGTGTTTCCTGCAGCTTCTTCTCGAGCCGTTCCGTGACCTGCTCCTCCATTTCCGGCGGCGAGGCGCCGGGCCAGATCACCCGCACCACCATGACCTTGAAGGTGAACTCGGGATCCTCGGCCTGCCCCAGCTTGAAATAAGAGAACAGTCCGGCAACCGCGAGCGCGAGCATGAAAAAGAGCACCAGCGACTGGTGCTCCAGGGCCCACTCGGAGAGGTTGGGTCCCTTCACTTGGCCGCCTCCCTGGCGGGCTCCTTGTCCGCGGACGGGTCTTGCGCAATTCGCACTTTCTCGCCAGCGAACAGCTTGTGCACGCCCGCCCTTACCACCACGTCGCCCTGCTTCAGGCCAGCGGTGATGGCAACCTTGTCCTCAATGTATTCGCCGACCTCCACGGGGACCAGTTTCACCGTACTGCCGGCAGGATCCACCAGCCACACCGCCGCCTTGCCGTTGTCCTGGAACAGCGCGGTAGCCGGCAGCATCGCGGAAACACCCCGCTGCGCGCCCTTGAGGTAAACGTTTGCGGTCATGCCCAGCTTCATCGTGGTATCGGGATTCAGCACGGAAATCTTTGCGGCATAGGTGCGGGTCACCGGATCCGCCGACGGGCTGACCTCGCGCACCTTGCCCCGGTACTTCATGGCGGGATTTGCCCACAGGGTGATGGCAATTTCTTTTGATCCGTTAAGCTCGGCGAGCCGGTTCTCCGGAATGCTGATCACCACTTCCTTGTCGTCGGTGCGCGCGAGTTTCATGACCGCCTGACCGGGGGCCACGACCTGCCCGACTTCGGCCTGTATCGCCGTGATCACGCCGGCGTGATCGGCGGCCAGCGCCGTGTAACCAGTCTGGTTCTGCGTCACGGAGAGCTGCGCCTTGGCCTGTGCCAGCCTGGCCCGGGCGACATTGAATGCACTCAGACGCCGGTCGTAATCCGCCTTGCTGATGAATTCCTTTTTGTACAAGTCCGAATAGCGTTCCAGGTCCGCCTTGATCTGGTCGTACTCGGATTGGGTCGCGGCGAGCTGGGACTGCGCACTCTGGGCATTGAGCTTCTGGTCCTCGGGGTCGAGCCTGGCGAGGACGTCACCGGAGCGCACGACAGTTCCCACTTCCACATTGCGCGCAACGATCTTTCCCGCCACGCGGAAACTGAGATCGGTTTCGTAACGAGCGCGCACGTCGCCCGAGTAGGCGACTTCGCTGCTGCCCGAACCAGGGTGGACGCGCACCACATTGACCACCCGCGCTTCGGGCGCCTTGGCTGCTTCCTTGCCACAGGCTGAGAGGCCGGCGATCAGTACCAGGGTGGCTGCAATGCAAACCACGTACCTGCCTGGCATCCCGTGTTCAGCGCTTCGAATCATGGTTGGATCCGGGGATATCGCCATGATGCACCGGCGAATGAAACAGGGTTAGAGGATAACGGTTACCGGCAGTCCGGGTTTGAGCACGGTTGCCTGAGCGGCTTTGGGGCGCGCTTCGACCACATAGCGCAGGGACCCGGGATCCTTCTCCCCGCGGGCCAGAGCGAAAGGCGAAACATAGATGATGGTGGCTTCCACCGTCTCCTCGCAACCCGCGCAGACCAGGGTCACACTGCGGCCGTGCTGCAGATGCGCGGCCACGGCGAGGGGCACTTCGAAACGGACCTTGATCTTGTCCACCGGCAGGATGGCAACAACCGGCGCGCCCGCCGGCACCCAGTCGCCCTTGGCGTAGAGGGTTTCCACCACGATGCCGTCCGATGGCGCATTCGCCGATTTTTGCGAAAGCTTCCATTGCGCCTCGGCAACTTCGGTCGTCAGGCTGTCCACGGCTTTCGGATCGTGGACGGCTCCCTTGCGCTGCTTCTGCAGGCGCGCCAGCCGCTGCGCGGCGTCGTTGTGCGCGGAGACATCTTCCAGCTCCACGACCGAGAATACCGGCGTTCCCTCCGACACCCGGGTGCCAGGCTTGACCAAGAGCGTGGCAAGATTGCCGGAGTGCGGCGCCGTGAGGCGCACATACTCGACCTCGGTGATACCCTGGAAACTGCGGACGTCTTCGCGCTTACAGCCGGCCAGCGCCGCAACGACCACCAGCGCAACCAGGCTGCTGCGCGCGATCACGACGAAGAATTCGCGATTCATTATTTTCCGTTATCCCTGAGCAGGGTGTTGACGTCGGCCAAGTCGGCTTCGGTGAGCTTGC
>CAYODB010000336.1:0-3154 GCA_964402495.1 uncultured Bordetella sp.
CTTCCACGATGTCGTCGATGAAAGTGAAATCGCGCTCCATGTTGCCGTGATTGAACACATCGATGACGTCACCCGCCAGGATCGCCCGGGTGAACAGCGCCGGCGACATGTCGGGCCGCCCCCACGGGCCGTAGACCGTGAAGAAGCGCAGCCCGGTTACGGGAATCCGGAATAGATGGCTGTACGAATGCGCCATGACTTCGTTGGCTTTCTTGGTGGCGCCGTACAGGCTCACTGGATGGTCGGTGTGGTCGGACACCCGGTAGGGCATGCGGGCATTCAGGCCGTAGACGCTGGAACTGCTCGCGAAGACCAGATGCCCGGCACCATGATGCCTGCAGGCCTCCAGCACGTTCAGGAAACCATTCAGGTTGGCGCGGGCGTAGACCTGCGGATTGCTGAGCGAGTAACGCACGCCGGCTTGCGCGGCAAGGTGGACCGTTCTGTCGGGACGAGCCGCGGCAAAAACCCCGGCCATCGCATCGCTGTCGGCAATGTCGATTTTATGGAAGCGGAAGCCGGCATTGCGGGCCACCAGGTCATTGCGGGCCACCAGGTCGAGGCGCGCCTGTTTCAGCGAAACTTCGTAGTAGTCGTTCAGGTTGTCCACGCCGATGACTTCGTCGCCGCGCTCGAGCAACCTGAGCGCGACGTGCATGCCGATGAAGCCGGCGCAACCCGTGACCAGAACTTTCAAATCGGCATCCCCGAATTCCCGCAGCACGCTGCTGTTTAATTGCCGCCATTCTAGGGATAATCGCGCATCCGGTCGAACCCGTTTCAGGAAGAATGCCGCGAATCCTGCTGATCAAAATGTCCTCCCTTGGCGACGTGGTCCACAACATGCCGGTTGCCACCGACATCCGCCGCCAGTTGCCGGATGCGACGATCGACTGGGTGGTCGAGGAGCAGTACGTGCCGCTGGTGAGAATGCATCCCGCGGTCGATCGCATCCTGCCGATTGCCCTGCGCCGCTGGCGCCGCAACCTCTTTTCAGGCGCCAACTGGCGCGAGTTCGGTGATTTCCGCAAGCAGCTCAGGAGCGCGCCTTACGACGCCATCATCGAAACACAGGGACTGCTGAAAAGCGCGTTCGTCGCGAAACTGGCGCACGGCCTCAGCTACGGCTTCGGCCCCGCCACAGCCCGCGAACCGTTTGCCTCCCGGTTTTATGACACGAGCTTCGAGTTCCCGCCCGCGGCACACAAGATCTTCCGCTACCGCTCGGTGGCCGCGAATGCCCTGGGTTACCAGGTCATGACGGGGATCGACTACGGGATCAAACCGACAGGTCCGAAGCCCGGGCTGGTGAAGGGGCGTTACTGGATCGCATTTCACTCCACGGCACGCGCCGCCAAGCTGTGGTCGGAGCCCGACTGGAACGAACTCGTTCGCATCATGGAAGCGGCCGGCTGCGCGTGCATCCTTCCCTGGGGCAGCGAGGCAGAACGCCAACGCAGCGAGCGCATTGCCGCTGCGGGCTCGGCAGCCGTGGTTCCGCCGAAGCTCTCGATCGACGAAATGTCGGCGTTGATAGCCGGGGCCGAATTCGTTGTCGGCGTGGACACCGGCTTCATGCATCTCGCCGCAGCGCTGACACGGCCGGTGGTCGGCATCTTCTGCGATTCGAACCCGGTCGACGCCTGCCCCGTTGGACCCGGCCCTACTGCTTATCGAGGCCAGATCGGCAAGCCGCCCGCAGCCCGCGAAGTAGCGGATGCGATACGCGAAGTTGCGCCCGGCTCACTCTGATGCCGGATTCCTTCCGACCCGGCACGATCTGATGCGCCTGCTGTACACACTGGCTTTGTACCTGCTGCTGCCCTGGGCAATGCTGCATTTGTTGCTGCGCTCGCGCCGGCAGCCCGCCTATCTCCAGCATCTCGCCGAGCGCTTCGGCACCTTTGCCGAAAACGTTCAGGCGCCGCTGATCTGGATACACGCCGTATCGGTGGGGGAAACGCGTGCGGCCGAACCCCTGATCAAGGCTCTGGGAGAACGGTATCCACGGCATCGCATCCTGCTGACGCACGCAACGCCCACCGGACGGCAGACCGGCATCGACCTGTTCGGCGACAGCGTCAGCCGCGCTTACCTCCCCTATGACTGGCCGTTCGCGGTGCGGCGTTTCCTGAACCATTTCAGGCCGCAGATCGGCATCGTCATGGAAACCGAGATCTGGCCGAACCTGATCGAACAAACCCGTCGCACCGGCCTGCCGGTGTACCTGGTGAACGCCAGGATGTCGGAGAAATCCGCCAAAGGCTACGCGCGTATCGGCGGCCTGACGCGCACAGCATTGCGCCAGCTTGCCGGTATCGCGGCGCAAACGGAGCGCGATGCCGGTCGCCTGGCGGATCTTGGCGCAAACGACGTGATCGTGACGGGAAACATCAAGTTCGACCGCAGCGCCCCGCCGCAGTTGATGGAACTGGGCGCGCGCTTGCGATCATCGTTCGGCGAGCGGCGTGCGGTGTTCCTTGCCGCCAGCACCCGGGAAGGCGAAGAAGCGCTGATTCTGGACGCGCTGGCGCAATCTGGACTACCTCAGGATTTACTGACGGTCATCGTGCCCCGGCACCCGCAGCGGTTCGACCAGGTTGCGGCGCTGATGGAGCAGCGCGGACTCAAGTTCCACCGCCGCAGCGAGAATCCGGTGGTCGGCCAGGAAACCGGATTCGTGCTCGGCGACTCGATGGGCGAGATGTTCGCGTACTACGCAGCGTGCGACATCGCTTTCATCGGCGGCAGCCTGCTGCCGCTCGGCGGCCAGAACCTGCTGGAGGCCTGCGCAGTGGGCAGGCCGGTCATCGTCGGCCCGCACACGTTCAACTTTGAAGACGCCACGCAAGGGGCGATCGGGGCAGGCGCGGCCGTCCGCGTGGAAGACCCGGCGCAACTGGTTGCGACGCTGCGGGACTTGCTGGGGGACGCGACGCGGCGTGCGGAAATGTCGGAAGCCGGGCGGCAGTTCACGGCCAGACATCGCGGCGCGACAGAGCGCACGCTGGCGCTGCTCCGCATTCCCGACTAAATATTAACGCTTAGGTCTTGAACCACGGAGGGCACGGAGAAGACCAAGAACGAGGAAAAAGCAGGCTGGAGTTGACGGCGAACCGAGTGGGCATGCGGCCATATGTGCTCAGCTTTATTA
>CAYODB010000337.1:0-3149 GCA_964402495.1 uncultured Bordetella sp.
CCCACTCCTGAAGCATGTGGCGGCGCTGCTCGCCATACTCGGCCTTGTTGTAGACGCCGCGCGATGAACGTCCGTCCTCGTGAGCGAGGGCTTTCTCGATCCAGTCGCTGTTGAAGCCCAGTTCGTTGAGAATGGTAGAACCCGTGCGTCGCAAGTCATGCACGGTGAAGGACTCCAGCGGCAAGCCTGACTCCTTCGCTTTTTCGACCACGACATGGGTCACTCGATTGAGGGTCGCCTTCGACATGCAGCGATCTGCGTCGTAGCGCGAGGGCAGGAAGAAGCGCGAGCCGCCGGCGCAGGTGCGCAGCGCCACCATGATGTCGAGCGCCTGCTGGGAAAGGTAAACGTTATGGGACTTGCCAGCCTTCATGCGGCCTTTCGGGATCGTCCAAACGGCGTTCTCGAAATCGATTTCGTTCCACGTAGCCTCGATCAGTTCGCTCTTGCGCACGAGCGTTAGCAGGATCAGGCGCAGTGCCAGGCGGATGGTGGGCAGGGTCGCGGTGGCATCGAGCACCCGGTGCATGACGCGAATCTCGGAAGGCGACAGCGCCCGATCCTTGGGCACGAACGTCGCAATCGACGAGGGGCCGACTTCATCCGCGGGGTTGGGCGCCTTGTCACCGTGAAGTGCTGCGAAAGAAAAGACCTGCTTGATGATGTCGCGGACGTGAACGGCGGTGGCCGGCGCCCCGCGCGCCTTGACCTTCGCGCAAAGGTTGCGCAGGTCCTCAGGCCCGATCTCCACCAACAGGCGGTTGCGGAACACCGGCATGATGTCCCGGTCGATGATGCTCTTGCGCATCGACTTGGTGCTCTCCGCCATCCGCGCCTCTTCCAGCCAGCGGTTGGTGAATTGCTCGAAGGTCTTGGCCTCGGACATGCGGCGTTTCTCGCGCTGCTTTTCCTGGCTGGGTGAAAGCCCGGCGGCAATCGCCTTGCGCGCCTCCATGCAGCGCTCGCGCGCCATCAACAGCGAAATCCCGTCCTTGGTCCCAAATCGGCCGACCGTGAGCGTTTCGCGCCGGCCGTTGAGCCGGTAGTCGAGTCGAAACGTGATCGTCCCCTTGGGCGAGACCGTCACGTACATCCCGTCCCGGTCGGCAACCTTGTAGTTGGTGGCTCCGGGCTTGAGGCTCCTCAACGTTCCATCTGACAGCATCATTGCGCCCTCCTTCCGTGCGAATTTTACCGTCACGAAAAAATAGGCGCTACTAATTCTTTAATTCATTGTTTTATTGTTATTTTTTGCCATTATTTTTACCGTCATCTCTCATTTTTACCTGACGGTAAAAATTTTTCGAGGTCTGCGCCTAGGATTTCTACCGTCAAATTTACCGTAAGATTGAAAGGTATCCTCCCGATAGATCTCGATACATCTCGATAGATGTTTAGTATATATATCAATGAATTAAGTTGATTTTTCGATACATGCCGATAGGCCCTGAAAGACCCCGAATCATTCCCACTCGATCGTTGCGGGAGGCTTGGAAGAAATGTCGTAAGCGACCCGGTTGATGCCGCGTACCTCGTTGATGATGCGCGAGGACACCTTGGCGAGCAGCTCGTGCGGCAGCGGCGCCCAGTCCGCGGTCATGAAGTCTGTGGTCTGCACCGCACGCAGTGCGACCACGAATTCGTACGTGCGGCCGTCTCCCATCACCCCGACCGACTTCACCGGCAGAAAGACAGCGAACGCCTGCGCCGTCTTGTCGTACCAGTTGGCGCCTTCGGCATCCGTCGCCTTGCGCAGTTCCTCGATGAATATCGCATCGGCCCGGCGCAACAGGTCCGCATATTCGGCTTTGACTTCTCCGAGAATCCTGACGCCAAGGCCGGGTCCGGGGAAAGGATGGCGAAAAACCATCTCACGCGGCAGGCCAAGTGCAACGCCCAATTCTCGCACTTCATCCTTGAACAATTCGCGCAGGGGCTCGAGCAATTTTAGGTGCAGGGTATCGGGCAAGCCGCCAACGTTGTGGTGCGACTTGATCGTGGTCGCCTTCTTTGTCTTGGCGCCGGCCGATTCGATCACGTCGGGATAAATCGTTCCTTGCGCGAGCCATTTGGCGTTCCTGATCTTCGCCGCCTCGCGCTGGAATACTTCGACGAACTCCTTGCCGATGACCTTGCGTTTGGCCTCCGGATCGGACACGCCGACGAGCTTGCCCATGAATTCGGCGCTCGCATCGACATGGATGACCTTCACGCCAAGGTGCTTGCCGAAGGTTTCCATGACTTGCGTAGCCTCATTCAGGCGCAGCAATCCATGGTCGACGAACACGCACGTCAGTTGCGGGCCGATCGCCTTGTGGATGAGGGCGGCCGCCACTGACGAATCCACTCCGCCGGACAAGCCGAGGATTACCTCTTCCCTGCCGACCTGCTCCCGGATGCGCGCGACGGCCTCCGTGACGTAGTCGGGCATGTTCCAGTCGCTGCCGCAACCGCAGATGTCGTGAACAAAGCGGTGCAGGACCTTCGTTCCCTGGCGGGTATGAGTGACTTCGGGATGGAACTGCACGGCGTAGAACCCGCGTGCCTCGTCCGCCATTCCCGCGATCGGACAGGCATCGTTGGATGCTATCAGCTTGAAGCCGGGAGGCATGGCCGTCACCTTGTCGCCGTGGCTCATCCAGACCTTGAGCATGCCGTAGCCCTCAGGCGTGCTGAAGTCCTGGATGCCGTCGAACAGCCGGGTATGGCCCCGGGCGCGAATCTCGGCAAAGCCGAACTCGCGGACTTTACCCGCTTCCACCTTACCGCCAAGCTGTTGCGCCATGGTCTGCATCCCGTAGCAGATGCCCAGGACCGGCACGCCGAGGTCGAAAACCGATTTCGGCGCCCTGTCGGTCGATTCCTCGTAGGCCGACATATGGCTGCCGGAAAGGATGATCCCCCGTGCGCCGAAATCGCGGACGAATTCGTCGGAAACATCCGAGGAATGGATTTCGCAATAAACCCGGGCTTCCCGCACGCGGCGGGCAATCAGCTGCGTGACCTGGGACCCGAAGTCGAGGATCAGGATCTTGTCGTGGGACATGTTTTAGGGACGAGGGGCGAGGGGCGAGGGACGAGGAACGAGATAGTTCAAGGGCTGGAAGCTCGAGTGCATCTCCCTCTCCCCTCACCCCTCACCCCTCACT
>CAYODB010000338.1:0-2443 GCA_964402495.1 uncultured Bordetella sp.
GTGGAGGAATCGAGCCCGCCGGACAGGAACGCACCAAATGGCACATCGCTCACCATCTGCAGCCGGACGGATTCGTCGAGGCGGGAGAGGAAGTTTTCGACGGCATCGGGCTGCGGCCGCAGCAATGGACGCACGCTGCGGTCGGGAGCGGACCAGTAGCGCTCCTCCCGGAGCCTGCCGTGTTCCCAGATGGCCACGGTCCCGGGCATCAGTTTGCGGATGCCTCCGAACAGGGTCTTCGGGCCCGGCACGTAGCGATAGGACAGATAGTCCCAGACGGACTGAAGGTCCACCGTCGTCCTGACGCCAGGGACCCGCAGCAGCGCCTTGATCTCAGAGGCGAAATACAGCCCGCTCCCTTCCTCGTAGAGGAACAGCGGCTTCTCGCCGAAGCGGTCGCGGGCCAGGAACAGGCGCTGGTTGCGGGCGTCCCAGATCGCGAATGCGAACATGCCGCGCAAGTGCAGCACCACATCGGTACCCCAGTGCTGATAAGCGCGCAGCAGAACTTCGGTATCGGAGTCGCGCTTGAAAATGTAGCCAAGTGAAACGAGTTCCTTGCGCAATTCGCGGAAATTGTAGATCTCGCCGTTGAAGGTCAGCGCGAGGCCCGCGCCGTCGTCGCACATCGGCTGGCGCGCACCTTCCGGATCGATGATCGCCAGCCGCCGGTGCCCCAGGAACACGTGGTGCCCGGTGCCGGTATTCAGAAAGGAGCGCGTGCCCTGTCCATCCGGCCCGCGATGGGCGATCGCCTGCAGCATCGACTCGATCGTTTCGGTCGACAACCCGCGCTCCGCCTTCGCCACCCATCCCGCTATTCCACACATTTATGTAGTCGACTTCTTCGCGTAAACAATTCGATGCCAACCCCAGTGACGGCCGGCTGCCCTGCGCACGCTCTCCGGCAACAGGTGACCCAGCCTGCCCCAGTGGCGATGATCGAAGAAATGCAATTCGTTTTGTTCGATGCGGAATGCCTTGAGGAGATCCTCCGCCTCCTTCGCCCCGTACACCCGGGAATAAGGATTGTCCGGACCATCCGTATTACGGCTCAGCCATTCCTCGTCTGTCATTCCGCTCTGCGCCCTGCGCAACTCCAGGTGACGCTCCAGTTTGTCGCGGGGAAATCCCAGCCGTCGAAGCAGCGCAATGGCTCCCGGAAAGTGCAGGATTCGCAAGCAGAGTTTGCGCAGGAACATGATTTCGATCGCATAGTTGATCGAGCTCCGGTTATAGAGCATCACGAGGAGTTCGCCTCCAGGCTTGAGAACCCTGTGGATTTCAGCGACGGCACTTTCCGCGTCTGGAATATGGTGCAGAACCCCGAATGAATAGACCACATCGAACGAGCCGTCCGGGAAATCGAGCGACGTCGCATCCTTTACCAACACGACGCCGGGCCTGGAAAAAGCCCTCAGCGCCTGCAACGTGGCCTCGGTCGAGGCGCTATCGACATTGATGCCGGTGTAGACACCACCCATGCCGATGATGCGGCGCGCATCGGTGCCCAGGCCGGTGCCGATCTCGAGGACCTGCTTTCTCTTCCAATCGAGCTTGGACTGGATCTCAAGAATATGCGGCTGAAGCTCATAGCGCCGGCGCTCGATATCCAGGAAATACTCCCGCGACCACCGGGGCAGATCACTGAGTTCCGACTCGCAGGGCTTGCCGTTCCAATATGCGCGGACACGTTCTTGAGCCAGGGCACTATCCACCGTTTACTCCTGTCTGAAATCCTGATCCGATGGCGGCTCGATCAATGAAGTAGCCACCGGCGATCCTCATCATTCGGATTCTTTGAACCATCGATGACATCCTGACAACAATCATTGCCAATCGTTGCCAGTTTTCGCGGCAGGATGCCCTCCATTCAGACTATCCGGAGATTCGCTCTGGAGCGCTTCAGCAACGGCAGGCATGCCTGTGAGGCTCTCTTTAAGCAATTCAGCCACCCTGGCGCACCCCGTCTCGATCGAGAACTCGTGCGGTGCGCGCGCCCGCACACGGTCGCTGATGCGCTGGCGCAATTCATCGTCGTCGAGCAAGCGGCTGATGCCGTCCGCCAGCATCTGTGGATTCCTGGGGGTGATCAGGAAGCCGTCCTCTCCGTCTTTCACGAAATCCGGGATTGCGCCCACGGATGTGGCGATGACGGGCAGTCCGGCGGCCATTGCTTCGGGGATGACGAGAGGAAATGCTTCGGTCCAGGACGGTACTACGATCAGCGTCGATGTCACGAATGCCGCAGCCTTTGCACGGCCTTCGAGGGAACCCAGAAATGTGACGCGCGGCGCGATGCCGCGTCGCTGTACCTCGGCGCGGAGGACGGACTCCAGCGCGTCGCTCTCGGCGACGCCGACCAGGACGAATTTTGCCTCGGGGTGGTGTTCGAGTACGCGCGGAATGGCACGACGACGTTGACGGCGGGCCTCGACGTGGT
>CAYODB010000338.1:2453-3144 GCA_964402495.1 uncultured Bordetella sp.
GATCGTAAATGCCCTTGGGCGCGGACAGGCGTCCCACGAACAGCACCGCCTTGTCGCCGTGCGCAAGCCACGGCGCGGGCGTATCGGCGGGCATGTTGAGAAACAGCGGGATGTCGGCCATGTTGGGCACCCAGGCGATGTCGTCGCGCCGCCACGCCTTGCCCATCTCCCGCTGATAAGTCGGGCCAAGCACGATCACGCGGTGCGCGGCCGACATCAGGAATCGTCCGATAAGACGTCCGTTGCGGGTCTCCCCCGAAGGGAAACTCGTATGCAAGGTGCCGTGATAGTGGCAAATGACCTTGGCGCCGGCCAGCCGCGCGGCGACCATGAACATCCAGTCGCGCAGGAACGAAAGGCTCGGCGCCGCGTGAACCAGCACGGCGTCCGGCCGCACATGTATGAGTGCCCGCACCAGGCGCGAGAAGTCACGCATCAGGTAAAGGGGCGTCTTCCAGGTGGGATTTTCAACGGCCCAGCGCAACTGCCGCTTCGAGGTGTCCACCACATGCAGCTCGAATTCCTGCGCAAGCATCGAGCGACGCTGCATGTCGATCACGAGTTGTACTCCGCCTAAAGGCGGCGGCAGCGGACCGACGACGAGGAGACGGGGCCGTGCCCGGACCCTTGTTACATCGGAAGCGGCGCCCGCGTTTGATCCGGTCAACGAAGACGGGACCGGCGAAGTTCG
>CAYODB010000339.1:0-3141 GCA_964402495.1 uncultured Bordetella sp.
CACGGCATCTACTCGAAGTTCAGCTTCTTCGCGGCGTACCTCGACCGCTCCCACTACCGCCTGGCCAAGTAACGTCGCAAGTTCCTGCGGCGTCTGGAGGGCACGTTGCCAGATAAAGGCGATGGCAGCATTTCGCCTTTCGAGCCAGTGCCAGTGCGGCATCTTTCATGGAATTGGCAGCATTCCGGCATTTGGAGGCCGGGCTGGCGAGAGGACGTGGGCGAGTGCCGCAAGGAGCAGCGCAGCGCCGATATTGTGCGAGAGCACCAGCCAGAGCGGCAGCGCAAAGGCCCAGGCGGCAATCCCGAGGGATGCCTGAAAACCGGCGAGGGCAATGATCAAGCGACCTACGCTTTTAGTCGAAGGGGAGCGTCCCAGACGGATGGCAAGCCACGCGCAAAGCCCGAACGCGACGATCCCGGACAAATGATGTGCCGCGCCGACTTTTGCG
Source organism: uncultured Bordetella sp. (assembly GCA_964402495.1). Classification (GTDB taxonomy): domain Bacteria; phylum Pseudomonadota; class Gammaproteobacteria; order Burkholderiales; family JACQAP01; genus JACQAP01. The sequence continues at coordinate 452 of CAYODB010000339.1, forward strand.
AATCCGGTCACGGTCATCGCCCCTGTGACGCATTGCAGGCCGATCCCAAGCAGGGCGAGCGGCGCCAGCATGGCGAGCTCGCCTAAAGGAACAGCGTCGCCGGGTGTCGACGCGCGCGCAGCCACTGCCCAGAGCAGCGTCGACAATGCGAGGCCTCCGGCAAGGTTGCAAAAGAGAACCGCGGCCGTGGCATTCGGCCCGGAGTAACGCCCGACCCAGGCCAGCGCGAGCATGACGAACAGCGCGGCGCCGGCAAGCGCGATGTCCGGCCACCGGCTGGAGTCGCGGGTTAACACCAAGCCAGCCGCGAGGAGCACCAGCAGCCCGGCCACCGAGGCCGAAATGCGATGCGCAATTCGCGCGATCTCGAGCGCCGCCTGCGACGCGTCGGCGACGCCTGCGCTCAGCCGGATGAACGCGCTCGAAGCCACAATCGCCAGGACCAGCACGAATGCGGTCTTCGCGAGTCGAGCGATCCAGCGCGCGTCAGTGCTCATGAGCTGCCTGCCGAGGGAATCGGACGTGCGCGTCTTCAGCGTCGGGCCGCGGTGATTTCCCGGCGACGCGTGTGTGATGGGCAACCCAAATCGATGTCGCGAAAACCACGGCCGCAACGGCCTGGTGGGTCGCCCCGAGGAGGACGGGCACCTGCAGCAACAGCGTTGCGATTCCCAAGGCAACCTGCGCGCCCAGGACCGCGAACAGCGCCGCGGCAGGGCCATAGAGCGAAGCCTCCTTTCGCGCCTGCCACCAGAACGCCGAGACCAGCAGCACAAGCAGCCCCGCGATCGAGCGGTGGACGAACTGCACAGTGGCCATGTTGTAGAAGAAGTTGTCGTACCAAGGCTCGATCATCAGGATCTCCAGTGGTACAAGGCGCCCGTTCATCAGCGGAAAGGTGTTGTATGCGTAACCCGCGCGGATGCCGGCGACCATTCCGCCACTCAGCACCATCAGGAAGACCACGATCGCAATGCACAGGGCGAAATGAGCCAATCGCTGGCGCGAAGGCGTGGGGCCCGCGCCCCCGCCGGAGGGCGCCCACAGTTCTAAGGCCGTCCATAGTTGCGCGCCGAGGATGACGAACGCGAGGCCAAGATGCGCCGTCAGTCTGAACTGGCTCACGCGCGGATCGTCCACGAGGCCGCTCTTCACCATGTACCAGCCCATCGCGCCCTGCAGGCCGCCGAGCAGGAAGATGCCTCCGAGGCGCCAGGCCAGCCTCCCGCGCACCGCACCCCGCGCGACGAACCACAGCAGCGGCAGCAGGAAGGCGAGGCCGGCCATGCGGCCGAGCAAGCGGTGGAAATACTCCAGCCAGAAGATACGCTTGTAGCCCTCGACGCCGATGTCGAAATTGACCAGCCGGAACTCCGGCGTCGCCTTGTACGTATCGAAAGACGTCTCCCAGTCGGCCTGCGACAGTGGCGGGATCGCGCCGACCAGCGGTTGCCATTCGACGATCGACAGTCCTGAATGCGTGAGCCGCGTCAGGCCGCCGATCACGACGATGCAGAACACCATCGCGGCGCACGCAATGAGCCACCACGCGACATGGCGATCACTCGAGCAAATCGCGGACCGGTTCATTTCGTCTCCCGAGGCAGGCAAGTGCGTGCAATGGTGCTATTTGCGCTGCCCGGCGCCCTTGATGTGCATCAAACCGCAGGACCCGGACGCCGTCGGGCCAACCCCGTTTTTTTTGATGTAAAGCAAGGAAACGGGCCCCACCGCGCTCAAAGATGGCTCGTCATGCGCGCAATTGCGCACCAGCCCGGACACCCATAGGAGGCACCGTGAGCGAAATCGATCAGGACAACGAACCGATTCCCTGGATGCAGCAGCTGCTGGACAACCCGTTCCTGCTGTTGTTCCTGGGCGTGATGATCCCGATGGTGGTCTACGTCATCTGGGGCGTCTACGACATCCTCACCGTTCCGCTGGCCAAATAGGGGGATGCCTACATGAGCGCAATTCTCCCGCCCGCAGAACGGCTCTGGTGGAAGCAACCGCTGGCCCGCGTCGAAGGCACCTGGATCGCCATCGCGCTGGTCTGGTGCCTGATCATGTTCGCGATGATGGTCGGCTGGCATGTCTACGGGAAGCAGAACCTGTCCACCGAGACCTACAGGACGAACCCCGAGGCATTCGCCGCCAAGGCGCAGGCCATGGTGGACAAGTACACGGTGCGCACCGAGACCGAAGAGAAGATCCCGGTGGTACATCCACCCGAAGGCTCCGACGTGTACCTGATCGCGCGGCTGTGGAACTGGTGGCCGATCCTCGAACTCGAGAAAGACAAGACTTACCGCCTGCACCTCACGGCGATGGACTACAACCACGGGTTCTCGCTGCAGCCGGCGAACATCAACATCCAGGTCGTGCCCGGTTTCGAACACGTCGTGACCGTCACGCCGAACAAAGCCGGCACCTACTCCATCGTCTGCAACGAATACTGCGGCATCAACCATCACACGATGGTCAGCCGCCTGTACGTGAAATAGGGGGCGTCGAGATGTCTACTACAACGACTTACCGGACCTGCCCCCGCTCGGGGCTGCAGTTCGAGGGTCAGGCCGAGCTGCTGATGAAGGTCAATGCCGTCGCAGCCGTCGTCTTCCTGCTGATCGGCGGGATCCTGGCCGTGGGCGTCGTGCTCACGCGCTGGCCGGCGGTGCACTGGCTGGAGG
>CAYODB010000340.1:0-3115 GCA_964402495.1 uncultured Bordetella sp.
ATCGAAGGTGTCACCAGGGCGCAGCTTTGGCAGGCGATTCGAACGGTCGCGCGGCGGTTGCTCGCATGACCCGCCGCCCTGCGCCCCATCGTGGGGACGTACCGCGCACGCTGCCGATCGCGCCCGGTTAGTCGATCTTTAGCTCCACATATTCACTGCCGGAAGTGCGGTTCCAAGGTTCTTTAACGGCTTTATTCGAAACTCTTACATCCGGGATCAAAACGTTGCGTTGGTCCGACCCCTTCGTGATCGACGGATGTCGGGGTATTGTTCTATCGGGATTCAACGCCCGTGATGAGCAGATCGTTGTTATGCAGCTTCCACTTCCACGAGCTCACTTGTCGACGCGGAAGCAGGAATCGGCTGCCCGTCCTGCCTCAGGCCTTCGATATGAAACTCGATGGCCTCACGAATGAGCGCAAGAACCTCTTCCTTTGTCTCCCCGGCAGCGATGCAACCGGGAAGATCCGGAACGTGGGCTCCATAAGAGGTCGGGCCCTTCTCAACAACCACAAGGTATCGCATTGAAATTCACTCCTGCTTCTTCAGACCCGCCTGCTCCAGCGCGCTATTTAGTGTGCCCGGCGGTATATCCACACTTGGTTTTCCCGAGACCGTAACCGTTCCCTTCTTTGTTAGGTGGTGAAATTGCCGATGACTGCCCTTCATTCGAACCTGAAACCAGCCATCAGTTTCGATCAGCGCGATGAGTTCATGGACCTTCATCTAGCGAGTTTACTCCGCTGAAAATAATGCCGCAAAACGTCCTGCATCAGCGGAGCACAGAGCCGTCCGCTGCATGCCGATGCTATGCATTCTCTGATCGACCGAACGATGATGCGCGCGGATCGGCGGCTTCTGGAGGCCGCCTGCGTGAAGGCGGAGGGTGCTTACGGCAATTCAGTGCGCAGCTCGCTGTCGCAGGCAGTGGATGGGCTGGAAACGCAGCGCGGACGGCTGGAGGCCTGCATGACCGCATTGAGCATCGAAGGTGTCACCAGGGCGCAACTCTGGCAGGCGATTCGAACGGTGGCGCGGCAGTTGCTCGCATGACCCGCCGCCCTGCCTCCTCATCGTGTGGACGCAGAGCGCACTGTCCTTGATCGGTTCACGCTGACGAACGGGGCAACCTCGCCTCGATCTTGCAGAACAGTTCGAATGCAGCCTACAGCTCGTCCGCAATCTCTGCGGCCAACGAACTACCGATGCGACACTCGAAGCAGTACAGTAGTTCGACCAACCCAGGCTAAGTTAGGAGGATCGCAATGCAGCCAAAGCATTTCTTGCCAGGCGAAGGCAAGACTTTCAAGGTCGGACGGATGACCATGACATTCAAGACAACTGCGGAAACCGGTTGGAACGCCTACACGGTCTGCGAGGCGATAGAACCCCCCGAATCTGGCGCCGGCTATCACCGTCATCCAACCTACGACGAAACGTTCATCATCTGCGAAGGGAACTACGACTTTCGCCTTGATGGAAAGCTGCTCAAACTCGGCCCTGGCGATGTGATTTTCGTGCCCCGCGGAACGCCTCACGGCTTCGTGAGCATGGGCCCCGAAATCGGGCGCCAGCTAATCATTAGCTCTCCCGGTGGCGTCTTCGACGCGATGATTGCCGAAGTGACAATGCTCGACACGGGCAGCCCAACGCGTCAGGGTTCGGAGGAAGCGAAAGCCATCGCGACCAGATACGGGCTCGAGTTTATGCAGCCATGAGTCGTCGCGATGGCTTTCTATGGAGTAATAGGGGACAGTCTGTGCCCTATTTGCGAAACGCATAAGGCCGTGCCGTGACGGCTGCCCCGGCCGGACCGGGAGGGGTGCCGACCCGTCTCCACCAGGCGAGGGGTGACTGGACGGCCTGGACGGGTCAAAATAGCGCCAGCAATTCACCCTCTTTACAGGTCAATGAACGCCAACGAGTCCGCCAAGACCATCGATCTTCGTAATCAACCGACGTATGCGGCGGCTGAGGCCTCGCGCTACCTGAAGCTGCCGGCGGCCACGCTGCGCTCGTGGGTCATCGGGCGTCCGTACCCCAAGGGTGATAGCGTCGGTCACTCCCGGCCGCTTATCCATCCGCCGCAAAAGCAGCCCTTGCTGCTCTCCTTCTGGAATCTGATCGAGGCCCATGTGCTGCGCTCGCTGCGAACCGAGCACGCGGTGTCCATCAGGGCCGTCCGCGAAGCCCTGCGCTATGCCGAGAAGTCCGAGAACATCGAACGCCTGCTGCTGCGCAAGGACCTGGAAACCGAAGCGGGCAAACTTTTCCTGCGAAAGTACGGCGAGCTGATCGAACTGTCGGGATCGGGCCAACTGGCCATGCGGAAACTGTTCGAGGAACACCTCAAGCGGGTGGAATGGGACGAGTGGCAGTTTCCGGTTCGTCTTTACCCGTTCGTTTCCGGCGACCCGGAACGGCGGCCCATCGCCATCGATCCGAGTATCGCATTTGGACGTCCGATTGTGCTGCGCGCCGGTGTATCTACCGGCGTCATCGCCGAACGCATTGACGCTGGCGAAAGCGTGGCCGACCTGGCCGATGACTACGGCCTTACGAGCGAAGAGGTCGAACAGGCGGTTGTCTACGAGCGCGCGGCTTGAGCCGGGTCTACTTCACAGACCGCGACCTGGGTAAACGCTTCCCCGAAATTCTCGCCGCCGCCGGACTGGCGGTCGAACGGCATCACGATCTCTTTCCGCCGGATGGCTCGGACGAGCAGTGGCTGGAATACTGCGGCACCGGGAATCGGATCGCGGTAACCCACAACGAGCGCATCCGCTACACGCCCACCGAGCTGGTGGCAGTCGAGCGCTTTCGCGTCGCCTTGCTGGTCGTCGTCGGCAAAGCGCCCTTTCCGGCCCTGGCCCAGAACTTCGTCAGGACGCTGCCCAGAATCGAAGCGTTCCTCAACGCTCAGAAGCCGCCCTTCATTGCGAAAGTCTACCGGCCGGAGCCCAGGGAGCTGGAACGCAATCCCGAGAAAACGGGATCCATTGCGCTCTGGTACCCACGGTAGGGACAGCGGAATGCGGCAAGAGCGAAGTGAGCCGTTCTTGCCCATCAACGATCAATCGGGACATGTAGGGTAGGGAGGGGGTCAGGGGTAGGT
>CAYODB010000341.1:0-3071 GCA_964402495.1 uncultured Bordetella sp.
GGGACCCGAAGCCGCGCACGGCCGAGGGCGATGTGGGCTTCGAGCTGACCTTCTGCAACCTGTAGTCTCGTCTTTTCAGCTCAATCTGCAAGTGCATGTAGCCCTGGCGCCTGACATTGCGCAGGAAGACGCAACGTGACGCTCCGGCTGGTTGACTCGGGATGGGGTACCGAACTGACCGAGGTGACCGAGAACATCACCACCCGGCGCGCTTATTTTGAAAATCTTTGGCGTTGCGGCTGCAAGAATGTGACGCACGCCCAGATCAACGCTTGGGATAAAACGGTCACGCGCGGTCGTGCTTTGGGTCGACCCACCAATCGCGGAGCTGGACTCCGCGATTGTGGCGCGGATTCGGGGATTAGCATTCCGTCGCCGATTTTTCTGCCCACGATCGTCGCGGATGTCGGGCAAGCATTCGTAAAGTTTCTTGGAGAAGGGAACAATCGGGTTCACTTGTCCTTTGACACCTGGCCAACCGACGAAGACCACACCTCTGTCGAATTCGTGCGCGACGGCTTACACGGCAATGGTGTTGACCGAGGCGGCAATGCCCGATGGCGGCGCCTGACGGAAGAACGCGCAGGCTCAGCTAAGTCTGTCTTCCACTTCGGCTAGATCGTTTGCTGTTTTTGGAAAACTGGTTGCCCTGAGAGCCGCCTGGATATGGGCTCCATAAAAGGGAAAGTTCCAAAATCAGGGCATCGGCCGCGCCGCGGCAATCAGCGCGAATTCATGCGCCTTTGGGAGCGCGAAATCAGCCGCTAACCGGTCCCAAAGCGGCCACTGCGGCTTGAAGTTCTTTGGTGACCGCGATGAGTTCACTAATCAGTTCCTCGTCGGGGGAAAAATCGCCATCGTATTGAGCGACATTCCGCTTCTTGTGGCAATTGTCCAGTATTCGCCATTTGACGGGCGCGAAGCCCACGGTATGCACCAGAGACTGGAAATTGATCTGCCGATTGTCTGAACGGTAGCCATGCCATCGAAGGGCCGCCAAGGCGAGCAAATGGGAGGCATCGTAGGCAAGGTTGAAGCGGCTTACGGTTGAATTCCCGGGGTTCTCGGCATCCGGCAGCGTCTGCCGGGCCTGCTTGACCAACCCATCGAACTCGGCCTGATCTGGTGGCTCAGCCTTGAATTTGCCGATCTTCTCGAGGTTCTGCAGATTTTCCCGCGGGGATGGCATTTTCGTCGCCTATGAGAATGATTTTCGGTTGGTCGAGAATGCGGATCACGAAATGATTGTCGCCCTCTATTTTTTTTGAGAATTCCTCAGGGGAGTAAAGCGTGGGATTGACTTTGCGACCCAGGGTTTCCTCCGCCTTCGTCAGTGCCTCGAAGATCACGCTGTAGCTCAAACCGTCAGCGACGACCATTACATCGATGTCGCTCGCTGCGGTGTCGGTGCCTTTGGCTACCGAACCGTAAATGAAAGCCAAACGGATAGCCCTGACATGTTCGAGCAAGGCGTTTTTCAAGACATCCGAAAGGCCGAAGGTCTTGAGGACGATACCCCTTAGCTCTGTGAAGATCGGCGAACGGCGGTTGGCCCTGTAGTGTTTCTGCGCCCCCGAGGGGGTCATCGTAATCAGGCCGGATAGGGTCAGTCGCTCCAATTCACGCTGCAAAGCGCCCCGACCGGTCTTGCGCAGCTTTGCAATTTCGTTGGCGTAAAAAGAGCGATCGGGCTCCCCAAACAGAAGCCCGAGCACCTTCTGCTGAATACCCGAGAACAGGACATCAGAGAGTGAGATCAAGTTCTCTTTCCCCATATCAGGGATTATCACCCCTGATATGGGGAATCGCAAGAAACCTACACACTCAAGAATGCTCCTCTCAGGAGTTCCCCATTTTAGGGAATTTCAGCCCTGCCATGGGGGAATGACGAGATTTTCTGTGGGGTGGGTTTGCATCGCCGCCGGAGCGAGGGATGGCTCACGGGTTTCTCTAGGGAGTTTCCGTTTTTAGAAAACAAATTAGCCTGGGAGCCGCCTCCCTTCTGGTTCTATGAAAAACAAAGTTATAGATTAAGGCGCAGGCCAGGCCCCCCTGATCATCGCGATCCCGTGGGCGCCGCTGCGCCGCGCCGGGTCGAGGTCTTCCGGCCCCAGTCCCCCGATCGCGTAGACCGGCAGCGTCGCGCCGCGCGCCAGTTGCGCGAATCGTTCCCAGCCTAGTGTTTGCACACCGGGATGCGTAGCAGTCGGTTTCACCGAACCCAGCACGGCAAAATCGAGCTCGAGGCTCATGGCATATGCGAGTTCGCGTTCATCGTGGCACGACGCTCCGGCCAGCAGGCCTTGCGGACGCGCATCCAGATCCATGAGCCCCTTCGCCGAAAAGTGGACGCCGTCGGCACCGGCCTCGCGAGCAAGGGCTGCATCGCTGTTGACCAGCACGCGCGCCCCATGGCGATGCGCGAGCACGCAGACTCGCGTGGCAAGTTTCAGGAGATGTCCGGGCGCGAGCTTCTTCTCGCGCAGCTGGACGAGTCTCAGCCCGTCTTGCAATCGCCATTCCAGGCGCCGCAGGAACTCCGCCTCCCCCAGCGATTCCACTGCGCTCACCGCGTATTCGGCCGGCAGCGCGAGGGACGCAAGGATCGGCGCGTTGGCCGGCAGCATCGGCGCAAGCAGCGTTTCGTCGAGCCGCTGCCACGCCAGCTCCTGCCCTTCGCGCCCATGCGGCTCCCCGGTCCAGCCGGTGACGCGGAAGAAGTTGAGACGGACGGTCGCGTGCTCGTACGTGAACATGCGCGTGAGCCACGGCCACGCCTGCCTCACGTCGATGCCGAGTTCTTCACGCAATTCGCGCTTGAGCGCCGCTTCCGCGGGCTCGCCTTCTTCGACCTTGCCGCCGGGAAACTCCCACCAGCCCGCATAGACCTTGCCCGACGGGCGCTTGGCGAGAAGGAACGCGCCGTCAGCGCGCAGGATCACCGCCGCGGCGACCTCGACGATCACTCTACCTGCGCGATCTTGTCGGCTTGCCGGAGGCGTCCACGTGGCGTCCGGCCCAGTCGCGCGCGAACTGGAACGCGATGCGCCCGCTGCGCGAGCCGCGCAGGA
>CAYODB010000342.1:0-3006 GCA_964402495.1 uncultured Bordetella sp.
GGACGAATCCGATCACTACGAGTACGAGTGCGGCCAGGAGGCCGTAGTCTCCGCCGAAGAGGCCGACGGCGATACCCACTGCCCAGAGCACGATGCCCGCCACGCGGCGCGGATTCGGTTTTTCCGATTTGGGCCGCCTGGCACTGCGGTGATTCATTTTCTGCACGTTGGCCATTGCGTTCTCCTCTCGTACCGGTCAGTCGCGCACGACGTTAAGCACTTCGTAGCACGCCCCCATGGTGTGATAGTCGGTCTTTCCCGCCGGGCTTTTTTCGTCGCTGATCTTGCGGTTGTCCCGGGTCAGAATGCGGTACCAGGCGCCGTATTCATGGTCGACGAAGTGCTGCCAGCAGTAATCCCAGATGCGGTCGTACCATCCCCAGTATTGCTCATTTCCGGTCCTGTGGGCCAGCAGTGCTGCGGCGGCGAGGGACTCGGCCTGCACCCAGAAGTACTTGTCGCCGTCGCAGATGCTGCCGTCCGGAGCGAGCCCGTAGACGATTCCGCCATTTTCTTCATCCCAGGCAGTCGCCATGGCTGCGTCGAACAACGCCACGGCGCGGGGCAACAGCCAGTCCGCGGCTTGCAGGTGCGGGCGATGGCGTTCGAGGATCAGCAGCAGCTTGGCCCACTCGGTCAGGTGGCCGGGCTGGTAACCCCAGGGCCGGAAGATGTTGGACTTGTCGTCCCGGTTGTACTCCCAGTCCACCGACCAGTCGGATTGGTAGTGTTCCCATACCATGTCGCCGGCCAGCGCCGCCTGACGCACTGTGATGTTGCGGGTTACGGTTTCCGCGCGCTGGAGATATCGCGGCTCTCCGGTTGCGTCGAAGGCGGCGAGCAGCGCTTCGCAGGCATGCATGTTTGCGTTCTGTCCGCGGTAGGGCGACAGGGCCGACCAGTCTGCACTGGCTTCGTCGGCATACAGGGCGTACTCGGGTGACCAGAAGCGCCGGTCCATGAGTTCGAACGTTTCGCCGATCCACGGGCGTGCTTCCTCGACTCCGGCCATCACGGCGTGGGAGTACGCCAGCAGCACGAATGCCAGGCCATAGCAGTGATTGGTGCCGTCGGCCACCCTTGTGCCTTTGAGTGTCCCGGCGCCATCGAGCAGCCAGGCGTAGCCGCCCGTGGCAGGGTTGCGGTGGCGCGCGCGCAGAAACAGCAGGCCGTGTTGCACGGCGCCGAGGTAGTCTGGATTGCCGAACTGCCTGCGCGCCAAGGCGTAGTTGAAAATGAAGCGGGCGCTGCTTACCAGATGGCGCGTGCCCGTGTCGTAGATCGTGCCGTTATCGCGCCAGAAATGATAAAAGCCGCCGTTCGGATCGATGGCGCACGGATGGTAAAACGCCATGGTGTGGCGGATGTGGTCGAGCAGGAACTGGCGGCTGCGGAAATCGGGCATGGCCGGCCTCACATCCTCTGCAGCAGGCCCGTTACTGAAGCCAGCCCAGGCGGCATGGCGCCGGCGTGGAGGCAGGCGGCCGTGCCCGTTGCAACGGCAAATTTCAGGTGCGCATCCCAGCCAGCCCCTGGCCAGTTCATGAGACTGTAGAGCAGGCCCCCGACGCTCGCATCGCCGGCGCCCACCGTATCCACGACCTCGATTTCCGGCGGCACCTGGTGCAGGATTCCCGATGCCGCGTGCATTTCCGCGCCGTCCGCGCCGCGCGTCAGCAGAACCGGTGCGGACGGATTGAACTCGCGCAGGCGGGCCAGGCCCTCGGCAGCATCGGAAGTGCGAAACAATCCGCGCAGGTCTTCGTCGGAGACCTTGATCACGTCGGCACGCTCGGCAACGTAGCGCAGCGCGGGATCGAATGCCTCGGTCATGATGTTGCGGTAGTTGGGGTCGAAGCTGATTTTTCTGCCCGCCGCCTTTGCCGCATCGAGAAGCTGCAGCAGTTTCCGGGAAAGCGGTTCGCGCGCCAGGCTGATGCCGCCGAAATGCAGCCATTCGGCATGCGCAAGCCAGCCCTGGGGCAGCGACGAAGGGTCGAAAGCGAGATCGGCGCTGTCCGTGCCAATGAAAAAATACATCGGCGGCGAGGCCTCATGCACCATCGCCAGCAGGGGCGCCCTGCCGATCCGTTGCAGGAAGCGCTGGTCCAGTCCGGCTTCCCGACTTAGCCCGGCGAGTTCGTCTCCGAACCGGTCCGTGCTCACCGATCCCGCAAAGCCACTGGGAATGCCGAGCGCCGCGACCACCCGCGCCACGTTCCAGCCGGCGCCACCAGCGCGCGAAATCCATGTGTCCGGACCGGTGCGGATGAAATCGGTCAGCGCTTCTCCAGCCGACACGAAGCGCGGATATTCTCTAACGGGATCTGGCGAAGTTGATTGCAATGAATTTCATCCGGGATCAAAGAATGCAATGCTCTTGCCAGCCGCCAGCCGCCAGCCGCCAGCCGCCAGCCGCCAGCCGCTGGCGTTCAGAGAATGCGCCGTTCGCTCTGCGGATCGAAGAACACCAGCTTGGCCAGGTCGATGTCGAATTCGCCCTGCTGGCCGGCGCGCAACGGAAAGTCCGGCTGCAGGCGGGCGGTCATTTCATGGCCACCCAGCATCAGCACCGCCAGCGTGTCGGCGCCTGTCGGTTCGGTGACTTCCACGGTGCCAGTCACCGTGCGCCGCTGGCCGCTTTGCGAACCTGAACCATGGCTGATGGATTCCGCGCGCAGGCCGGCGACGATGTCCCGCCCCGCGTAGGCCTGCACCGCCGGCGGTTGCGGTGGCAAAGCAATGGCAAGCTTCGGTTTGTCGCTGGCCTGGATTTCGAGGGTCAGCCCGCCGCCGGTCTGAACCAGCGTACCGGGTACGAGGTTCATGCGCGGCGAACCCATGAAGCCGGCAACAAACAGGTTTGCCGGTTCGCTGTAGACCTCGGCCGGGGTGCCGAGTTGTTGCAATTCGCCGTAGCGCATCACGGCAATTCGGGTGGCGAGCGTCATCGCTTCGATCTGGTCATGCGTGACATAGACGATGGTCGCGGCCAGGCGCTGGTGC
>CAYODB010000343.1:0-2993 GCA_964402495.1 uncultured Bordetella sp.
ACGTGCCGAAGATCGTCGACTGGTACATGGAAGGCAAGATCAACATCGACGACCTCATCACCCACAAGCTGAAGTTCGAGGACATCAACAAGGGCTTCGACCTCATGCACGCCGGCGAGTCGATTAGGTCGGTCGTTGTTTTCTAATGCATACACCCAACGCAGATACCAGTGAAAACAATAAGCGAACATACATCCTTCGGCGGCGTGCAGGGCTACTACACGCATGCCTCGAAGGAAATCGGGCTGGAGATGCGCTTCGCGGTGTACCAGCCGCCGCAGGCGGCGTCGGCCAGGCTGCCAGTGCTCTACTATCTTGCCGGACTGACCTGCACCGAGGATACTTTCGTCATCAAGGCTGGCGCGCAGCGGGCTGCGGCGGAGCTGGGCCTGATCCTGGTCTCGCCGGACACCAGCCCGCGCGGCGCCGGTATTCCCGGCGATGCGGAATCCTGGGACTTCGGGGTGGGGGCGGGCTTCTATGTCGATGCGTCACGCGAGCCGTGGTCGAAGCACTACCGCATGTACAGTTATGTCACCCGCGAGTTGCCGGCGCTCGTCGCGGAGAAATTCCCGGTGGACGCAACACGGCAGGGAATATTCGGCCACTCAATGGGCGGTCATGGCGCGCTGGTCTGCGCGTTGCGCAATCCTGGCCAGTACAAATCGTTATCTGCCTTTGCGCCGATCGCCGCGCCGATGCGCTGTCCCTGGGGCAGGAAAGCCTTCAAGGGTTATCTCGGGGACGACCTGGAGGCCTGGCGCGAGTACGACGCCAGCGAGCTCGTGAAGCGTGCGCCGTTTCCGCAAACCATCCTGGTCGATCAGGGGCTGGCTGACAAGTTCCTGGTCGATCAACTGTATCCGGAAGTGTTCGAAGCGGCCTGCCGCGAAGCCGGCCAGCGGCTTACCTTGCGGCGCCAGGAAGGCTACGATCATGGTTACTTTTTCATCTCGACGTTCATGGAAGACCATCTGCGCCATCACGCTGCGCAACTTGGCGCCTAGAGCAGCACGAAACGCAGAGTACGCAAAGAGCGCAGAGAAAAAACAATACAGAGAAAATAGCTGATGTGTTGCAATCAGGAACTCGAGGCGCCGTTTCAACAATCACTGCAGTTCATCAACTATGGTCTATTTGCTCTGCGTTCCTCCGCGACCTTTGCGTACTCTGCGTTGAGCGCTTTCTTAGATTAAGGAGTAAGCCGTCATGCAAAAACTGCTTGTTTACCAATCGCTGTGGGCCATGGAACGCCGCCGGCCGGACGGGCTGGAATGGTCGATGGACGAAAAGCTGAACATGATCCAGAAAGCCGGGTTCGACGGCTGCGGCGTGCGGTTCTTCGATTACAAGTATGCAAAGGAAATCACCGATTTCCTGCGCGCGCACAACATGACCTGGCAGGCGCAGTGCTATCCGCAGAAAGTGGACGACCTCAAGCCCATCCTCGAGCACGTCAGGGAGCTGGGCGCCGACCACATCAACCTGCAGCCCGACGTGCGTCCGTACTCGATCCAGGAGTGCATTCCCTACATCGAAGGCTGGCGCAGGCTCGCCCACGACGCGAAGATCCCGGTGCACATCGAGACCCATCGCGACCGGATGACTACCGACCTGTTTTTCACGATGCAGTTGCTCGACTGCTTTCCGGACCTGCGTCTGACCGGCGACCTGTCGCACTACGTCGTGGGCCGCGAGTTCGCCTGGCCGATCAGCGACGTCAACCATGGCTACATGCATCGCATCATCGACAACTGCTGGGGATTCCACGGCCGCGTCGCCAGCCGCGAGCAGGTTCAGGTGCAGATCAGCTTCCCGCACCAGAAGGACTGGCTGGACCTGTTCATGGGCTGGTGGGAATACGGTTTTCGTTCCTGGCGCCGGCGCGCGCCGAAGGATGCGACCTTCACCTTCCTGTGCGAACTGGGGCCCAGGGAATATGCGATGACAGGCCCCGATGGATACGAACTCTCTGACCGGTGGCAGGAGGCGAATATGCTGAAGGATATGATCCGCGCGTCGTGGAAAAAAATAGAAAGCGAGGAAGCGCGGTCAACCGCGAGAGTCGCCTGAACCGAAAAAACCGGCGCGCTTGTCGCGCGCCGGCAATCGGGACGGTTCATACTTTAGTATGCGGCCAACGGATTGCCTGGCGACCCAGTCGCGCCGACCAGTTTCAGCGGTGCCCAGGTGAACAAAAACTCGTAAGCCTTGTCTTCGGAAAGCTGATCGAGGTCGAGGTTTTCGAAATTGGTGATGCCGTGCCGGACGATGAGATTCATGTGGCAGTACACGGTCTTTGCGGGGATCACCGGCGGAAAGGCTTCCAGCGCCCAGGTATCCGATCCGATCATGGCGATCTTCCTCGTCCCCAGGTAATCACAAACCTCGGGGTGCAGGCCGGCCTCGCCGTCGCCAGCCTCGATCAGGTCCTTCGCGAGCTGCTCGTCGCTCTTGACCTTCTCACCGGCCGGACGGCCGAGGTGATTGGTGTTCCAGAGGCTGGTCCAGCCGGTGCGGAACAGGATGACATCGCCCTCGCCGGCTTCTTTGATGCCCTGCTTCTGTAGCGCTGCCCGGTAGTCGGCCATGGTGATCGCATAGCCCTTGGCGAGCCGCTTGACACCCTTCAGGGCCGCGACGTCGACCAGAATGCCGCGTGTAAAGAATCCCGGCTGCTTCTCGGGCCCGTTCTTCTTGAACCCACGAGCCGTGCCGGCGTCCTGGGCACGCACGCCGTTGTACAAATAGAGGCCGTCTTTCCATCCCGGGATGTCGTGGATGCGGATGGCGGGATGGGCGAGGCCGTCCCACTGCGTGCCGACCTGGCCGATCTCGGCAGTGATCATTTCGTCGAAGAAGGCCTGGTCGTAGCTGTCCCCTTCCCAAGGCAGCGGTCCGATCGTCTCGTTGGTTCCGCTCGGAATGGTGAGCGTGAACGTGCGCCCTGGCACCAGCGGCATGTGGTTGCTGTAGGGCATGCCGAGCGTGGC
>CAYODB010000344.1:0-2985 GCA_964402495.1 uncultured Bordetella sp.
GATCCGCGGCGACTATGTCGTGTCCGATGCGACGCTGAACCGCTTCTTCGCCTTCCACGTCATCGCCGTGCCGTTGGTGCTGCTGGGACTGGTGGCAGCGCACCTGCTTGCCCTCCACGAAGTCGGCTCGAACAACCCCGACGGCATCGAGATCAAGAAGAAAAAGGATCCGAAGACCGGCATTCCGCTCGACGGCATCCCCTTCTATCCCTACTACGTCGTCAAGGACCTGGTCGGCGTGGTGGTGTTCCTGATGGTGTTCAGCGCGATCGTGTTCTTCGCGCCGGAAATGGGCGGTTACTTCCTCGAGCACAACAACTTCCTCCCTGCAGATCCGCTGAAGACCCCGGCGCACATCGCGCCGGTCTGGTATTTCACGCCGTTCTACTCGATCCTGCGCGCAGTGCCGCCGCTGTTCGGCTCGCAGTTCCCGGGTGTCGCGGCGATGGGCCTGTCGGCCATGATTTTCTTCCTGCTGCCCTGGCTCGATCGCGGCGCCGTGAAATCGATCCGCTACCGCGGCGGTATCTACAAGACCGCGCTGGCGCTGTTCGTGGTTTCCTTCCTGGTGCTCGGCTACCTTGGCACGGCGCCCACCAACGTCTGGGGCCAGTTCGGGGCTTGGCTGGGCCAGGCAGAGCGCGCTACTGTGGTCGCGCGCATCTTCACGGTCATCTACTTCGGGTTCTTCATCCTGATGCCCTGGTACACGCGAATCGACAAGACCAGGCCGGAGCCGGAAAGGGTGACATCGTGAGAAAACTCCTGCTCGCGTTGCTGTGCCTGCCCCTGGCAGCGATCGCCGCCGGCGGCGAAATGCAGCTCGACCGCGCTAACATCGATGCCCACGACGCCATCTCGATCCAGCGTGGGGCGAGGACATTCGTCAACTACTGCTTGAACTGCCATTCGGCGGCATACATGCGCTACAACCGCCTGATGGATGTCGGGCTGACCGAACAGCAGATCAAGGACAACCTGATCTTCACCAGTGCAAAAGTCGGCGACACCATGACCGGCCCGCTCGGCAAGAAGGAAGGTCGCGCCTGGTTCGGCGTCGAACCGCCGGATCTTTCCGTCATTGCGCGCGCCCGCGGCGTGGACTGGCTGTATACCTACCTGCGCACCTTTTATCGCGACGACACCCGCCAGACGGGCTGGAACAACCTGGCCTTCCCTAATGTCGGCATGCCGCATGCGCTCTGGCAGCTGCAGGGCACGCAGATACTGAAGACCGAAGTCGAGGAGCATGACGGCCACAAGGTCGAACACCGGAAGCTGGAACTGGCGGCGCCCGGCGCGTTGTCCCCCATGGAATACGACAAGCTGACCCGCGATCTGGTGAATTACCTGGCGTTCATGGCCGAGCCCGAGGCGACCAAGCGCACCCAGACCGGCGTCGTCGTGTTGCTGTTCCTTACCGTGCTGCTGGCGCTCACCTGGCTGCTCAAGCAGGCTTACTGGAAGGATGTGCACTAATGATGACCCTGTACTCCGGCACCACCTGCCCGTTCAGCCAGCGCTGCCGGATCGTCCTGTTCGAAAAGGGCATGGATTTCCAGATCATCGACGTCGACCTGTTCAACAAGCCGGAAGACCTGGCAGTGATGAATCCGTACAACCGCACCCCGGTGCTGGTCGAGCGTGACCTGATCCTGTACGAATCGAACATCATCAACGAGTACATCGACGACCGCTTCCCGCATCCGCAGCTCATGCCTGCGGACCCGGTAATGCGCGCCCGCGCCCGCCTGTTCCTGTTCCGCTTCGAGAACGAACTGTTTTCCAACGTGGACGCCATCGAGAGCGGCACCCAGAAACAGGCCGACAAGGCGCGCCAGGTCATCCGTGACAACCTCACGCAGATCGCGCCGGTCTTCGTCAAGCAGAAGTACATGCTGGGCGAGGAATTTTCGATGCTGGACGTGGCGATTGCGCCGCTGCTGTGGCGCCTGGATTTCTACAACATCCAGTTGCCGAAGCAGGCCGCGTCGCTGATGAAATACGCGGAACGCCTGTTCAGCCGGCCGGCATTCATCGAGGCGCTCACCGCTTCGGAAAAAGTGATGCGCAAGTGAAGGACGCCACGACCACTCCCTACCTGATCCGCGCGATCTACGAGTGGTGCTGCGACAACGGCCACACCCCGTACATCGCCGTGAAGGTGGACGAAACCACCAAGGTGCCGATGGAGTACGTCAAGGACGGCGAGATCGTACTCAACGTCGGCATGGACGCGACCCGCAATCTGAAGATCGGCAACGACCTGATCCAGTTCTCGGCGCGCTTCTCGGGTGTCTCGCGCGAGATCTCCGTGCCGGTCGGTTCTGTCGCGGGAATTTTTGCCAAGGAGACTGGACATGGGCTGGCCTTCCAGACCTCGCCTTCGTTGCCGGCGCCGATCGACGAACCAGTGAAGACCGAAATCGGTCTGCCGGAAGATCCGCGCCCCACCAAACCCTCCGGTGGACGCCCTCGCCTCCAGGTCATCAAGTAAGCCCAATCAAGAAGCCTGACCGCCCCATGGACTACTCGCGGTCCTACCCGCCCCGCGGGGCGGAGTCACCGGGCCTATAATTCCCTGCACGCGCCGGCATAGCTCAGTTGGTAGAGCAGTTGATTTGTAATCAAAAGGTCCCGGGTTCGATTCCTGGTGCCGGCACCACAAAACATATCGATACAGCCTGAAATGAACCAACGCGGCTGAAATCCCATCCAAGTTTCATCGATCATCGTTGAATAGTATTCCCGGAGGCTGAATGTCCAGAGTCCTTTCCCTGTTGGCAGTCCTGATTGCAGTCACGGTAACTGGAATGAGCCCGGGCATCGCCCAGGAAACCGCTCTTGAACAGGCGCAACGCAAGGCGCGCGCCGCCCGCGAAGAAATGCTTGCCGCCGAGAAGAAAGTGCAGACGGCCGAGAAGAAGGAGAAGTCCGCTTACAAGGACGTCGAGTCTGCGCAGAAGCGCGTCGAGGATGCGCAGA
>CAYODB010000345.1:0-2985 GCA_964402495.1 uncultured Bordetella sp.
ACTCGCGGTTTCGCGCCGCTTTTCCCGACGCCGTCGCGGTGGTCGATCCGGCGCTGCAGATGCGCCGCAAGCTCGCCGAGGCCCGCCATGCCGCCGGCGAAACCGACGTCGGCGATTTCCTGCCGATGATCCGGAAAGTGACGGTGGCAATGGAGGACCTGCCTGCGGGAGGATTGCGGATCGTGTCCTACGAGAGCGGGCGCATGACGCTGGAACTCGCCGCCGGCGAGGAGGCTGCGGTGCAGCGTATCGTGACGCAACTGGTGCGGTCGGGCCTCAGCGTCGACCCCTCTGCGGCCTTGAAGCGCCCGGGCAGCGCAACGGTAGTGATCACGGTGCGGGCATCATGAGAGCGCAGTTGCTCAAGCTCTGGGAATCGCGGGCGCCGCGGGATCGGGCAATCATCGCTGCGATGGCCGTGGTGCTGGGAGCCGCCCTGTACGCGGCACTCGTGCAGACGGCGAGCCGGGCGCGCATGCAGTT
Source organism: uncultured Bordetella sp. (assembly GCA_964402495.1). GTDB lineage: Bacteria > Pseudomonadota > Gammaproteobacteria > Burkholderiales > JACQAP01 > JACQAP01. Next base: position 484 of record CAYODB010000345.1, read on the forward strand.
GGGCACCAGCGTGACGACGCTTCGGGCGCAGGCGGCCAACCTCGACCGGCAGGCAGTGGACCTCGAGCGTCTGCGCGCCGGGCCGGTTATATCAGCGTCGCAGACCGATCTGCGCACGCTGGTGCAGGCCCAGGCCGGTGAGGCCGGACTGTCGCGCGCGCTGGTGCGTATCGATGCGCTGGACGCCGATCAGGTGGTGGTCGTTTTCGGCGCAGTGGCCTTCGCAGACTGGATCGCCTGGATCGGCGCCCTGAATTCGCAGCATGTCCGCCTCGACACCTGCCGTGTCGAGGCAATGTCCACGCCGGGCCTGGTCAGCGTGACGGCCACCCTGGTCCGCGCGAAACCGCGATGAAGCTCTGGAGCATGCTCGCGATCGGGATTGGCTCCTACGCCCTCGTCCTGTTCGCCACGGCACCGGCGACTCTGGTCGACGCCGTCCTGCAGCACACAAGTCAGGGCAGACTGCGGCTGGCGGAGGCGCAGGGCACGCTATGGTCGGGGTCGGGGCAGATCGAGGTTCGCGATGCAGCCGGGCGCGCGGGAATCGCCAGGGCACTGGACTGGCGTGTCCGGCCCGAATCGTTGCTGCGCGCACATCTGGTTTGCGAAGTCGGGCTGGAACATGCGACCCGGCGCTTTCCGGTGACGATATCGCTGTCCCGCATCGAACTGGCGAACGCCGATATCCGCTTGCCGGCCATGGTGCTGGGCCTGGGTGTGCCCAAGCTCGCGCCGCTCGGGCTTACCGGCGAGGTGCTGATCCACGTGGCGAACCTGTCGATCGCGCGCGACACGCTGGAGGGCAATGCAACCCTGCAGTGGCTCGCGGCCGGTTCGACCCTGACGACCGTTGCGCCGTTGGGCAACTATGAAGTCCGCTTCGACGGCGAAGGCATGACGGTTCATGCGTACCTGCGCACCATCGAAGGTCCGCTGCGGCTCGAAGGCGAGGGATCGTGGACGCTCGGCAACAACCCCGCGTTCCTGGCCAAGGCCAGCGTTCCCGCGCAGCACCAGCAGCAGCTCGCACCGCTGCTGCGCCTGATCGCGGTGGAGCGCGGCAAAGGAAATTTCGAGCTGCAGCTCAATTGAAAACCGCGCCGGCCTGCGGCCGGCTTTGTGCATCGTTCGCCTTATGTGAGCCAGCGCACGGTTTGTTTGCGGCAAACGGGTCAGTACTGCGGAATCCCCCGGGCGATGCGGGCAGGCCGCGCAAGGCGAATGCGGACGCGGGCAGGGCACGGAAGAACAGGAGCAGGATGATGACAGCGCCAACTACATACCTGGTGGCGGCATTGGCCGGTCTGGTGACGATTTGTTCCGGCGCCGCGACCCCGCGAGACGCGCGGGCGGGAGAACTAAGCCCCGCGTTAAACGCCCCGCAAGAGCTGGCGCAGTGGCAGTCCAGATTGCTCGTTACCGGCGGCGCCAAGGCCAGTCCAGAGTGGGAAAGCGCGGTGCAGTTGAAGAGCTCGCCGAAGTGGGAAAGTACTGTTGGCGCCAGCGCTCCGGGCAACGCCACGCAATTACGAGCGACACACGGCACTATCGCTCCGCGTAACGTGCCGCCGTAAGCAATCCGTCAATTGTCCGGCTCCTTCGACGCGCCGGAAAGCGCTCGCAGATCCGCGCGCGATCCAGCCGGACCCCGGCGCGGCCATTCGGCTATCGCACGCTGATCCCAAACCTCTCGCACACTTCCCTCACGCCGGCCGGCGCGGCTTGCGCTGGCTCGCGCCCGAAGACTGAATTTGTTACGGTTGTGTGACCGTATTCTGGTTGAGGTTGATCGAGCCCGCCGCCAGAAGCCTGCCGTTTATCGACGCGCCGGCCCCCATGAAGATCGTTGTCTCGGACAGGATGATGCCCTGGAACTGCGATGCCGCTCCGAGTTCCACGCCGTTGACCAGGGTCTGCCAGAACACGTTCTGTGGCAGTGCGCCCTCGAGGATGATCTGGACGTTGGGACCGACGATGAGGTCACGCTCTATCAGGAAGATCCAGACATCGTTCGGCCCGCCGGTGAGCGTGAGATTGGCCGGTATCTGGACGCCGGTGCTCCACTTATAAACGGCAGGCGGCAGACGGATCCCGCCGATGTTTCCGGCCCTCACATCCGTGTAGTCGGCCACCAGCGAGAGGGCGCCGTTCCACGCGGCATGTCCGTCTGCTACGGCCTGGATCAACAAAGATTCGGCATTCCTCTGCCTGCATGAAGGAGAACCCGCGGAGTCGACGGTGTAAATCGTCCCCTTTACTTCCGCGCAAGTCAGTTCGATATTGACGCCCGGCGCCGGGGCCAGGCCCACATTTCCGGTGACCGCGGAAGTCGCCACGTTGGTAATCGCCGTTTCCGCCAGGACCGCAAAATTGCCGGCAGTAAAAAGTTGTATGGGTGCCGGGCCCCGGCCATCGCCGCCTGTGCCGTTGCCTGCGCCTGGTGCGGTGGGTACGGCTGCGCCGGGACCCGAGCCGGCCCCGGCCCCGGCCCCGTCACCT
>CAYODB010000346.1:0-2984 GCA_964402495.1 uncultured Bordetella sp.
CACCCAGGGTGTTCGCGCGATCAAGGCCGAGGGCGGCATGGTGATGGCGCAGAGCTTCGAATCCACCGAATACGACAGCATGCCGCGCAGCGCCGTTGCCAACAGCGCAGTCGACTTTTTGCTGCCGCCGGGCGAAATGCCGGCGCAACTGCTTGCCTATGTCGGCCACGCGTTCGGCAAGGGCAAGTTGGCCATTTCATCCCCCGGCCTCAGGGTCGACGACGTGTTGGGAAAGATTTTCGTATTGCTGCGGATGCAGACCGGCCACGATTTTTTCTGCTACAAGCAGAACACCATCAATCGCCGCATCGAGCGGCGCATGGCAGTCCAGCAGATTCAAACCTTAGACGACTATGTGCAGTATTTGCAGAAGAATCCGTCCGAGGTGGATGCGCTGTTTCGCGATTTGCTGATCGGTGTCACCCAGTTCTTCCGCGATGCGGAACAGTTCAAGGCACTGGACGAAGAGGCCATTGTCCGCCTGATGTCGAACAAGCCCGCGGGCGAGTCGATACGGGTATGGGTCCCGGCCTGCTCCACCGGCGAGGAGGCCTATTCCATCGCCATACTGCTGCAGGAGCGCATGGAGGCGCTCAAGACCAGATTCACGCTCCAGGTGTTTGCCACCGACATCGACAGCGAGGCCATCGAAAAGGCCCGCGTGGGCATCTACCCCGCCAGTATCGCCGCCGATGTCTCGAGCGAGCGGATGGCGCGTTTTTTTGTCGAAGAACCCGGGGGCGGCTTTTTTCGCATCAGCAAGATTATCCGCGACATTCTGGTTTTTTCCGGGCAGAACGTGATCAAGGATCCGCCATTCTCCAAGCTCGACCTGATCAGTTGCCGCAACCTGCTGATCTATATGGGCCCGGAACTGCAGCAGAAACTGATTCCATTGTTCCACTATGCGCTGAATCCGGGAGGGGTCCTGTTTCTGGGCAACTCCGAGTCCGTCGGCGAATATAGACAACTCTTTGCCGCGCTCAATCGCACCGCTAAGCTGTATCAGCGCAAGGACGATGGCAGCCCGCAATCCATGCCCCGGGAACGGTTTGTTCCGCAGGTGAGGAGAGGCGGAGATGCCGCGCGTGCGGTCGACAAAGTTGCGGGCGATGCCAGTGCCCAGTTCCGCCAGATTGCCGAACGGACATTACTGCAGCAGTACGCGCCGGCCGGTGCGCTGGTCAACGACCGTGGCGATATCCTTTACCTGCATGGACGCACCGGCCAGTATCTGGAGCCGGCACCGGGCGAGGCCGGCATGAACATCCTGAAAATGGCCCGCCAGGGACTGCGCCTCGGCTTGACCTCGGCCTTGCGCAAAGCGGTGACGAATCGGGAACCGGTGTTCCATGGCGGTCTTCGCGTCAAGACCAACGGCGATTTCACCGGCGTAAATCTCATTGTCCGCACCGCCACGTCCGACACGGCCGAGTCGCCGCTGTTCCTGGTCGTTCTGGAACCCGCGCCGGAGGCGCCCGAAGAACAGAAAGGGGCGGCCGGGGGAGAGCCAAAGGCCTCCGGCGTGGACGAGGGCGCAAAAGAAATCGATGCGCGGGTAGCGGCGCTGACGCAGGAATTGCGCGACAAGGAGGAATACCTCCAGACGACCACCGAGGAACTGGAGACTTCCAACGAAGAACTCAAATCCTCGAATGAGGAAATGCAGTCGATCAACGAGGAAATGCAGTCCACCAACGAGGAACTGGAAACCTCCAAGGAGGAACTGCAGTCGGTCAACGAGGAGCTGGCCACGGTCAACGCGGAATTGCAGACCAAGGTGAGCGAACTATCACATGTCAACAACGACATGAACAATCTGCTCGCCGGCACCGGCGTGGGGACGATTTTCGTCGATCACCAACTGCTCATCCAGCGCTTCACGCCCGCCGTCGTCCAGGTGATCAATCTCATCGCGACCGATATCGGGCGCCCGGTGGGGCACATCGCCTCCAACCTGCCGGACTACAATCGCCTGGTGGAGGACGTGCAGGAAGTGATCGATACGCTGGTCCCCAAGGATGTCGAGGTGCGCAGTGCGCTGGACAAGTGGTTCGTCCTGCGCATCCGCCCCTATCGCACGCTGGACCATGTAATCAGCGGCGCGGTCATCACCTTTTTCGACATTACGGAAATGAAAAAGGCGCGCGAGATGCTGCAGGAATCCGAAATCCTGCGTCGCCTGGCCGTCGTGGTGACCGACTCGCGCGACGCCATCCTGGTGCAGGATCTGGCCGGCAGGATACTGTCCTGGAATCCGGGCGCGACGAGGATGTACGGCTGGAGCGAGGCCGAGGCACTGACAATGAACATCCGCGAGCTGATCCCGAAGGCGGGGCGGGTCGAAGCGTTGTCCGTCATCGAGCAACTGAGCCAGGCCAAGGTTCTGCAGCCCTACCGCCTGGAGCGGATCGCCAGGGACGGCCGGATCGTGCGCGTGTCACTGATCGCTACCGCACTGGTCGATGCGTCCGGGGCAGTGTATGCCATAGCCACTACGGAACGGGCGGACCTTTGAAGATCAAGATTGCCGCCGGGAACGATGCGACGAACGATGCGACGCCCGATGCGGTGAGCGATGCGGCCGCCGGCCAGATGGCGGCGTTGCGCCGGCAGGCGGAGAAGATGGCCCGGCATGCGCAGGGCAGGGTGCTGGAAAACCCGGATTCCCTTGCGCCGGTCGATGCGCGACGCGTGCTCCACGATCTGCAGGTGCACCAGATCGAACTGGAATTGCAGAACGAGGAACTGCGCCGTATACAGGCTGAACTGGAGGCCTCTCGCGCACGCTACTTCGACCTGTACGATCTGGCGCCCGTGAGCTACTTCACACTGGACGAAAGCGGACTGATCCTCGAAGCGAATCTCACCGGCGCGTCGCTGCTTGGAGTCGCGCGTGCCGCCGTGGTGGGACAACCCTTGAGCCGTTTTGTCGTCGGTGAGGATGCGGACGCCTACTACCTGAATCACAAGCAGCTCTTCAG
>CAYODB010000347.1:0-2930 GCA_964402495.1 uncultured Bordetella sp.
GGGAAACGCCGAGCTGTGGTCCTTCGCCAGTTCGGAGATCTTCGCCGCCACCTTGCGGGCGATTTCCCGGTAGATATGCGCCGGCCGGCTGTCCGGATCGGCCACTACCGTCGGCCTGCCCGAGTCCGCCTGCATGCGGATCTTGATGTCCAGCGGCAGGCTGCCCAGCACATCGACGCCGTAGTCCCTGCTCATCAGTTCCGCTCCGCCCTTGCCGAATATGTGCTCCTCGTGGCCGCAATTAGAGCAGATATGGGTGCTCATGTTCTCCACCAGACCGAGGATGGGCACGCCCACCTTTTCGAACATCTTGAGGCCTTTGCGGGCATCGATCAGCGCGATGTCCTGCGGGGTCGTAACGATGACGGCACCGGTCAGCGGAACCTTTTGGGAAAGCGTGAGCTGGATATCGCCGGTGCCCGGCGGCAGGTCAACCACCAGGTAGTCCACGTCTTTCCACTGGGTATCGCGCAGCAACTGCTCCAGCGCCTGGGTCACCATCGGGCCGCGCCAGACCATGGGTGTATCCATGTCGACCAGCACCCCGATGGACATGACCTGAATGTCGTGATTCACCATCGGCTCCAGGGTCTTGCCGTCCTTCGACTGCGGTTTACCCTTCAGGCCCATCATCATCTGCTGGGAGGGCCCGTAAATGTCGGCATCCAGCAGCCCGACCGAGGCGCCCTCGGCCGCCAGTGCCAGCGCGAGGTTTACGGCGGTGGTCGACTTGCCCACCCCGCCCTTGCCGGAGGCCACGGCGATCACGTTTTTTACCCCCGGAAGCAGCTTCAAACCCCGCTGCACGGCGTGGGCAGCAACCTTCGACTGGACGTTGACGGCGATCTTCCCCACGCCAGGCAAGGTCTTCATCCGGGCAGCAACGCCCTGGCGCACGTCCTCCATGACACTGTTCGCAGGGTAACCGAGCACGATGTCGAGGGAGACATCGCTGCCTTCGATCCGGATATTGCGGGCTTCCTTGCCGGCGACGTAGTCCTTCCCCGTCACCGGGTCGGTGAAGGTCTGGAGTGCCGCCCTGACCTGCTCTTCGCTTATCGCCACGCCTGCTGACCTGGAATTGAAGGGGCGAATTTTAAGCCGATTTCCCCACACGTAAAGAGCTTTGTGGGGCCTTGTGGGGGGTCATTTGCTAGAATCCCGGCTTCCCTCCGTCCAGACACGAAGCTGAAGCAGAAATGAAGCGGCGCATCCTCGTCACCTCGGCGCTGCCCTACGCCAATGGCAGCATCCACCTCGGCCATCTGGTGGAGTATATCCAGACCGACATCTGGGTGCGCTTCCAGAAGATGCAAGGCCATGAGGTGCACTACGTCTGCGCCGACGACACCCACGGCACGCCGATCATGCTGCGCGCCGACAAGGAAGGCATCACGCCGGAGCAACTGGTCACGCGGGTTTACGGCGAGCACACCCGCGACTTTGCCGGTTTCCACGTCGACTTCGACAATTACTACACCACGAATTCCCTGGAGAACCAGACGTTCTGCGAGGACATCTACCGGCAACTGGACAGGAAGGGGCTGATTGCCAGGCGCTCGGTCGAGCAGTTCTATGATCCGGTCAAGCAGATGTTCCTGCCGGACCGCTACATCAAGGGGGAATGCCCGAACTGCCATTCTAAGGACCAGTACGGTGATTCCTGCGAAGTCTGCGGCAAGACCTACAGCCCGACGGACCTGATCGACCCTTATTCCGTGGTGTCAGGCGCCAAACCCGAACGCAAGGCCTCGGAGCACCACTTCTTCAGCCTTTCCGACAAGCGCTGCGAAAACTTCCTGCGCGGCTTCACCCAGACCGGCGAACGCCTGCAACCGGAAGCGGCGAACAAGATGAAGGAATGGCTGGGTGAAGCGGGCGAAAACAAGCTCGCCGACTGGGACATTTCCCGGGACGCGCCCTATTTCGGTTTTCCCATTCCTGGCACCAACAACCAGAAGTTCTTCTACGTCTGGCTGGATGCGCCGGTGGGCTACTTCGGCAGTTTCAGGAACTACTTCGAGAAGCAGGGCCGGTCGCAGAAGGAAATCGACGAATTCCTGCGGCCGGGCGGCAATACCGAGATGATGCATTTTATCGGCAAGGACATCCTGTATTTCCATGCCCTGTTCTGGCCCGCGATGCTCGAGTTCGCCGGTTATCGTGTGCCGACCAAGGTGTTTGCCCATGGATTCCTGACGGTGGACGGCCAGAAGATGTCCAAGTCGCGCGGCACCTTCATCACCGCCGAAAGTTATCTCGAGCAAGGCCTGAATCCGGAATGGCTGCGCTACTACTATGCCGCCAAACTCAACTCGACCATGGAAGACATCGATCTTAACCTCGACGACTTTGTGGCGCGGGTGAACAGCGACCTGATCGGCAAGTACGTCAACATCGCCAGCCGGAGTGCGGGATTCATTTCCAGGAGATTCGAAGGCAAGCTCCTTGGATCGTCCCGTTCGGCAAATGCCTTATTTGGCGAGTTGCAAGACAGGGCCGGGCAGATCGCGGAACTCTACGATGCCCGCGAGTACGGCAAAGCCCTGCGAGAAGTAATGGCGCTTACCGACAAAGCGAACCTCTTTGTCGATCTGAACAAACCCTGGGAAATTGCAAAACAGCCTGGCAGCGAACAACAGTTGCAACAGGTCTGCTCGGATGCGCTCAACATGTTCCGGCTGCTGACCATCTACCTCAAGCCGGTGCTGCCAGGGCTGGCGGCGGATGTCGAGAAATTCCTCAACACGAAACCATTCACCTGGTCTGATACGGGATCCCTCCTCGCGGAAGGACATCGCATCAGCGAATACAAACACCTGATGACCCGCGTCGAGCAGAAGCAGATCGCCGCGCTGGTTGAAGCCAACAAGGATAGCCTTCAACAGTTCGGCTCCCCTCTACCTCCGGGAGAGGGGCGGGGGGGTGAG
>CAYODB010000348.1:0-2906 GCA_964402495.1 uncultured Bordetella sp.
CGCCCCAAATACGAAGCACCCACACGCATCGGCTGTTTGAATTTTTAAAGAACAGGTATTGGTTGCGGGGGCAGGATTTGAACCTACGACCTTCGGGTTATGAGCCCGACGAGCTGCCAGACTGCTCCACCCCGCGACCGGATCGAAACCCGACGAATCAGGTTTCGAGAAGCGGAATTATAGCCGCCCGGCAGAGCGAGCGTCAACCAAGGAACCGGCCGAACCCCTCCGACCGGCCACTATTCTGCGTCGATCCAGTCCAGCAATGGCTGCCACTGCTCGATGTCGCGTCCGCCAAGATATTCAGGCAAATCAAAGATACTCAGGCCGTTGAACGCGGCATTGACGTACACTTGGGTATCGCGCAGGTAGGTCAGGACCGGGAGATTGAACTGCGCCAGGAACGCCTCGAGCGTCGCCGCGGCCTTGGTGCGGGGATCAACCCTCATTCCCACGATGCCGATGAAGGTCTTGTTCTTGCGAACTGACTTTTCCTCCGTCAGGGTCTGCAGAAACGCGCTTGTGGCCGCCATGTCGAACACCGAAGGCTGCACCGGGATTACCACCTTGTGGGCAATCTTCAGGGCATGGGCAAGATTCTTTCCATGCAGGCCGGCGGCAGAATCGAGAACCAGCCAGTTCGAACCGCGCGGCATCTTTGGATCTTCTGATTCGCGGCCGTCGAGGCGCTGGATCACCGGCCGGTTTGCCGGCCGCATTGCCAGCCAGTTCATGGAGGATTGCTGGCGGTCCAGATCCCACAGGGATACTTTCTTGCCACCCGCCGCCAGTGCCCCGGCGAGATTGGTCGCAAGCGTCGTCTTCCCAGCGCCGCCTTTGGGGTTCGCAACGAGAATGGCCCGCATGTTCTTCTCCAGGTGTTAGCCACGCTGCCCGGCTTTGGCGGCCGCCGGATGCCGTTACTTCCTAGACCGGATCGGCCTGGCGCTCCTGCGGTTCATCCGATCCGGCCGCCGCAGTGGCATGACTATCGAGTTGCTCGGCTTGAACCGCCACCGGCTCCATTTCCACCAGCGAACCCAGTTCCTCGAGCGTCGGCAGTTCATCAAGGGACCGCAGACCCAGGTCATTCAGGAAAGAGCGGGTCGTCGAATACAGCGCCGGCCGGCCGGGCACCTCGCGATGCCCCACTTCATCGATCCAACCTCGCGCCTCGAGCGCCTTCAGTATTCCGGCGGAAACGGTAACGCCGCGGATGTTCTCGATGTCACCCCGCGTCACCGGTTGCCGGTAAGCGATGATCGCCAGGGTTTCGAGCACGGCGCGCGAATACTTCGGCGGCTTTTCAGGATTGAGCCGGTCGAGAAATCTTTGATACTGAGGACGAACCTGAAAGCGCCATCCCGATGCGACATTCGCGAGTTCGACACCGCTCTCTGCCCAATCGGCGCGCAATTCCTCCAGCAGCCTGCGCAGCACCTCGGCACTGATTTCTTCGTCAAAAAGCTTTCTAAGGTCGGCGACGGGCAGGGGTTCGCTGCTGCTGAGCAGCGCCGCCTCCAGCACGCGCTTGACCTGGTGTGGATCAGACAGCGGCAAGTCCATGATTTAACTTGATGTAAATGGGTGAATACGCGCCTTGCTGGGTAACGTTTATAAGGCTCTCGCGTGCCAGTTCCAGGACGGCCAGGAAGGTCACGACCAGGACCGGCGCACTGACTCCGGTTTCAAACAGGTCTTCGAAACGCACGAAGCGCAGATGCTGCAGGCTGCGCAGGATCCGGCTCATGTGCTCGCGCACCGACAGTTGTTCGCGCGTAATCCGGTGATGCCGGGTCACACTTGCCCTGGCGAGCAGGCCGAGCCAGGCAGTGCGCAAATCTTCCGGATTCACATCGGGCAAGCGTTGTTCGACTTCCGTGTCCAGCCACACTTGCACCAGCGCGAAATCCCTGCCGGCTTGCGGTAACTCATTGATCCGCCGAGCCCCCAGCTTGATCTGCTCGTACTCCAACAGGCGCCGGACCAGTTCCGCGCGGGGATCCTCTTCCCCGGCTTCAATCAGCACATGCCTGGGTAATAGCATGCGCGACTTGATCTCGATCAGCAGCGCCGCCATTAGCAGGTATTCAGCCGCCAGTTCGAGCTGATGCGACCGCATCACATCTACGTATTCCATGTACTGGCGCGTGAGATCAGCCATGGGAATATCCAGGACTTCGAGATTGCGCCTGCGAATCAGGTACAGAAGCAGGTCGAGCGGCCCCTCGAAAGTATCGAGGAATACGCGCAGGGCGTCTGGCGGAATATAAAGATCGCCCGGCATCTCGAGCACGGGTTCGCCATGGACCATCGCAAGCGGCTCGGCAGAAGTTTCGACAGTCATATTGTTCCGTGCTGGTTGCCGTTCGGCGCCCGTATCGGGGCTGAATCATCAGCCGACTGCCGGTCATTCCTGCCCTGAACCGGCAATCGATTCAGGGCAGGAATTATCGGTCAAAACGAACGCACGATCCAGCCGGAATTCCGTCGACCGCATCTGCCCCGGATGCGCTACTTCTTGCCGAAGCGGATCTTGCCGCCCTCGCGCTCGACGACGACGACATCCTTCGGTCCGAAGCGGCCTTCGAGAATTTCCTTGGCCAGCGGATTCTCGATGGCCTGCTGGATGGCTCGCTTCAATGGCCGCGCGCCGAAAGCCGGATCGAAACCGACCGAGGCGAGTTCGCCCAGCACCGCATCGCTAACCTCGATCTTCATGTCCATCGCGGCCATGCGTTTCTCCAGGTAACCGAGCTGGATCTTCGCAATCGACTTGATATGCCTCTCGTCGAGCGCATGGAACACGACGAGCTCGTCGATGCGGTTGATGAACTCCGGGCGGAAGTAAGCCTTGACCTCGCCCATCACCGCCAGTTTGATCACCTGATAGTCGTCTCCGGCCA
>CAYODB010000349.1:0-2847 GCA_964402495.1 uncultured Bordetella sp.
CCCCCTGCACATCCTGATCGGCGCCTACTCGGAGACGTTACGGCTCATCGACCTGACCCGTGAAGGCGGCGAAAGCCGCGGCCTGATCCGCATGCCGCTGGAACTGTCGATGTATCCCGAATTCATGTTGCGGGTGCCGGCACTTCCTGCGCCGCTGCATCTGGGTGTGGCGCTGCTCGCCGCGCGCGGTTTGAGCCTGGGCGAAAAGCTGCGCGCCGCCCGCTTCATGCTGACGATGCGGAGGAAGCGCTTCCGGCTGGACGCCGACACGAACGTATCGGCTCTGCTGGCTTCTTTCGGGCAGCCGGAGCGGGTTTCGCGGTTGCTCTGGAATCCGCTTTGCGTATCCGCGCTCAACACCCGACCCGAAGAAGCCTCCGCCCAGGTATTCCTCAACGTCCTGCGCGACAGCCTCGACGGACAGCGCTCGGACAGCGACCTGCTGCTGCCTGCCGTGGATTTCTCTGCGCTGTTTCCCGAACGTGCCGCCCGTTATCTCGGAAGGAAGAACGGCGATGTCAGGCTGAGTTCGACGATCGAAGGCGTGCAGCCCACCGAAAAGGGGTTTGAACTCCGTCCCGACGGAGGGCACTTCGATCGGGTGATCCTGGCGGTTTCACCCCATCGGCTCGGCGCGCTGATCGCCCCGCAAGCCCGACTGGACCGGATACGAGTCATGATCGAGGCGTTCTCCTATCAGCCGATCTACTCGGTATACCTGCAGTATCCGAGAGGCACCCGCCTGCCCTTCAGAATGGGAGGGCTCGATGCGATTTACTCGCAATGGATGTTCGACCGCGGCCGGCTCTGCGGGCAGGATGGCCTGATCGGCGTGGTGATTTCCGCTGCCGGCGCACATCAGGACTTGCCCCAGAACGAACTGGCGCTGAAGGTGCATGGAGAACTGCGTGCCGTGATCCAGGGATTGCAGCCACCCCTATGGCACCGCGTCATCGCCGAGAAACGCGCGACCTTTGCCTGCACTCCCGGACTGGCGCGTCCGGACAATGCTACGCTCGTCCCCGGGCTTTTTCTTGCCGGCGACTACACGGCCTCCAACTATCCCGCGACCCTCGAAGCCGCCGTGCGCAGCGGCGTGCGGGCGGCGCATCTGGCAATGAAGAATGACTGATCCACGGACCTACCCGGCGCCGCCGGACTTGCTGCGCGATCGCGTGATACTGGTGACCGGTGCCTCGCGAGGGATCGGGCGCATCGCAGCGCTGACATTCGCCAGGCATGGCGCCACGGTGGTTCTGCACGGGCGCGACCAGGCCGCGCTCGAATCGGTGTACGACGAAATCGAATCGAGCGGCCATGCCCAGCCTGCGGCCATTCCGCTGGACCTGCTCGGCGCCACGGTACGGGACTACGATGCCCTCTCCTATGCGATCGAATCCCGCATCGGCCGGCTGGATGGCATCCTTCACAATGCAGCCCATCTTGAGAAGCTCTCCGCGCTCGATCACCTGTCCATCGGCGAATGGACAAGCACGCTGCATGTCAATCTGATAGCGCCGGCAGCACTGAACCAGGCGTGCGCCCGCCTGCTCCGCGCGTCAGCCGACGCTTCGGTCATTTTCACTTCGGCGACGCACGGCCATGCCCCCGCCGCTTTCTGGGGGGCCTACGGCGTGTCTAAAGCCGGACTGGAAGCGCTCATGAAAATCCAGGCGGCGGAGTGGTCGGATGCGCCCAATCTGCGGGTGAACGCCATCGTTCCCGGGCCCGTGGCAGCGCCTTCGCGCGCGAAAACGCATCCGGGTGAAGTGACCGGATCCCAGCGCCAGCCTGCGAGCCTGATGCCTGCCTATCTGTACCTGATGGGGCAGGATTCCCGCGGCGTAACCGGAAACCTGATTGAGTGTTAAAAGACTCCCTCTCTACTTGTGGAGAGGGCGGGGGGTGAGGCGCTCCCGCATCCAGTCAGGCAGCGGACGCGATTTGCCTTGCGAAATGTCGATCCAGACCATCACCGCCTCGGCCTGCGCGAACAGCATCGCCGGATCTCCCGCCAGGTACATTTCGTGAAACATGCCGAAGCTGCTGCGGCCCGGGTTGCCGACATACGTCGTGACCTCGATGTCGGCGGGATAGATCGCGGGTTTGACATAGCGGCAGCTCAGGGTACCGAGAATCGGGCCTTCGGAACCCGGGCGGTAGTCGATTTTCAGGTCGTCGAACCAGGAAATGCGCGCCTGTTCGAAATAGCGGAAGTAAGAGACGTTATTCATGTGGCCGAGCGCATCCATTTCTCCCCAGCGCATGGGCACGCGATCGGTGCGTACCAGCCGGCCCTCTTCCTTGTTCATCTCTGCGCTACCTGTCGTCCGGATTCTGCGGGATTGCGAAAAGCGTTTATCATTTGTGGAAGTGAAGGATTTTAACAGACGCCTCCGGGCGGCCCGTCAGCGAGGAGAAGAATTTGGCGGAACGTGAATCAATGCAGTACGACGTCGTCGTTGTCGGCGCCGGCCCCGCGGGACTTGCCGCCGGCATCCGGCTGAAGCAGCTTAGCGCCGAGCGGGGCAGCGAAGTCTCCGTCTGCGTCATCGAGAAAGGATCGGAGGTCGGCGCGCACATCCTCTCCGGCGCCGTAATGGATCCACGCGCCATTGCCGAACTGTTCCCGAACTGGCAGGAACTGGACGCGCCCCTGAATACGCCGGTAAGCGAAGACCGCTTCCTGTTTCTTACCGAAGGCGGTTCGCTAAAGCTGCCGGCCTTTTTGTTGCCCGGCTGCTTCCAGAACCACGGCAACTATGTCGTCAGCCTCGGCAACGTCTGTCGATGGCTGGGCACTCAGGCCGAAGCCCTGGGCATCGAGATCTTTCCAGGCTTTGCAGC
>CAYODB010000350.1:0-390 GCA_964402495.1 uncultured Bordetella sp.
CTCCGAGGCGGCGATCAAGGCACAGAAGGGCGTGATGGAATTCCTGCTGATCAACCATCCGCTCGACTGCCCGATCTGCGACCAGGGCGGCGAGTGCCAGTTGCAGGACCTAGCGGTGGGCTATGGCGGCTCGAGTTCGCGTTACGCCGAACCCAAGCGGGTGGTGGCCAACAAGGATCTCGGACCGCTGGTTGCCGCCGAGGAAATGACCCGCTGCATCCATTGCACTCGCTGCGTGCGCTTCGGCCAGGAGATTGCCGGCGTGATGGAACTCGGCATGATTGGCCGCGGCGAGCATTCGGAAATCATGCCCTTCGTGGCACGCACGGTCGATTCCGAATTGTCGGGCAACATGATCGACGTCTGCCCCGTCGGCGCGCTGACCTCAAA
>CAYODB010000350.1:400-2824 GCA_964402495.1 uncultured Bordetella sp.
CCTCAAAACCCTTCCGCTACAGCGCCCGCACCTGGGAGTTGGCGCGGCGCAAGTCGGTGAGCCCGCATGATTCTCTCGGGTCCAACCTCGTGGTCCAGGTCAAGGGCGATCAGGTCATGCGGGTCCTGCCGCGCGACAACGAGGAAGTCAACGAATGCTGGCTGTCCGATCGCGACCGTTTTTCCTATGAGGGCCTGAACTCGCCGCAGCGCCTGACTGCGCCCATGGTCAAGCGCGACGGCAGGTGGGAGCAGGTCGAATGGCAGGTGGCGCTGGAACTGGTGGCGCGCGAACTCAAGCGCGTCGGTGACGCGCACGGCGCGGACGCGATCGGTGCGCTGGCCACGCCGCAAGCCACGCTAGAGGAATTGCACCTGCTGCAGAAGTTCGCGCGCGGCCTTGGCGGCGACAACGTCGACTTCCGCCTGCGCCAGTCCGATTTCTCCGCGGACGCCCAGCTCGGCGGCACGCCCTGGCTGGGCATGAAAGTGACCGATCTGAACGCCCTTGATCGCGTACTGGTCGTCGGCTCGACCTTGCGCAAGGACCATCCACTGCTCGCGAGCCGGTTGCGCATGGCCGTGAAGAAAGGCGCGCAGTTCAACCTGGTCAACCCGGTCGACGACGATCTCCTGATGCGGGTCGCGAACAAGGCGATCGTGGCGCCAGCCGCGCTGGTGGAAGCACTGGGCCAGGTGCTGAAAGCGGCTGCGGAACTGAAGAACTCGCCGGCGCCCGCCGCCGTTGCCGGACTGACTGTCGGCGACGTGGCGCGCAGGATCGCGGAGAGTCTGGCCTCGGGAAAGAACGGCGCCGTATTGCTCGGCAGTCTTGCCGGCCGCCATCCGCAGGCGGCGCAACTGCACCGGCTCGGCCAGGAACTGGCGCGCATCACCGGCGTGAAGTTCGGATTCTTCGGCGAAGGCGCCAACAGCGTCGGCGGGTACCTGGTGGGGATGCGCCCCGCGCGCGGCGGCTTGAATGCAGTCGGAATGCTCGCCGCGCCGCGCAAGGCTTATGTGCTCCTGCATGCCGAGATGGACCTCGACACCCAGGACGCGCAGGCCGCCAACGCGGCCATGCAGGACGCGGAGTTCGTGGTTGCCATGTCGTCCTATCTGCACAAGGCGACCGAATATGCACAGGTCCTGCTGCCGGTGGCGCCGTTCACCGAGACCGCCGGCACGTTCGTGAACATCGAAGGCCGGGTGGAGAGTTTCCAGGGCGTGGTGCGCCCCCTCGGCGAAACCAGACCGGCCTGGAAAGTCCTGCGCGTGCTGGGCACGCTGATGGGCGTGGCCGGATTCGGTTTCGACACCATCGAGCAGGTCCGTGCCGAATGTATGAGTGCGATCGGCGACATTCCTGCGCGCCTCGACAATACGATCACAGGCGCGCCTGCCGTCGTTGCGGTGGCCAAGGCCGGCGGCATCCAGCGCATCGGCGAAATCCCGATCTACCACGTGGATTCCATCGTGCGCCGCGCGGAGTCGCTGCAGCAGACCCGGGATGCCCTGGTTGCGCTCGCCTGGCTGCCCGGCGGCTTGATCGAAAGAATCGGCCTGCGCCAGGGCGATCATGTAAGGATCCGCCAGCAGGGCGGGGAAGTGGTCGTGCGGTATGCGCGCGACGACCGCCTGCCCGCCGACTGCGTGCGCTTCGGCGCGGGCTTTCCCGAGAGCGTGTCCCTTGGCAGCCTGTTCGGCGAAGTGGAACTGGAGCGCGTGGCTGCGCAGGAAAGGGCCACCGCGTGACCCTCGAATTCCTCGAAGGCCTGATCGGGACCGGCGCCGTCACCGCGTTGTGGACATTGGCGAAAATCCTCGCCATCGTCGTGCCGGTCACCCTTTGTGTCGCTTACCTGACCCTGGCGGAGCGCAAGGTGATCGGCTACATGCAGGTGCGCATCGGACCGAACCGGGTGGGCTGGAAAGGCCTGCTGCAGCCGTTCGCCGATGTCCTCAAGCTGCTGGTCAAGGAAGTCATCGTACCTTCCGGTGCAAACAAGTTCCTGTTCCTGCTGGCACCGGTGCTGGCGATCATGCCGGCGCTCGCGGCCTGGGCGGTGGTGCCGTTCTCGCCGGAACTGGTGCTGTCGAAGGTAGACGCCGGTCTGCTCTACGTGATGGCCATCACGTCGATGGGCGTGTACGGCGTCATCGTCGCCGGCTGGGCTTCGAATTCGAAGTACGCCTTCATCGGCGGCCTTCGCTCCGCGGCGCAGATCGTGTCCTACGAAATCGCCATGGGCTTCGCCCTCGTTTGCGTGCTCATGATGTCCGGCAGCCTCAACCTTGCCGTGATCGTGACCGAGCAAAAGACTTCCTGGGGCATGCTCGGGTGGAACCTGATTCCGCTGTTCCCCATGTTCGTGGTCTATTTTGTCGCGGCAGTCGCGGAAACCAACCGCGCGCCCTTCGATGT
>CAYODB010000351.1:0-2814 GCA_964402495.1 uncultured Bordetella sp.
ACGCACCAGAGAATGCAGCGTCCGGGCGTAGGCGACTGCTTCCTCGGCGGAACTCATGTCGGGTTCGGAAACGATTTCCAGCAGGGGCGTACCAGCGCGGTTCAGGTCGATGCCGGTCATGCCTTGAAAATCTTCGTGAAGGGATTTGCCTGCATCCTCTTCCAAATGCGCGCGTGTGAGTTGTATGTCGATTTCACCTCGCGTCGGAGAGACGATGGGAATTTTTCCTCCATGCACGATCGGGATCTCGTACTGGCTGATCTGGTAACCCTTGGGCAGGTCGGGATAGAAGTAATTCTTGCGCGCGAAAATCGATCGCCGGTTGATCGTGGCGCCGATTGCCAGGCCGAAGCGGATGGCGCGTTCGACCGCGCCCTTGTTCAGGACTGGTAGCGAGCCCGGCAGGGCCAGATCGATCACGCTGGCTTGGGTATTGGGCTCTGCGCCGAACGCGGTCGGCGCGGGGGAGAAGATCTTCGACTGCGTCGACAACTGCGCGTGGGTTTCCAGCCCGATGACGATTTCCCAGTTCATGTGCGTGCGCAGGGGCGAAGGGCGAGGGACGAGGGACGAAGGCGAACCGGCATTTCCTAAAAACCTCCGGGAATACGCGTGTGCCAATCGGTAGCCTGCTGGTAGCGGTGGGCGACGCCGAGCAGCTTTGCTTCCTCAAAATAGTTCGACATGAGTTGCAGGCCAACCGGACGGTTTTTCGCGCCGAAGCCGCAGGGAATGCTCATGCCGGGGATCCCCGCCAGGCTGCCGGGGATCGTGTACAGGTCGGATAGGTACATCGACACCGGATCCGCCGCCTTTTCGCCGAAGCCGAAGGCCACGCTGGTGGTGACCGGCCCGGCGATGATGTCGCACTGCTGGAAGGCCTGCTGGAATTCGTCGGCGATGATCCTGCGAACCTTCTGCGCCTGGATGTAATAAGCGTCGTAGTAGCCGTGCGAAAGCACGTAAGTGCCGATCAGGATGCGGCGCCGGGGCTCAGGCCCGAAGCCTTCCTTGCGCGACTTTTTAATCATGTCGATCAGGTCGCCGTACTGGGCCGCGCGGTGGCCGTAACGCACGCCGTCGAATCGGCTCAGGTTCGAGGAACATTCGGCGGGCGCGATCACGTAGTAGACCGGGATGCCCAATTCGGCGTTGGGGAGCGAGATATCCACCAGTTTTGCCCCGAGCCTCACATACTCTGCGAGAGCTTCGCGCACTGCCTTTTCCACGTCCGGCTGCAGGCCTTCCCCGAAAAACTCATTCGGTACGCCGATGCGCAGGCTCTTCAGGTCGGAATTTAGCGCCCGGGTGTAGTCCTCGGCCGGCCGCTCGACGCTGGTCGAGTCTTTTGGATCGAAGCCCAGCATGGCGTTGAAGATGAGCGCGGCGTCCTCGGCCGACTGGGTCATGATGCCCGCCTGGTCGAGGCTGGAGGCGAAGGCAATCATGCCCCAGCGCGACGCCCGGCCGTAGGTCGGCTTGATGCCGGTGATGCCGGAAAAGGCCGCAGGCTCGCGGATCGAGCCCCCGGTATCGGTTGCTGTCGCGGCCGGCGCGATGCGCGCGGCGACGGCTGCGGCGGAGCCGCCAGAACTCCCGCCCGGAACGGCGGTCTTGTCCCACGGGTTAAGTACGTTGCCGTAGAAGCTGTTCTCGTTGGACGAGCCCATGGCGAACTCGTCGCAGTTGAGCTTGCCGAGCGAGACCATACCGGCGCCGGCCAGCTTTTCGACCACGGTGGCGTCGAAGGGGCTCATGTAGCCCTTGAGCATCCGGGAGGAAGCCGTAGAAGCGAAGTCGCGGGTGACGAAAATGTCCTTGTGGGCGATGGGGACGCCGGTAAGCGGGGTCGCGTCGCCGCGTGCGATGCGGGCGTCGGCCGCGCGCGCCTGGGCCAGCGTCACCTCGGGGCGGACGTCCAGGAAGGCATTGAGATCCTTGTGGCGGTCGATACGCTCCAGGTACGAACGGGCCAGTTCAACGGCGGACACCGATCTGGCGGACAGAGCCCGGCCGAGCTCGGCCACGGACTTGCGGGATAGTTCAGGTGCCGACATCGCCGATGCCCTATTCGATCACTTTGGGGACCAGGAACAGTCCGTCCTGCTGCGCAGGCGCGTTCCCGAGGACGACATCGCGTACGTCCGGAATACTCGCCGCATCTTCCCGCAGGCGCTGGCTGCCGCCCAGTGGATGGGACATCGGCTCGATCCGGCTGGTGTCGACGGACTGCAGGCGTTCGATCATCACGAAAATGTCGTTTAACTGGCCGAGGGTCTGCTCGGCATCGCCTTCCGTGATCTCGATGCGCGCGAGATGGGCGATACGCTTGACGTCGCTGAGGGTGAGTGCCATTTGCCGGGAAGCTTCCTGGGTTGCGAACCGGGGCGCGGGACTGAAACGGGATGCCGTGCTGCACGGCCGCCGCCGGTCGTCCCACCTCCGGAATTGCCGGTTTTTATTAACTGCCGCAGTACGATAGAGTATCATACGCGCATCTTTTTTCCGCACTGCGACAGACTGGGCCCCGCCAAATGTTCGGATTTCTAAACGGCTACTTCTCCAACGATCTCGCCATTGACCTCGGCACGGCCAATACCCTGATCTATGTGAAGGGCAAGGGCATCGTGCTCAACGAGCCGTCCGTGGTGGCAATCCGGCAGGAAGGTGGTCCGAATGGCAAGAAGGTGATCCAGGAGGTCGGACTCGCCGCCAAGCAGATGCTGGGACGCACGCCGGGCAACATCACCGCCATCCGGCCGATGAAGGACGGCGTGATCGCCGACTTCACCGTCACCGAGCAGATGCTCAAGC
>CAYODB010000352.1:0-2780 GCA_964402495.1 uncultured Bordetella sp.
CGGCACCGACAAGGACGATCCCTCGGCGCGCGCGGGCACCCTCAAGACCCGCCCGTGGACCATCAAGGTAGATGGCGAGGTCAGGAAGCCGAAAACGTTCGACCTCGACGCGTTGATGAAGCTGGCGCCGCTGGAAGAACGCACGTACCGCATGCGTTGCGTGGAAGGCTGGTCGATGGTGATTCCCTGGATCGGCTATCCGCTTTCCGAACTCATCCGGCGCGTTGAGCCGACGGGTAATGCCAAGTTCATCGAGTTCATCACGCTCCAGGACGAAGCGCAGATGCCGGGACAGAGAGTCCCTGTCCTGGCCTGGCCTTACGTGGAAGGACTGCGCATGGACGAAGCCATGCACCCGCTGACGCTGCTGGGCTTGGGCCTGTATGGCGAAGCGCTGCCTAACCAGAACGGCGCGCCCGTTCGCGCCGTGGTGCCCTGGAAGTATGGATTCAAGAGCGCCAAGTCCATCGTACGCATCCGCTTCGTCGAACAGCAGCCGAAAAGCTCCTGGGAACTCGCCGGCCCGAAGGAATACGGGTTCTACTCCAACGTCAATCCGCAGGTGGATCACCCGCGCTGGAGCCAGGCCAAGGAGCGGCGCATCGGCGAATTCCGCAAGCGCGACACGCTGATGTTTAATGGCTATGGCGACCAGGTCGCTTCGCTCTATACCGGAATGGATCTAAAGAAATACTTCTAGAGCTCCAGCGCTCACCGCAGAGAACGCGGAGGACGCGGAGGAAAAACGCAGAGGAAAACAAAGAAGGAATTTGGGTTGGATACTGCGGCGACGGACCCGGTGCGAGCTATGCGGCCGGGCGCAATCAGCAATGGACCATCCATAACCGCATTGCACATCGGTTCTCTCTCTGCGGCTTTTCCTCCGCGTCCTCTGCGATGAGAGGTTTTAAGCAATCCATGCAACCTGACGCAAAACACATAACCTGGATCAAGGCGGTAATTTTCGCGGCCAGCCTGATTCCGCTGGCGCGGCTGGCGTGGCTCGGCCTGCATCACAAGCTAGGCGCGAATCCGATCGAGTACATCACGCACTCGACGGGCTGGTGGGCGCTGAGCTTCCTTCTGGTCACGCTGTCCGTGACGCCGCTGCGTCGCCTTGCGAATCTACCCTGGTTGCTGCGGCTGCGGCGCATGCTGGGGCTGTTTGCTTTTTTCTACGCCAGCCTGCATTTCACCACGTACATCTGGCTAGACCAGTTCTTCGACGTGAAGGAAATCGTCAAGGACGTGGTCAAGCGGCCCTTCATCACCGTGGGATTTGCCGCCTTCGTGCTGCTCATCCCGCTTGCGGCGACGTCGACCAACTCGATGGTCCGCAGGCTGGGTGCAAAACGCTGGCAAACCCTGCACCGGCTGGTTTACCTGATCGGCGGGCTCGGCGTAATCCACTTCTGGTGGCTGGTGAAGAAAGACATCACCGAGCCCTTCATCTTCGCAGTCCTTCTCGCGGCTTTGCTGATCATCCGCCTGCTCTATCTGCTGCGGCAGCAGCGCGCCAACGCGGATGCGGCAAGCTCTACGGCGCGTTCACAGGCGGCCTGATGGCCGCCTTTATCGGGCGCCGCCAGAGTGGCGCTACCTACTAAAGGAGGCTTCCGTGCTGGTCGGGGTTCCAAAAGAAATCAAGGATCATGAGTACCGTGTCGGACTGACGCCCGCGGGGGTGCATGAACTGGTCAGCCGCGGCCACCGGGTGCGCGTGCAAGCCGGTGCCGGTGCGCGCGTCGGTGTTGCGGATGCGGACTATTCTTCTGCCGGCGCGCAACTCGTTTCTTCCGTGAACGAAGTGTTTGCGGCTGACATGGTGGTCAAGGTCAAGGAACTGCAGCCGGCGGAATTCGGCTTGATGCGCCGCGGCCAGATTCTTTTTGCCTACCTGCATCTCGCGCCAGATCC
Organism: uncultured Bordetella sp.; assembly: GCA_964402495.1. Classification (GTDB taxonomy): domain Bacteria; phylum Pseudomonadota; class Gammaproteobacteria; order Burkholderiales; family JACQAP01; genus JACQAP01. The sequence continues at coordinate 1,918 of CAYODB010000352.1, forward strand.
GCCGCTGCTCGACGCCATGCTGTCCGCCGGGGTAAGCGGTGTGGCATTCGAGACCGTCGCCGGTCGTAACGGCAGGCTGCCGCTGCTGGAACCCATGTCGCGCATCGCCGGCCGGCTTTCGATCCAGGTAGGTGCCTGGATGCTCACCACGATCAATGGCGGCAGCGGAATCCTGCTCGGCGGCGTGCCCGGCGTGCCACCGGGAAGGGTCGTGGTGATCGGCGCCGGCGCGTCCGGTGCGAACGCGGTGCAGACCGCAGCGGGGATCGGCGCGAGCGTCGTCGTTATTGACGTGAATGTCGACCGCCTGGCCGAAATCGACCAGACCTATCACGGTCGGGTCGAAACCTGTTTCTCGGAGAAACTCGCCATCGCCGAACAGGTAGCGCGCGCGGACCTGGTGATCGGAGCGCTTCTCCTGCCGGGCAAGCTGGCGCCAAAGCTCATATCCCGGTCATTGCTCAAACGCATGCGTCCGGGTTCTGCCCTGGTCGACATCGCCATCGACCAGGGCGGCATCGCGGAGACATCGCGGCCTACCTCGCATTCGCAGCCGTTGTATGTCGAGGAGGGCATCCTGCATTACTGCGTGCCGAACATGCCGTCGGCCTGCGCGCGTACCGCGACGCTGGCGCTGGCGCAGGCGACGTTCCCTTATGTCATGAAACTGGCGGACCAGGGCCTGGATGCGCTTGCGACCGACCCCGGATTCGCCGCCGGCCTGCAGGTGCATGGGGGACAGGTAACGCACGCCGGCCTCGCGCAGGATGCTGGAAGGCCCTATCGTTCGTTCAGCTAACGGCGACCTTCGCCGCGCGCGGCGACGAAAATTCCGCCAAGCAGAAGCACGAAGCCACCCAGTT
>CAYODB010000353.1:0-2399 GCA_964402495.1 uncultured Bordetella sp.
ATCATGCGCACGATCTCGGCCGAGGGCACGACATCGTTCATACGCCAGCCGTTGGTGGAGCCCACGTCCATGAATTCGATGAAGCGCACGATGTGGCCGCTACCCTTGAAGCGCCGCGCCATTGCAACGATGTCCTGATCGTTGACACCTTTCTTGACCACCATGTTGATCTTGATAGACGCAAAGCCCGCGTAGTGCGCAGCGTCGATGCCATTTAACACATCGGCCACCGGAAAATCCACGTCGTTCATGGCGCGGAATGTAGCTTCATTGAGCGAATCGAGCGACACAGTGATGCGCTGCAGGCCTGCGGCCTTGAACGCCTGAGATTTTTTGTACAGTAGCGAGCCGTTGGTGGTGAGGGCGATATCCAATGGTTTGCCGTCATGTGTTTTGAGGGGAGCCAGCATCCCGATCAAAACCTCGAGGTTTTTACGCAGCAAGGGTTCGCCGCCGGTGAGGCGAATTTTCTCGACACCGTGTGCGACGAACAGGCGTGTCATCCGCGTGATTTCCTCGAAGCTCAAAAGTTCGGCTTTTGGCAGATATTGGTAATCCTTGTTGAATACTTCCTTGGGCATGCAGTAGGTGCAGCGGAAGTTGCAGCGGTCGGTTACTGAAATGCGCAGGTCGCGCAAGAGCCGGCCGCGCGTGTCCGCGCGCGTGCCGCCGGCGACGGACGTGTGCGCCGGAATCACCGGCACGCGGCTGGCGGCGCGCTGGTCAACGACGCTAATTACCTTGGTGGTCATCTGGGCCTTGTTGTGTGGATTGATTGCTTTTTTACATAACGTGTTTGGCCGTGCTAACCCGAACGCTTCATAGTTTGGGTCAGCTGCGGCTTGAAAGGACTCGAGATCAGATAAGGAACATTGAGACTCCATCGTCTCGACGTGAGTAGCATCTCGCGAGCGGAAGAGTTGACCCTGCATTTGCAATTCTCTGCCTCAGCTTTGCGACACGGTCGGCCCACGCGCCATCGAGGAGGACAAAGTCGCAGCAGTTGACCGGCATCGCTGCGTGAAGTAAATCTATGACGTCGTTGTCTTTGATCTCCAGATTCGGGTTCAGGTGGAACTCGCGCATCAGCTCAGCCAATACTACGTACGTCCGGGTTCGTTTGTCGTCTGGCAGAACATTTCGCGCCTTTCGGACGTAGTTTGGATCGTTGCGTGCAGCTTCAATTCCACCGCGGATCATCTGTATGGTGTCGGATGTGACCGGCGCCAGAAGGGCATGGTGGTCGTGTGCCATCGAGATGAAGCCGTGCATCGTGAAACCGAAGGGCGAACCTTGAGCGCGCTCAGCAAAGAGTTTCAACTGAGGAAGATCTGCGGGTGGCCAGAACCGCCGACGATTGTTGGATTCGGCTTCTTCCTGAAGTTGCAGCTTGTCGTATGCGAAGTCGGTGAAGTAGATATTTGGCAAAAGGCGCTCAATGAATGCTTCGGCCGCGATGCAATGGCGCCGGTCATTCGGTGTGGCGAACTCGGTAAAGGAAATGTTTGAAAGAAGGAGCGTTCCGCGCTTTCCAAGGAGCGCCGCCACCATTCGATCTTGAAGCGGCAAATCATCGGAGAACAAGCGAAGCGCCCAATGGTCAAGATAGACCGTTGGCGAGACAAAGGACTGGCGTACGTGAACGCCGTAAGGTGCGTCGAAGAACTCTATAGGCATGACACAGGCTCGAATGTGGTGCGAGGCGTGCTATGAGGCCTAGCAATCTCTTTGCAACGCATGAAACTGCCTTCAACCAGATGACTTTCGATCAACTTTTGCGTTACTTTTTTGGCCATGACCAGACACATCTGTGGGTTTTGTGCCATGAGTTCGGAGATCTGCTGGCGGCGGGGCTCGCTCTGCCATGGCTGCTCCTTTTGGGTCTGCCGGGGTTCTGTCCGAATTGCAGTGACAGTGGTTGGGATGCTCATTGTTCTCCCTCGAAATTGTACGCAGGCAAGGTCGTGAGCCGACTGTCTTCAACCGGGCCGCCCACAGTGAAGTGGTAGAAGCTCTGCCAGTCGCGCGAAGAGATGCCGAACACCTCGTGAACGGGATCATCGAAGTAGCAGCCGATCCCGGTCGAACGAATCCCTGCCTCTTCCGCTTCGAGGTAGAGCACTTGGCCCACGAGACCGGCCTCCCAAAAGAGGTTTCGGTAGAAGCCAGCGCCGTAGGCAACCAAGCTATCCCTGTAGTCGGCGATCATCGCCAGGCTGAAGGCCCCATCTCCCGCGATATCCTGACCGCAGGAGACGCTCGCAGCCAGAGCGCGGCAGTCCCCTTCTTTGAGTAGGTACAGCGGGAGCCTAGGTGAGCATGACAGAGGCCGCCGCCACAGGAACTCGGGTCGCATCGCTTGCTGGAGTGGCGCGACCTTCTCCGGATCGCGCGCGAGC
>CAYODB010000353.1:2409-2754 GCA_964402495.1 uncultured Bordetella sp.
CCCACGGCACGGATCGGCCGTCTCGTGTGGGCACGAGACGAGCCAACATCCGGAAGAAGGTCGCCGCAGGAGTTGCGGTAGATGCGTCCATGCTCACGGCGCTTCTACGCCCCAGGATAACGCTCGAAGCGGTGAATGAACCGGCCCGAACTGGCGCCTCGAAGAGCTCTTCCTCCGAAGGGAACTTCGAGAACTCTTCGTCGGCCGCAATCCTCGGATTCGTGGTGGCAACGGCTACTTGGTCGATCACCGGCCAATCGACGACGTGCTCGAGACTCAGCGCGTTCGCTGTGCCGTACCATCGGGAAGCGGCCACCTGGGACACCAACTCTTTGGACAGGCAGA
>CAYODB010000354.1:0-2738 GCA_964402495.1 uncultured Bordetella sp.
AGCGGGCCGTGATCGAGCCCCTTGCGGATCACGTCGATCACGCCGCGCTTGCCGATCTCGCCCGAGAGCCGCGCCAGGAACTTGAGGCGATTGATGTCCTTGGCGTCGTTCGCATCGGCCATCGCCAGCTTCTTGAAGGCGTCGGGCTGCGTGGCGCGCAGGAAGGCAAAGAGCTGCTGCACATCGAGCGCGTGGGCGCGGTCGATGTCCTTGGGGCTGCCGGCGGTGTAGCCCGTGCCGCCGTAGGGCGGCGGACGTTCGGCCACCATGTTCGGTTGGGCGGCGAGACCGTCCGTGCCGGTCATGTGCCGCATGATCAGCGTTTCGAGGCCCTTCTCGCTGGTGTCGGTGGTCATCTGAGCCTCGTCCCGGAAGCGGCGACGGCTGACCTTATCAAGCAACCGTCAAGCAATCGTCTGAATCGTAAGTTATTGAACATACGATAGTTTACAGAATTTCCGAGAAAAAGACCGATCCCAGGGATAGCCGATCATCAAGCAAGTTTCCGCGGTTCGGCCAAGTCAGGCGCGGCCCAGTATGGCAAGTAGCTCCTGATCTTCGTCCCGACGCTCAGATCCCGAACCACGATCATCCCGTCGTCGACGGCTTCATTGAGCAGGCGCGAAGCCACGGCCGAGTTCTTCTCTTCAATACCAAACCGCTCCCGTATCGAGGTATTCGTCACCGGCTGCCGCATGACATAGCGCAGGCAGGCATGCAGATAGCACGCCCTGATCCGATGCGCCTTGTCCATGGTTGCGAGCGGCTTGTGGGCAAACAGCACGGCCCTCGTAAATCCTTCCGGCGTCTCAAACAGCGGCGCAGGCAGTTGGAACAATTCAATCTCGGACACCACCTTGTCGATTCCGCTGCCGCGTTCCTCGCAAACGCGAAACCGCCGCATCAACGAAGCGAGTACATCATTGCGTGACTTGGGCGGAGTATCCACGAAGCGCCGAGTATCGACCAACGGCTCCCCCGGATTGGTGATCTCGATGCGGTCCGAAAAGATTTCCACCATCGGCCCGGAGCCGGTAACGAAGAAGTCCTGATGGATAAGCGCATTCGCGACCAGTTCACGGACCGCCAATTCAGGATACATCGGGACCGTCTTTCGCAGCGCCTGCCCGATGACTTCATTGGATGGCAGCAGGCCGTTGATGTAGCTGATCAAACCTTCAATACCGCTGGCGTACCCCTTGCCGCCCTCCTGTTCCCGCAAGCTTTCGGTACGTCCTGTGCCACGGTACTGGATGACTCGCACGGCTTTACGTTGCAGAGCGCGAAAGTCGCCCAACCGCTTGGCGAACAGAATGGCGCCCAGGTTGGTGATGTTCCAGCCGCCTGCTTCGCACGACTGGATCAAATTGTCATCAGCAAGCGCCTTGATGATCGAATCTCGGTCCGTCGGGAGGGGTCGTTCGAGCAAATCGAAGAAGGCCGGATAATCGAGCAGTCGCAACACCTCGTCCGCGCCAATGCGCTCGACGGCGATCAGATCCTCGAAGGGTGTCTGATCAAAAATTCGCCACAGCGCGCGCTCCATGTCGGGAGCTTCCTTCAGCGGCTTCTTCACCGCCCCGATGCGGATGAACTCATCGCTTTGAAACCGCAGCGGATGGCGAAAGGCACGACCAATCTCCAGCAGCACCACCGGTAGCCCGCCCAGAACCAGCTCGTGGAAGCGGAAATGGATTTTTGGCGTCAGCAACCGCAGCAGCCAGGTCTCCAACGGTTCGTTGCCTTTTCTGGTGGATGCGGGAGAAAAGTTGGTGCCGACGATTTCGTGAGTCTTGTTTTCGACGCCCCAAACCAGATACGCGAACGCCTTGCCGTTGATCGCCGCCGCGTTGGCCAAGGCCGAGAGGTACTCGCCGATCTCCTGCGGATCGGAGTTATTGACCTTGAACTCCACCCACTCGGTTTCATGTGGCAGCTTGCACAGCTCTCGAACCAGGCCGGCGAGGTATTCGCTGTCGCGGGCCGTGGTCACACCGTGGCCTCCTCGTCAGCGGCTTCGGCCTCGTCGCCCAAGTCGGCGTCATCCTCGACGGTGTCGAGCGGCGCTTCGTCGGGCAGCCGCGCCGCCGCCTCACGCACATCGAGCTTGCCGTTCACCACGTCCGCGACGAGGCGGGTGCGGTATTCGCGGAGGAGTTCGATCTCGCGTTCGAGGCGCGCGATGGCCAGTTCCATTTCGGAGGTTTCTCCACGAATCCTCTCGACGATCTGACGCTGTTCTTCGGCTGGCGGTTGAATGATCGGAATTCGGAAGAATTCCTCGGGGTACAAGCGAAGGCGCGATGCCCGCAGACCAGTCGAGCGGCAGATGATGTTCGATACATACGGTCTGCTCCGGAGCAAGCCATCCATATAGATCCCAACAACCGGCTGACGCGGCCGGTAAACAGCGTATGCGGGGCTGATAATTCCCGCGTGCGTTGAGACTCCGAGTGCGCCCATCCACGCCCACATGGTGTTGATCACAAGATCACCAGGTCGACATAGCTTGTGGCCTGCATACGAGGCTGCCTTGAACATTGTTATGTTCTTTTGACTTCGTGGCGTAACACCAGTGAGGTGCGAAACGGAGAGTAGTTCTTCAGTGCCATCCGGGGATCGCTCGTCGACTTCTTCGAATAAGTACTTCGCGCGTCGCACCTCCCAATGCTGCGGAATGTCGCCGAGCCAGGGGATGCCGGAGGGTTTGAGGGGGACGGAGGGGTCGAGGCCGCGGG
>CAYODB010000355.1:0-2731 GCA_964402495.1 uncultured Bordetella sp.
TAGCCAGGAGCAGTCGCAACCCGGCGGAAATTTCATGTGGCTGAGGAAAGCGCGCGCCGGCTGCAGCCTGTGGTCCTCCGCGGCGAAGGAAGACGTATTCGAGGGCTGGCACGACGGATTCATGCGGCTTGAGGATCCGGTCATGCACCGGCGGCGGATCGCACTCGACAAGCATGCGCGGCGGGTGGTCATTGAAGACAGCCTGCAGATGGCAGGCGAACACGACATCGATCTGTTTTTCCATTGCAACGAGCGATGCGAGGCCGATCCCGCGCCGGATGGCTTTACGCTCCGCCAGGGCGGCAGGACGATTTCGCTGAAGCTTCCGCAGGCCGAGGGGACATTGGTGCAGGTTTATCACGGCAGTACGGCGCCCGTTCAGGGCTGGGTGTCGCGACGCTTCGACCAGAAGCTGCCGGCGCCGACGATCGCCTGGCGCGCCCGGCTCTCGAACAACGTCGTTCTGCGTACGGAGATCACCTGCTGATCCGAACGGACTACAACGCGCAGCGTGCTTGCAGGACGAGCGTCACCGTCGCCTTTCTATCCTGTATCCGGGGTCTGTGCAGCCTGAGGCAGGCGCAGGACTGAGATCGTATCTGTCGCAACCGTATTTGTCGCAACCGTATTTGTCGCAATCACGAGGGGTAGTTATGAAGATCTGCGTCCTGGGCCTCGGCTACGTCGGGGCGGTATCGGCGGGCTGTCTTGCCCAGGAAGGCCATGAAATTGTCGGTGTGGACCCGGAGGCGAGAAAGGTCGATCTGATCAACGCCGGAAAAACGCCCATCATCGAGAAGGACATCGGCACGATCATAGAACGGCAGGTGGCGGCGGGGCGGCTGCGCGCGACCACGGATATGGCCGCCGCGATCGGGCAGGCCGACCTTTCCCTGGTGTGCGTGGGAACGCCCAGCCGCGCCAACGGCGACATCGAACTCAAGTTCGTGCGACGCGTGTGCGAGCAGATCGGCACGGCCCTGCGCACCCATGATGGCGCACCGGCCGTGGTGTTTCGCAGCACCATGCTGCCCGGAACCATGCGCGACGTGGTGATTCCGGCGCTTGAAGCGGCATCGGGCCGCCGCGCCGGCGTCGAGTTCGGCGTTTGCATCAATCCCGAGTTCCTTCGTGAAGGGACCGCGGTACACGATTACTTCAACCCGCCCAAGACCGTCATCGGCGAACTCAACAGGGCGAGCGGGGACCTGCTGGCAAGCCTGTACACCCGCATTGACGCGCCTCTCATCCGCACCGATATCGAGACCGCCGAGATGGTCAAGTACGCGGACAACGCCTGGCATGCCCTGAAGGTCGGGTTCGCCAATGAAATCGGCAACCTCTGCAAGGGAGTCGAGGTGGACAGCCATCGCGTGATGGACATTTTTTGCCAGGATACCAAACTCAATCTTTCTCCGTATTACCTGAAGCCCGGATTTGCGTTCGGCGGCTCGTGCCTGCCCAAGGATCTGCGCGCCCTGCTGTACAAGGCGAAGACTCTGGACGTTTCCCTTCCCATCCTGTCTGCCATCCTGCCCAGCAACGAACAGCAGCTCGAGCGCGGGGTGCGGGCGGTGATCGAGATGGGCAGCAAGAAGGTCGGAATCCTCGGCTTCAGTTTCAAGGCCGGCACGGACGACCTGCGCGAGAGTCCGGTGGTGGATCTGACCGAGCGCCTGATCGGCAAGGGGTACGACCTCAGGATCTACGACAAGAACGTAAACCTTGCACGCATCCACGGGGCCAATCGCGATTACATCCTCAATCATATCCCGCACATTTCGCGACTGATGGTCTCCAGCATCGACGAAGTTCTCGATCACGCCCGCACCATCGTCATCGGCAACGCAGCGGCGGAGTTCAGCGACGTTCCCAGGCGCCTCGGCGAAGGGCAAACCATCATCGATCTGGTACGGGTTACCGATTCGCGCAGCGTCAGCGGCGTCTATGAAGGCATCTGCTGGTAGCCATGATTCATGAGCGATAATTTCCAGGCCCGTTCGCCCCGGATTACGGACCGGACCAACTTCCCCCGGCAGCCGGCAGTCCCGTCCGATGCTCGCGCCGTCGACCGCGCAGGGTTCGGATTGCCCGGGACCGGAAACGCCAATCTTCCGCATTCGAAGGACAAGAGGCAGGCAGCGGACCACGCTGCCGGCAGCCGGCCCAGGCGAGTTCTCATCCTGGTCGAAAACCTGCCCAGTCCGTTCGACCGCCGCGTCTGGCAGGAAGCCTGCGCGCTCCGGGATGCCGGCTACGTCGTTTCGATCATCTGCCCCACCGGACGGGGGTACGACCGCAAGTTCGAGGTGACGGAGGGCATACACATTTACCGCTATGACCTTCCCATCGAGGCATCGGGAGCGGCCGGTTATGCCGTGGAGTACGCCACGGCGCTGGCGTCGACCTTCGTGCTTTCCCTGCGGGTGCTCATGACCCGCGGATTCGATGTCATCCACTCCTGCAATCCACCGGACCTGTTTTTCCTGATTGGCAGATTCTTCAAGCTGTTCGGAAAGAAGTTCGTGTTCGATCATCACGACCTCAATCCGGAACTCTACGAGGCAAAATTCGGCCGGCGCGATTTCTTCTATCGCCTGATGCTCGCGCTCGAGTCCTGGACTTTCCGCGCCGCCGACGTGTCGATCGCCACCAACGAATCTTACCGGCGCATTGCCATTGATCGCGGCGGCATGCCTTCCGATCGAGTCTTCGTGGTGCGCAGCGGGCT
>CAYODB010000356.1:0-2693 GCA_964402495.1 uncultured Bordetella sp.
ACCCCTAGCCCATCGGCCGCGAATAAGGCATTTATTGCCGCTCTATTCCGGCGATGGATCGAGGCCTCCGGAATCAATAATGTCTGCATTCCACATTTATGAGAGTGCGTCATGGCAAAGAGCCCGAAACCCCCGGCAGCCGAAGAGGAAGTCGTCGAAGTCACGGCCAAGAAACCCGCCGGCAAGAAGAAACTGATCATCATCGTGGCGAGTGCTGTGCTTCTGTGTGGCGGCGCAAGCGCCGGGGCCTGGTACATGCTCAAAGGCAAGAGTCCCGCGGAGGGCGATGCGCACGCCAAGCCGGTCAAGGAAGTAAAACACGCGAAGAGGGATGGGCCGCCGGTATTCCTCGCGCTCGAGTCCATCGTCGTCAACCTGCGTACGCAGGCACCGCAGGCAAACGGCAACGATCAATTCCTGCAAACCGACATGACGCTACGCCTTGCCGGACTGGAAGTGCTCGAAGACGTCAAGCTGCAGATGCCGGAGGTGCGCAACCGCGTGATCATGCTGCTATCGACCAAGAGCGCGGAGGAACTGCTGACCGCTGAAGGCAAGGCCGAGCTTGCGGAGTCCTTGCGCAAGGCAATTACCGCGGTCATCGACCCTGAATCCGTCAAGCCTCCTGAGCCCGCGAAGGAAACCGGCGCGGACCCCGCCAGCGAGGCTTCCCCCGGTGACGAAGACGGCGAAGCGGCGGAAGACGCATCCACTGGAGAACCCGATGCTGAAGCCGAAGCGCCACAGTCTCCTGAAGACTACAAGGTGAGGAGCGTGCTCTTCACTTCCTTCATCATTCAATAAAGCTACGCCGTAACCATGACCAAGGAATTCCTGTCCCAGGACGAAGTCGACGCGCTCCTGAAGGGCGTAGGGGGGGAGGACGACGCCCCGGCTGACAAAGCGGACGATAGCAAGGGTGTGCGCCCTTACAACCTCGCCACGCAGGAGCGCATCGTGCGCGGGCGCATGCCCACGCTCGAGATGATCCACGAGCGTTTCGCGCGATTGATGCGTGTCGGCCTGTTCAATTTCATCCGCCGCAGCGCCGAGATTTCCGTCGGCCCAGTCAAGGTGCAGAAGTACAGCGAATTCATCCGCAATCTGGTCGTGCCGACCAACCTGAACATGGTCCAGGTCAAGCCGCTGCGCGGAACTGCCCTGTTCATCTTCGATCCCAACCTCGTGTTCCTGGTGGTCGACAACCTGTTCGGTGGTGACGGTCGCTTTCACGCCCGGGTCGAGGGCCGTGAATTCACGCAGACTGAGCATCGCATCATCCAGAAGCTGCTGGAGACGGTATTCGAGTCTTACGAAAAATCCTGGAATCCGGTCTACCAGGTGAAATTCGAGCACATGCGCTCGGAGATGCATACGCAGTTTGCCAACATCGCGACGCCGAACGAAGTTGTCATCACCACGACTTTCAACATCGAGTTCGGCTCGGTGAGCGGCGATTTCCATATTTGCATGCCCTACGCGATGATCGAGCCGATCCGCGACCTGCTCTATTCGAGCCTGCAGGGCGATCACATGGAGGCCGACAAGCGCTGGGTGCACCTGTTGTCGCGCCAGATCCAGGCGGCCGAAGTGGAAATCGTCGCCAATCTCGGCGTCGCCAAACTCAGGCTGAACCAGATCAGCGTCCTCAAGGTCGGCGACGTGATTCCGCTGGAGATTCCGGCCGCGCTGACCGCAGAGGTCGACGGCGTCCCGGTCATGGAATGCAATTACGGTGAGTTCAACGGGCAGTACGCACTGCGCGTGCTGCGAATGATCGACCACAGCCTAAACGACCGTCCTTCGGGTCCCGACCATGCCTGACCACGAACGCCGCAACAACGAAGCCAGGCCTTTCCAATCCAAATCCACGGAGGCAGCCATGCCCGAAGCCAGCAGTGTAGAACCGAAGAACGACGACTGGGCCGCCGCCATGGCGGAACAAAGCGCAGCCGTCATCCCCGCCGCACCCGTCTTCCAGAAACTCGAGCCCGGCGCCAAGGTCGACGCCAAGAACGACATCGACATGATTCTCAACATTCCGGTGCAGCTCACCGTTGAACTCGGACGCACGAAGATCGCCATCAAGAACCTGCTGCAGCTCGCCCAGGGCTCGGTCGTCGAACTCGACGGGATGGCGGGTGAACCGATGGACGTTCTGGTCAACGGCTACCTGATCGCGCAGGGCGAAGTCGTCGTGGTAAACGACAAGTTCGGCATCCGCCTGACCGACATCATCACGCCCTCCGAACGCATGCGCCAGTTGAACCGATGATGCGTGCGCGATCTTTGCCTGCGATCCGGGCCTCAGCCTGGACGCTGCTGGTGCCATGCCCCGCATTCGCCGCCGATACCGTGCCCGCGACAGTAGGCGCCGGCAGCGTGCTGCAGGTGCTGCTCGGGCTGGCGGTGGTCCTTGGTATGGTGTTCGTCGCCGCGTGGGCACTACGCCGCTTCAATCCGGGCGTCGCCGCCAGCCACAGCGCACTGCGCATCGTGGCCGGCACTTCGGTCGGCAACCGCGAGCGCGTGATGCTGATCGAAGTCAACGATACCTGGCTCGTGGTCGGCGTCGCACCGGGCCGGGTTTCCCCGATCCACAGCATGCCCCGCCCGAACAATTCCCAAGCCGCGCAGGTCGCTGGAACCGCGAACGGTTTCGCCGGCTGGCTGAAACAGGCTCTGGAGCGCCG
>CAYODB010000357.1:0-2683 GCA_964402495.1 uncultured Bordetella sp.
ATAGTCGAGCCTTGCTCATTTCGGTGAGCTCGTTGTTCACGAGTTGTTTCAGTCGATCGACAATTGCCGCCTTCTCGTCGTCAGTAATGTTCTTGTGTTCCGGAAGCCAGTTAAGGGGCGCTTCCAGAAACCGGGACAAAACATTTCGCGTCAAACTGATGAGGGTGTCAATCGGTCTCAGCCAGTAGCCGTCGAACCATCCCTCCGCATGCCTTCTCGACATGGCCTTGATGCTTTGCCAGGGCGCGGAACTGATGCCTTCGACACGCTTGTATCCAAGTCGCGCTTCCCACACCTCCTGAAACGCCACACTCGCCTCACGAACCGCAAGGCCCAGGCTCTCGAAACTGTATTGCGGAACGCTGGGTTGCAAGAGCTGCGGATTGGCCCTCAGTACCAGATGTGCAGTCATATGCCACAGGTCCTGCCCGAGAGATTCCTCGAATCCCGCCTTGTCTTCATCGTCCCAGCCCTCCGGATATTTCTTGGCGTCGAGATAACCGAGGTAGAACGTGCTGCTTTCAAGATGAGCCGCCAACTGCCTTGCGGCCTCGCGGCTCACGTTCTGGCTCACTTCGTTTTCGACGAGGCTGCGAAGTCCGCTAAAAGCCTTGTCCTTGCGGTCCTCGTCAGAGGGAATGTCATCGCCCACGACGAGATCCATATGGGTCAACGCTACTGTGAGGCTGGCGGCATATCCGGCTCCCGCAATGGCTTCCATGACTTTCCGGGCCGATTGGCTTTTCAGAGAATCCTTGCCCGATTCGACGAAGAGGATGTTCTGGACCTGCCCGAAGATCGACGTGGTCTCACTGGAAAGCTCCGTGGTCGGCTTCTCATGGTCCAGCCCCTGGGTATCGACATACACATGGTCATAGTTTTCCCCTGACGCAACCCAGTCCGGACGAAATGCGCCGTAGACACGGATGCCAGTGACCAGAGGGGTCAGCAGTGCGCCCCATTCCTCCTTGTAATTGGAGCAAAACCACCGGACCGCTTTCAAGAAGGCACCCCGTTCTGCGGCTGGGGCCGACCACATCCATGCCTCCGGCCACCCTGTCGAGGATTTGCTGAACTTGCCCTCAGGCAATTTAGAAAATCTCGCTTCGATTTCCTCCATTATCGCGTTGACCACGTCCTGAAATTGTTCTGTTCCCTCGCCCGCCCGCTGCATCTCATCCAGGGCATAGTTACGGTCCTCGTCCTTCAGGTTCACCAGTTTCCCGAGGATGCCCTCGACTTCCTCCCGCGCGGTCGCGCCTATGACCCTAATTGATGTGAGCACATCTCTGAGGAACGGTGAATTCTCCGTGCCCCTGCTTGCAGAGCCGGCTTTGACAGCACCGCCAAAGGATGAGCTGCCAGCGGCTTTGGGTTTTGGTGGCGTCCAACCGCCGAGTACGTATTTGAGGCGGAACCGTTGATCGGTGTCGTCTAGCAGATCCTTCATGACGATTTCGTCTGACGCCGACTCGATGGCCTTGAGGATCGCATTCGATAGCGACTCGATAACCTCTTGCTGCGCCTGATGGCGGCTGAGGAACGTCACGACCGCGGAAAAATCCTGGCGGCCAGTCACAATTTCGATTTCGCAGGTTGTGGTGCGGTTGGTTGATGTTGCGGGGAAGCGGTCTCGCTCCGCATCGCAGCCGATCAACCGGCGGAGCAATGTGGTTTTCCCCACACCTGAATTGCCGAGGATCAGCGTCCGTACCGCCTGACCCGGCCCCATGGCGGGGAGGGGGAGCAAACTTTCGCGCAGGGCGCGGTGGCTGGTGGCGGATGGGTCTAGATCGCCATAAAAGATGTCAACGATGGCTGGGTCGAAGTCGCGCAGTGCCGCCGCGCGACTTCCCACGGCGTGCAGATCCTCCCGAGCAAGAAGCGCGTTCATCTGTGCTTCCATCTTCTTGGCAACTTCTTCGTTATCAGTCCCGAGGCCCTTAAAGACCTTCTTTCCGGGTCTGGTGCCTTCCATCTTGAGTGGGTGACGAAAGGTAATTACGTATCCCTTGCGGCCGGGGTTTCGTTTTGCGGTAGCGGTATAGGTCTGTTTCATGTCGCCCTCTTGTTCAATGCCGAGACGCGATATTCCATGATATTCCACGATCTGTCAATCGATTTGGAATAACTTGGAATACCACGATTTCTATCGGAAATTGGGCGCGACCGCCTGAAGGTTTGAGGCGAATCCCTTCGGACCGCTCCGTCACGGCGCTTGCGATAACCCCTGCAAGCCCCGCGCCGTCGCTGCGCCTGCGCGTGCTCGACCGCCGCCAGCGCGCATGAAGCCGCGCCCTGGCTCTGTGCCTTCGTTTGGCGCCGTCCCTGCTAACCCGCCGCCGCTTCGCCACTGCGGGCTTCATGCTGCGCATCAAGCCCTTGCGGCTCACAGGCAGCTACCGCACCGCGTGTGCCACCGCGCCAGAGCGCGAAAGGCCGCGCACTGGCTTTGTCGCTCCTGCAATCGCTGTCCCGGCACCACCGGCTTCTGCGCTGTGCGGGCGTGGGCGCGTGCTGCCCGCCGCCTGCGCCGTCGGCCATAAAGCCGGCCCACCCACGGCTTCGTCGGCTGCACCGGAAAACCCCCGTCATGGGCGCTCGCGCGCCCAGGGCACGAACGCTGGTCTGGGGTAAATCGGCTGCGCCGATTCAACATAACGCGGGGTTGTGCAAAGTGCAG
>CAYODB010000358.1:0-2678 GCA_964402495.1 uncultured Bordetella sp.
ACTCAGCAGCTTGCGCAGCTTCATGCCGATCCACGCCGGATCGATGACGCGCATATCGAGCGACAGCAGCTTGCACAACCCATCCAGCGAACGCGGATAGCTGCCCGCCATCCATACCGAATAAGGCCGGCGCTGCCCTGAAGGCAATACCAGTTCCTTCAGGATCAGCACGAAGTCGTCACCGGAACTCGCGTTGAAGACGTCGACGGACCAGGACATGGTGCCGTCGGTGCCGGTCTTGGGTTCTTTTTTCGCGAATAACGCGTCCAGCACCGGCGAGCGGTCGTCGCGTGGCGTCAGGCCGCCCAGTTGCTCCACGCGCCAGTTCACGATGCGCGCGAACGCAGCGACCGTGCTCGGCATGCGTGCCACTGCGCCGTCGGGCGGCATCGGGCAATCGAATGCATCATCCCCCGCCGTGCGGGACAAAATATCGAGCTTCGTGCGCAGCCACGCGCGATCCTGCGCGCGCATGTCCATCGACAGCGTCTTGGCGACGGCGCCGAGGCCGCGCGGCTGTTCGTTGCCGTTGACCCAGACTTCGAATGCGTGGGGATCGCCGTTGTCGACATGGCCGACAAAAATCGCGAACTGCCCGGCCGGCGATTCGATCATGTAAGTCCAGGCCGGATTGCCCGCCGTCATCTGCGGCCGGCTCGGCCAGCGCAGGCTCGACAGCGCCGGCATCGGCGCGGCATCCAGGCGGATTCGGCGATCGGCGTCAGACGTATCGAGGTCGTTGGGTGCTTCAACTTGTGGCGTCGCCGACAGCACGGAACCCAGCACACCATTCGGCCGATACGTCGTGATGCCTTTCAGGCCGGCCTTCCAGGCTTCACGATACAAGTCTTTGAAATTGTCGAACGGATAGTCTTCCGGCACGTTCACGGTCTTGCTGATCGCAGAATCGACGAACGGCGCGACCACCGCGACCATGCGCATGTGATCGAGCGCCAAGATCTCCAGCGCTGTCACGAACTGCGGCGGCAGTTTTTCTACGTCGCCACCGATGTGCCGGAATAGGCGCCAGGCATGGTCTTCCACGTCGTAAACCTTGAACGAGCCATCCGCTTCGCGCTTCTTGCGCTGATAGGTCCAGGAATACGGCGGTTCGATGCCATTGGCCGCGTTGTCGGCAAATGCCAGCGAGATGGTGCCGGTCGGCGCGATCGACAGCAGGTGGCTGTTGCGCAACCCATGCTTGCGGATATCGCTCCTGATGTTCTCCGGCAGGCGCGAAGCAAAACGCGGCGCCGCGAGGTACTGCTCCGCATCCAGAAACGGAAAGGCGCCCTTCTCTCGCGCCAAGTCCACGGATGCCGCATAAGCGTCATCGCGCATCGCCTCGGCAATCTTCGCGCCCATCTTGCGGGCTTCATCGCCGTCGTAACGCAGGCCGAGCATGATCAGCGCATCGCCCAGGCCGGTGAACCCGAGTCCGATGCGGCGTTTGTTCTTCGCCTCTTCGGCTTGTTGGGGCAACGGCCAGACCGTGACGTCCAGTACATCGTCGAGCATGCGCACCGCGACCCTCACGACTTTTGCGAAAGCCTCGAAGTCGAACATCGCCTTCTGTGTAAAGGCCCCATTGACGAACGGCGCAAGATTAACACTGCCAAGGCAACAGCAGCCATAAGCCGGCAGAGGTTGCTCGCCACATGGATTCGTAGCCTCCACTTTTTCGACGTAGGACAGATTGTTGTCGGCATTCACGCGATCGATGAATACCACGCCCGGCTCGGCATGATCGTAAGTCGACTCCATGACCTGCTTCCACAGATCGCGCGCCTTTACCGTGCGGTAGATCCAGCGGCCTTCAACTGCTTGCCGTTCGGGTGCGCCGGTTATTTCCTTGCCTGGCCGCACCGGATGCACGAGGTCCCAGTCGCCGTCCGCTTCCATCGCATGCATGAACGCATCGGTCACCGCGACGCTGATGTTGAAGTTTCTCAGGTCGCCTTTGTCCTTGGCGTGGATGAATTCCTCTACGTCGGGATGGTCGCAGCGCAGGATGCCCATCTGCGCACCGCGACGTGAGCCGGCGGATTCCACGGTTTCGCAACTGCGATCGAACACGCGCATGTACGACACCGGCCCGCTGGCGCTGCTCTGCGTGCCGCGCACCAGCGCGCCGCGCGGACGGATCGACGAGAAGTCGTAACCAACACCGCCACCACGGCGCATGGTTTCCGCCGCTTCCAGCAAAGCCATGTAAATCCCGGGTTTGCCGTCGATCACTTCCGACACGGAATCGCCCACCGGTTGCACGAAACAATTGATCAACGTCGCCGACAGTGTGGTTCCCGCTGCGGAGTTGATGCGGCCGCCCGGAATGAAACCATTCTCGAGCGCTTCAAAAAACAACGGCTCCCACTTGCCCGGATCGATTTCGACGGCTGCGAGCGCACGCGCCACGCGGCGGCGCACGTCCTCGATGCTGCGCTCCTCTCCCTTGGCGTATTTCTCGAGCAGGACGTCAATGCTGACCTGCTGCGGGGCTAGAACCAGATTGGTGTCGTTTGCTTTCATGCTCTGAATAATCCTGTCGGTAAATGATACGCCTGCGCAACGCCCGGGGCAGCCTTCAGGACGCCATCGCAGTGGGCACCTTATGGCCCCGTTCGGCAAGGAAGGCGGCCAACACTTTCCCCGTATGGGAAGCCTTCACGGCCGCGACT
>CAYODB010000359.1:0-2642 GCA_964402495.1 uncultured Bordetella sp.
CACCGCCCCCAAGGCAGTCGAGGTCATTGCCGCCTTTCTGCCGTCTCCCGCCTATGAAGTGGTGCGCGCGTATGACGGCAGCGAGGCGATTGTCCTCGCACAGCGCCTGCGCCCTGACCTGATATTGCTCGACTTGATGATGCCAGGGGTCAACGGCTTCCAGGTTGTCAAAGCGCTTCAGCTCGATGTCGAAACCGCATCGATCCCGATCCTGGCAGTGACCGCCATGCACATCACCAGGCTGGACCGCGCCGAGCTCAATAGCATTCCGGACAAGATCATAAATGTTGTCGAAAAAGCCCGATTCAATCGTGTCGGCTTTATGAACGAAGTCAGGCGCGCCTTGCAGCGTACGAAAAGGAAACCGGATGGCCCGAATATTAGTCATTGAAGACAATGCGACGAACATGAAACTGGCCTCTCTCCTGCTGGAGAATGTCGGCCATAGCGTGCTTTGCGCCGTCGACGCGGAAACCGGTCTGGCCCTTGCGCGCGCGGAGCATCCCGATCTGATCCTGATGGATATCCAGTTGCCGGACATGGATGGCCTGGCGGCGACCGCTCTCCTGAAACAGAATCCGGCCACGGCGGGGATTCCAGTCATCGCTCTGACCGCGATGGCGATGAAAGAAGATCAGGAAAAAACCCGGGCCGCCGGATGCGACGCGTATATCGCCAAGCCGTTGCGCTACAGGGAACTACTTGCAGCGATAGACGCGCTGCTGATCAGGGACGAATTGAAGATCCCATGACCGGTTCCGCTGCCACAATCCTGATCGTTGATGACGAACTGCTGGACCGCAAGCTGCTCGAATCTCTGCTGCTGCCCGAAGGATATCTTACGCTGACCGCCGCCAGTGGCGAAGAGGCGCTGGCTTCTGTTGCGCACCGCGCGCCAGACTTGATCCTGCTGGACATCATGATGCCGGACATGGACGGACACCAGGTGGCCGGCCTGCTCAAAAGTAACCCCGCCACCTCAAGTATTCCGATCGTCATGTTAACCGCGCAATTCGACCGCAGCGCCCGCCTGGCTGGTCTCAATGCCGGGGCGGAGGATTTTTTGACGAAACCGGTCGACCGCGCTGAGTTGTGGCTTCGGGTCCGCAATCTGTTGCGCTTGAAGGAATACAGCGACTATCTGAAAAATCATGGTGCCGTCCTGGAACGCCAGGTTCAGGCGCGCACGGCTGACTTGCAGCGCTTCCGTACGGCGATGGACGCAACTGCCGATGCGATTTTTCTGGTGAACCGCACCACCATGGACTTTGTCGAACTCAATGCGACAGCCTGCAAGATGCTCGGCTACACGCGCGAAGAACTATTCAAGCTGGGCCCGGCGCAGATGGCCTCGGCGACGCCCGAACATCTGGCGAGTGTTTACGATGCCATCATCTCCGGTCACCACACGAACGAGTTGGAGGAAACCCGATTACAGCGCAAGGATGGATCCCAGTTGCAGGTAGAAGTGCGTCGACACGCCCATCGCTCCGGCGCGGACTGGATCATCGTAAGCGTGGTGCACGACATCACCGAGCGCAATGAAGCGGAGAAACGCCTGGAGCGCCTGCATCAATTGGCACATTACGATGCCCTCACGGGCCTGCCCAATCGCAGGCTGTTTCATGAGACCCTCAGGAAGACCCTGGCCCAGGCCTCGGATCGCGGCTGGCAGGTCGCCGTCCTGTTCATCGACCTGGATTACTTCAAGAACGTGAACGACACGCTGGGTCACGCTGTTGGCGATGATTTGCTGGGTCAGTTCAGCAGCCGTCTGGCCCAATGCGTGCGCACCCGGGATACAGTCGGGCGTCTGGGTGGGGACGAGTTTGCCCTGATCCTGGTGATGGATGACGGCCAGCAAGGCGCCGCCCTCGTCGCCAATAAAGTACGGGATGTGTTGCGCGCACCCTTCGACCTGCAAGGCCATGAGGTAGCCGTGACCGCCAGCATTGGCATCACGGTCCATCCCGACGATGCATCTGACCCGGAAACCTTGCTTAAATGCGCGGACACGGCGATGTACCGCGCCAAACAGGCGGGGCGTGACACCAGCCGTTTTTTTACGGCGCAGATGAATGCCGAAGCGTCGGCCCGTTCCGGCCTGGAAACGGCCTTGCGCGAGGCCGTAGAAAATGGCGAATTTGTTCTGTACTACCAGCCCACGGTACAGCTCAACAGTGGCCGCATTGCCGGCATCGAGGCCTTGCTGCGCTGGCAGCGGCCCGGATACGGCCTGGTGCCGCCGCAAGACTTCATTCCGATCCTGGAAGAAACCGGATTGATCCATGAAGTCGGACGCTGGGCACTGCGCAAGGCCGTCGGGGATTATCTGGGCTGGCGTACCGCGGGCCTGGCTGCGGTGCGCGTCGCGGTAAACGTATCGCCGCAACAGTTGCGCAGCCGCGGCTTTATCACCGAAATCAGACAGGTCATCAGCATCGACGAGCAGGCGGCGTCCGGACTGGAACTGGAGATCACCGAAAGCCTGATCATGGAGGACGTCAGGCACAGTATTGAAAGCCTGCAGGAGATCCGCGCCATGGGCGTAACGGTCGCCATCGACGACTTCGGCACCGGATTCTCGTCACTGAGTTACCTCTCGAAGCTGCCCGTGGACACACTCAAGATCGACCGCTCGT
>CAYODB010000360.1:0-2609 GCA_964402495.1 uncultured Bordetella sp.
TCTGTGCCTTGATCGCCGCCTCGGAGTGCGTATAGACCTTCATGCCCTCAGCCACCGGGGTGGCGCAGGCGGGCAAGGGCTTCGGCGCCTTCTCGACCTGCACCAGGCACATGCGGCAGTTGGCGGCGATGGACAGCTTGCGGTGGTAGCAGAAATACGGCACATAGACGCCGAGCTTGTTCGCAGCATCCATGATCATGCTGTTGTCCGGAACTTCAACCGCGCGGCCGTCGATTTCTAGATGCGCCATGTTTATCTGTTCCCGTGCCCGTGATGAGCTCCGCCCACCAGGCACTTCTTGTGTTCGATGTGGTACTGGAACTCGTCGCGGAAATTCTTGATGAAGCTTTTCACCGGCAGCGCCGCCGCGTCGCCCAGCGCGCAGATCGTGCGCCCGGCGATGTTGTCGGCCACCGAGGTCAGGCGATCGAGATCGTCCGGCAGGCCCTGCCCGTGCTCGATCCGGTTCACCATGCGATACAGCCAGCCGGTGCCCTCGCGGCAGGGCGTGCACTGGCCGCAGGACTCCTCGAAGTAGAAGTAGGACAGGCGCTCCAGCGCCCGCACCATGCATGTGGTCTCATCCATCACGATCACGGCACCGGAGCCCAGCATCGAGCCCGCCTTGGCGATGGAGTCGTAGTCCATGTCGGTCTGCATCATCACGTCCGCAGGCAGCACCGGCATCGAGGACCCGCCCGGAATCACCGCCTTCAACTTGCGGCCGCCGCGCATGCCCCCGGCCATCTCAAGCAGTTTCGCGAACGGGATGCCCAGTTTCACTTCGTAGTTGCCTGGACGTTCGATGTGACCGGTCACGGAGAAGACCTTGGTGCCGCCGTTGTTCGGCTTGCCCAGGTTCAGGAAGGCTTCGCCGCCGTTGACAATGATCCAGGGCACGGCAGCGAAGGTCTCGGTATTGTTGATGGTCGTCGGCTTGCCATAAAGCCCGTAGCTCGCCGGGAACGGCGGCTTGAAACGGGGCAGGCCCTTTTTGCCTTCGAGCGACTCCAGCAGCGCGGTCTCTTCGCCGCAGATGTAGGCGCCCCACCCATGATGGGCATGCAGTTCGAAATTGAATTCCGAGCCGAGGATGCGGTTACCCAGGTAGCCGGCGTCGCGCGCTTCCTGCAGAGCCTCCTCGAAGCGCTCGTACGCATCCCAGATCTCGCCGTGGATGTAGTTGTAGCCCACTGTGATGCCCATCGAATAGGCGCCGATGGCCATGCCTTCGATGACGATATGCGGGTTGTAACGCAGGATATCGCGATCCTTGAACGTGCCCGGCTCGCCTTCATCCGAATTGCAGACCAGGTATTTCTGTGCCGAGAAATTGCGCGGCATGAAGCTCCACTTCAGCCCGGTCGGGAAGCCGGCGCCGCCGCGCCCGCGCAGCGCGGATTTCTTCAGCTCGGCGATGACCTGCTCGGGCGGAATTTTCTCGCTGATGATTTTTCTCAGCGCCTGGTAGCCGCCTCGCGCCTCGTAATCCTTGAGGCGCCAGTTGAGGCCGGTCAGGCCCTTGAGGATGATCGAGTCCGGGCCGTAGATGTCCGGTGCAAACGGCGGCAGGGGCGCGTTCACTTGTTCAGCTCCTCGATCAGCGCATCCAGCTTGTCGGGCGTCATGAACGACAGCATTACCTTGCCGTTGTGCAGGCAAACCGGCGCATCGCCGCAGGCGCCCAGGCATTCGCCTTCCTTGAGCGTAAAGGCGCCGTCGGGCGTGGTCGCGCCGAAGCCGATGCCTAGCTTCTTCTTCAGGTGTTCCGCGGCGTCCGCCGCGCCCGACAACGCACACGGCAGGTTGGTGCAGATCGTGATCTTGTGACGGCCCACCGGCTGAAGGTCGTACATGCCGTAGAAACTGGCCACCTCATACACAGCGATCGGCGGCATGCCGAGGTAGCCGGCGACGAAATCCATGGTCTCCGTCGACAGCCATCCCTTTTCGTCCTGGGCAATGGTCAACGCCGCCATGACCGCGGACTGTTTCTGGTTCGGAGGATACTTGGCGATTGCCTTCTCGATTCTCGCAAGGGCTTCGGGCGATAGCACCATGGGCGCGTTCACCGGTCCACCTCGCCGAACACGATGTCCTGGGTGCCGATAATCGCGACCACGTCCGCAATCATGTGGCCGCGCGACATTTCGTCCAGCGCGGAAAGATGCGCGAACCCCGGTGCGCGGATTTTCACGCGGTAGGGTTTGTTGGCGCCGTCGGAGATCAGGTAGATGCCGAATTCGCCCTTGGGGGCTTCCACCGCGGCGTAAGTTTCGCCTGCGGGCACATGCATGCCTTCGGTGAAGAGCTTGAAGTGATGGATCAGCTCTTCCATGTTCATCTTCATGTTGACGCGTGACGGCGGTGCTACCTTGTGGTCTTCGACGATCACCGGGCCGGGATTCTTCCGCAGCCAGTCGATGCATTGCCTGATGATGCGGTTGGACTGGCGCATTTCCTCGACGCGCACCAGGTAGCGGTCGTAGCAGTCGCCATTCACGCCGACGGGAATGTCGAACTGCATGCAGTCGTAGACTTCGTAGGGCTGCTTCTTGCGCAGGTCCCATTCGACGCCCGAGCCGCGGAGCATCGGCCCTGTAAAGCCC
>CAYODB010000361.1:0-2565 GCA_964402495.1 uncultured Bordetella sp.
CCTACAGGTACTTCACATCCAGGATCTCGTATTCCTTGATGCCGCCGGGGGCCTTCACTTCCGCGACGTCGCCGGAATACTTGCCGATCAGCGCCCTGGCGATCGGCGAGCTGATGGATATCTTGTTCTGCTTGATGTCGGCTTCATCGTCGCCCACGATCTGGTAGGTCACGGATTCGCCGCTGCCAACTTCCTCGAGTTCCACCGTCGCACCGAACACGCAGCGGCCGTCGGCATCGAGGTGCGCCGGGTCGATGATCTGGCCGTTGGCCAGCTTCGACTCGAGCTCGACGATGCGGCCTTCGATGAAGCTCTGGCGTTCCTTGGCCGCGTCGTATTCCGCGTTTTCCGAAAGGTCACCGTGGGCGCGCGCCTCCTGGATGGCGGTGATGACCTTGGGCCGCTCGACCGTCTTCAGCTGGTGCAGTTCGGTGCGCAGTAATTCCGCGCCTTTCACGGTGAGTGGGATCTTGGTCATTTCGGGAACCTCTGAGTGATTTTCGGGGCGGCTGGCGCAAATGATAAGGCGAGCATTGGCAAAGGTGGGACTCAGTGCAGCCTGGCGTGCAGAGCCTGCACCGAATACACCTTCAGTTCCTGCATGTGCTGCATGCCGGTGCAGGCGGCGCGCGCACCGGCGATGGTGGTGAAATAAGTCACGCGTCCCTGCAGCGCCGAGCGGCGGATCGAATAGGAATCCTGAATCGTGGAGCGCTTCTCGTCGACCGTATTGACGATCAGCGCGATTTCGCCGTTCTTGATCATGTCGACGATGTGCGGCCGGCCCTCCGCCACCTTGTTGACCGGCGTGACCTGCAGCCCGCCTTCGGCCAGGGCCGCAGCGGTGCCGCGTGTGGCCAGCAGCGTGAAACCGAGTTTCGCCAGGGCGCGCGCGATGTCCACCACCTTGGATTTGTCGGCGTTGCGTACGCTGATGAATGCCTTGCCGCTGGAAGGCAACTTCACGCCCGCGGCCAGTTGGGACTTGATGAAAGCTTCCGCGAAACTCTCGCCCACGCCCATGACCTCGCCGGTGGACTTCATCTCGGGTCCGAGGATGGTATCGACGCCAGGGAACTTGATGAACGGGAACACCGCTTCCTTGACCGAGTAGTACGGCGGAATCACTTCGCCCTTGATGCCCTGGGCCTTCAGCGTCTGGCCGACCATGCAGCGCGCCGAAATCTTGGCCAGCGCCAGGCCTGTAGCTTTGGAGACATACGGCACGGTGCGCGACGCGCGGGGATTCACCTCGAGCACGAACACCACGTCGTTCTGAATCGCGAACTGCACGTTCATGAGTCCCACAACCCGCAGCGCCCTGGCCATGGCCACCGTCTGCCGGCGCAGTTCGTCCTGCAGCTCCTTCGACAGGCTGAACGGCGGCAGCGAGCATGCCGAGTCGCCGGAATGCACGCCGGCCTGTTCGATGTGCTCCATGATGCCGCCGATCAGCACCGCTTCGCCATCGCTGATGGCATCCACATCCACTTCGATGGCGTCGTTGAGGAAGCGGTCCAGCAACACCGGCGAATCGTTCGAAACCTTCACCGCCTCGCGCATATAGCGCTCGAGATCGCGTTGTTCGTGGACGATTTCCATCGCCCGCCCGCCCAGCACGTAGGAAGGCCGCACCACCAGCGGATAGCCGATCTCCTGGGCCAGCGCGAGCGCCACCTCCGGGTTGCGCGCGGTCCGGTTCGGCGGCTGCCTGAGCTGCAGCTGGATCAGCATTTTCTGGAAACGCTCACGATCCTCGGCACAGTCGATCATGTCCGGATTGGTGCCGATGATGGGCACGCCGTTGGCGTCCAGGTCCTGAGCCAGCTTCAGCGGAGTCTGGCCGCCATACTGGACGATGACGCCTTGCGGCTTCTCCACCGCAACGATCTCCAGGACGTCCTCAAGGGTCAGTGGCTCAAAGTACAACCTGTCCGAGGTGTCGTAGTCGGTCGAGACGGTCTCCGGATTGCAGTTGACCATGATGGTCTCGTAGCCGTCCTCGCGCAGGGCCAGCGCGGCATGCACGCAGCAATAGTCGAACTCGATACCCTGGCCGATGCGGTTGGGCCCACCGCCCAGCACCATGATTTTCCTGCGGTCCGTGGGTCTCGATTCGCATTCCTCTTCGTAAGTGGAATACATATAAGCCGTGCGGGTGTCGAACTCGGAAGCACAGGTGTCCACGCGCTTGTATACGGGATGGACATCCATTTCCCAGCGCTTGGCACGTACGGCGTCCTGCGTCGCATTGAGCAGCTTCGCCAGGCGCCGGTCGGAAAATCCGGAGCGCTTGAGATTGCGCATCGCATTCCGGTCGAGGTCGCCAATGCGCTTGCCCGCCAGCGCCTTTTCCTGGTGGATAAGGTCCTCGATCTGCGCGAGGAACCAGGGGTCGATGTGAGTCAGATGGTGTATTTCCTCCAGGCTCATGCCAATGCGCAGGGCATCGGCAAGGTAGAGGATCCGTTCGGGACCGGCATCGCCGAGCTCGGTCTCGATAAGTTCCTGGTCGGCGGTCTTCTCATCGAGGCCATCGATGCCGGTCCCGAACGGATCCTCTAC
>CAYODB010000362.1:0-2561 GCA_964402495.1 uncultured Bordetella sp.
GCGTCGCGTGTGTCCGCTTGCGCGCTGCCGGGAGACGGCCGCCCGGAATCGCCCGATCCACCGGTGTTGCCGGCGGTACGGGCATCGACCGAGGTGTTGCCCAGCGCGATGCCGTTGTCCATCAGCATTTCGCGCAAGCGCGGCATGGCGGATTCGATTGCCTCGCGCGTGGCAGCGTGTGCGGCGCTGAATTGCACAGACGCTGATGACTGCATGCCCGCGTCACTGCTCAACACGATTTTGACCTCGATCGGTCCCAGATTCGGGGGATTCAGATGAATTGCGGCGGACTGGACATCGTTTTTCACCATCCAGACAACGCGGCTGGAAAGTCCCTCATTCCAGGCGGGCGAACCGAATGGCTGGGCGAGTTGTTCCACGTGGACCAATACGCTCGCCGGGTTTGCAGGCCGCGATGTGGGCAGCGCGTGCGCCAGTGGGCCGCCCGCCGCTGGTAGCTGCGACACCGGATCCTGCATGCGCTCGGAGAGTTCGGCCTTGAAGGGGGGGGCGCCTGCAGGTTCGCGCGCGGCCGCGATTCCGGCCGCAGGGGCAGGTCCGACATCGGCTTGCGGGTGGACACGGGGCGCATGCGGCGAGCCGGCAGTTCCTTGTGCGTCATCCTGCGGCATGCCCTTGCCGCTTTCGGTACGGATGCGGGCGGATAGTGTGCTGCCGCTAGCGCTGACGGGCAGTGCGGCAGAGGCCGCCACCGCGGTCTGCGCAGCAAAGTCGGCTGGTGCGAATGTGGCGGGCAACGCTTGTGGAGCGATTTGTGCGGCAGCCGGTTGTTGTGCAGCGAGATTGGCCCTGCCCGCGGCAATGGCCTCGAGCAACGCGGCAGGATCGTACGCAGGCGTGTCCGCGTTGACTGTTGTCTTCGGATCTTTTTTCAATTCCTCCGGCTCGTCTGCTGGTGCGGGCGCAGTGGCCCGCCCGATCCCGGCGCCGAGAAGGTTCGCGAATCCGCCGTCGCCACCATCTGCAGGGCCCGTCGCGTCCGCGGGTGCGGAAGCAGCGTGAGTCTGGGAAGTCTGAGCCTGGGAAGTCGTTGGGTGCGGCGTTGCTACCGTGAGTATTGTCATGATGTTTTGGCTGTCGTATTGTCAGTAGGATGGCTTGCGGCGTTGGTGGCTCGCTGCGCTGCGTTCGTCCTGGTCGCTCTGCTCGCTCCTGGATTCTCGCTGCGCTATCCTGCGCCGGTGACGCTCGTAGAGAACATCGAAGGATTTCAGCTTGATGCGCGCAAGCTGCCATGCGTGCAGACCGGTCTGGCAGTGCTGGGTGCATTTCGCCAATATTTCCTTCTGCTGCGCGATGGCCTGGTCGAGTTTGCCCGAGAATTCGTGATAGTTGCGCCATTGTTCGTTGCCCAGGCCAGACTGGCTGCTGAGTTCGAACCGCGACTGATAGTCCTGCCGGCAGGTCTCGAGCATCTGCAGGGTTTGCGAGGCGGCGCGCTCCTTGGCGCGCAGTTGCGCAATCGCGCCGGCGGCGGCATCCGCCTCCTTGGCCGCGAGGTCCATGACGACTTCGAGTGGGAAACGCTTCGACATGCTCGCCTCTTTGTTCATTGCTTATTGCCCGCTGCGACGGCGTTGTGGAGCAGGCCGTCGAGCTGTGCGATCGCTTCCGCAAGCGGTTCACGCCGGCGCATGTCCTGGCGCAGGAACGTTTCCATCCGCGGCATGAGGGCGATGGCTTGATCGATCTGCGGATCGCTGCCGGCCACGTAGGCGCCGACGTTGATCAGGTCCCGGCTGCGCTGAAAGCGCGAGTACAGCGATTTCAGGTGCCGCACATTTTCGAGTTGAGCGTCGTCCACCAGCGAAGTCATCGCGCGGCTGATCGACGCTTCCACGTCGATGGCGGGGTAATGTCCGCATTCGGCGAGCTGGCGTGATAGCACGATGTGTCCGTCTAGAATAGCGCGCGCGGTGTCCCCGATTGGATCGGCCGGATCGTCACCTTCGGTCAGCACGGTATAGAACGCCGTGATCGATCCGCCGCCGGCGGTGCCGTTGCCGGCTCTTTCCACCAGCGCCGTCAGCTTGGCGAAGACCGAAGGCGGATAGCCTCTGGTCGCCGGCGGCTCGCCGATGGCCAGCGCAATTTCGCGCTGGGCCATGGCAACGCGCGTGAGCGAATCCATGATCAGCAGCACGTTCTTGCCCTGATCGCGGAAGTATTCGGCCACCGCGGTGGCGTAAGCCGCGCCCTGCAATCGCATCGACGGTGCCGTGTCCGCAGGGGCAGCGATGACGACCGAGCGCGCCATGCCTTCGGGTCCGAGAATCTGCTCGATGAATTCCTTCACTTCGCGGCCACGCTCTCCGATCAGGCCGACGACCGTCACATCGGCGGTGGTGTAGCGGGCCATCATGCCGAGCAGCACGCTTTTTCCAACGCCGGACCCCGCAAACAATCCCATGCGCTGTCCGCGGCCGACCGTGAGCAGGGCATTGATCGCGCGCACGCCCACGTCGAGCGGATGTTCGATTGGCGCGCGCTCCAGCGGATTGAACGGCCGGCTGTAGAGCGGTTGTGTCTGGGTCATGTGC
>CAYODB010000363.1:0-2559 GCA_964402495.1 uncultured Bordetella sp.
TATCAGGCGCAGATCGAACCAATCGTGCGCATGACCAACAACCAGGCCTACGACCGCGCCGCCGACCTCGTGCGTCGCATTCGAGACCTCTTGGCCCGCACCGGCAAAGCCACCGACATCGCGCCGTATCTCGACACCCTGCGACAGCAGCACAAGGCCAAGCGCAACTTCATGCAACGGCTGGAAGGCATTGCCGCCGGATCCCGGAAAAAGTGATCACGATTGCGCGGAGGGCTTAAGCCGGCATATCTTGATCCTGGGAACTGCCGCGCGATAAGAGGAACCGAGAGGTCGGCACCATCTATTACTGCTGTTGTTCCCGGAAGATCACCGGGCGCTTTCCCGGGTTCGCCCCTCTCCCTCCGGGAGAGGGGCGGGGGGTGAGGGAATCGAAAGAACAGGATCGAGGCGGCATATGAGCGCACTATCGTGAAACGATAGTCCGGCGTGGCAATCTCCACGGAAACTGGCAAAAGGAAGGGATTCGTCGCATGACCGAAATCCTGGCGGTCGATGCCTGCAACAAGGCCGTCTCCTCGCTCGAATCTCGAGCGCAAGTCCTTCGGATTTCAATCCGGCGTCAAGAGCGCAAGTCTGTTGCTTCGCGCCACCTCAAGGAGCCTGGTATCGAACGCCGCAAACCTGAACTCGGTGCGCCTCTTCACGACGCTGGCGGCCGCCTCGGCCGCAGCCAGGTGAACGCCGTCGTAAGCGCGCAACGCATGGTCTTCGACAAGCGTTGCCGCCCGGCGAATCAAGTCCGCCGTAACCGCGACGACGCTGAATCGCTCCCAATCGCGGTCGAGTTGCCGGCGGCAACGGGCGTGATCGCCGGAGGCAAGGCTGCCGTCCCTGCGCCTTCTGGCAAAGGCCGCGCAGCACTCGACGTAGGCGATGTCGTGAGACACTCTCACGGAGGCGCGGGAGGCCGCGCCGCGAATGAACGCCGAATGCGCTTCATCCACGTACAGCTTCACCAGCGCCGAAGTGTCCAGATAGAGAATCAATCGCGCATCTCAATGACGGTTTCCGACAGCGATTTTGTTCCGGGCTTGAGCTTGACCGGTTTTGCAAGACCGACGCGCTGCCTGCCGGTCTTTCCGGGACGGACCCAGGGCTGGCTTTGCAGCAACGCGATGGCTTCCCCCTCTGCCGACGGCACCGCCTGCCGTCTTCTGCCCGGAGGAAGCAGGCGCGCAACGGCCTTGCCGCGCGACGTGACCAGCACTTCCTCGCCGGCAGCCGCTTTGCGCAGGTATTCGGACAGGCGGCTTTTCAGCTCGCGAACAGAAATCTCCATGGGTTTCTCCATAGGTGACTACATTATGAATTGTAGTCACGAACGAGGGGTGTTGGCAAGGCGCGAAGCATATGCGCTCGAATCGCGCGTGCTTGTCTCCGCGCGCCGGCTGCGCGACCTCAAGGCGGCGCCGGAAGAAGTGGAGATCGAATCGATCGAGCCGGTGGAACGGACGACAAGGGCACCGCAGGCGCCGCGCTCGCATCTCCGTCGATGGAGGGAGGCGAAGCCGCTTGAATACCAGAACGCCAGACCGCAGCGCGTCCGTTCGCCTAACCTGTCGTCAGCGCGCGGGCTGCTTTCTAGAGCCCGTCTTGCGGGCGGTACGCGGCTTCGCGCGGTACGGCTCGCGGAGCTCATGCGCTTTGCCGTGCGGGGCAAGCCGCAGCCGCTCGCGCAGCCATGTGGATCGTCCATACCGTCAGACAGGAATCAGCAATGAGCTACACAGACTTCTTCAGGCGTGCGACGCGTACCGAGGAACCGCCAGACGGGCTGAAGCCGTTCCCGTATCAGTGCCGCCTTGCGGAAAAGCCATGGCCTGAGCTACTGGACGTTCCAACCGGCATGGGGAAAACCGCTGCGGTCGCGCTGGCCTGGCTGTGGAAGCGCGGCTGGCGCGAGGGAGGACGCGAGGCCGGCCCGGACGCAGGGACACCGCGGCGGCTCGTGTACTGCCTGCCGATGCGGGTGCTGGTCGAGCAGACGGAGCGAAACGCCTGTCGATGGCTGGAGAACCTCGGGATTTCAGGCACACCGGGAGAGGGCAAGGTCTCGGTGCGCCTCTTGATGGGTGGCTCCGAGGACGCGAAAAAGGCAACCTGGGCCGACTATCCGGAAGAAGACGCGATCATGATCGGGACCCAGGACATGCTTCTTTCGCGGGCGCTGATGCGCGGCTACGGCATGAGCCGCTATCAATGGCCGATACATTTTGCGTGGCTGCACAACGACGCGTTTTGGGTATTCGACGAAGTGCAGTTGATGGGTCCGGGTTTGGTTACCAGCGCGCAGTTAGAGGCGTTTCGGCGCGAACTGATTTGCGCCCACAATAGTCGCAGCCTGTGGGTGTCGGCCACGCTCAACCGGGCGTGGATGAAGACAGTCGACTGTGATCCTGAAACGCTTGTCTCGCTGAATCTGAGTGATGAGGAAAAGGCATCCAAGGTTATTCGCGACCGGCGCGATTCGATCAAGCCTTTAATCCGGTGCGGTGTTGCCTTGAACGGCGACGGGAAATCTGCGACCGCAAGTTATCT
>CAYODB010000364.1:0-2485 GCA_964402495.1 uncultured Bordetella sp.
ACCAGACCGGTTTCGATCAGCCGCTGCTGCACACGATGTTCGTGGACAAGCGCCTCGCGGGAATCCAGGCGGTGCAGACGCTTTCGCGATTGAACCGCATTCATCCGCTGAAGGAAGACACGTTCGTCCTCGATTTCGTGAATGACCGTGAGGAGATTCGCGAAGCCTTTGCGACCTATTACGAAGGTGCAGAGATGGGCGAAGAAGTCGATCCTGCGAGAATGTATGCGATCAAAGGGGAATTGGATGCGTCCGGCGTTTATCTGACCGAAGAGGTCGAGCGTTTCTGCGCGGTGTATTTCAAACCCAAGGAGCGACAGAGCGCGCTTGATCATCAGGCGATGAATGCGGCCCTTGACCCAGCCGTCTCGCGTTTCAGCGTGCGCCAGAAAGACGCGGAGGCCGATGCCGAGTTGTGGCGCGGAAAGGTCTTGGCGTTCCGCAATCTGTACGGGTTTCTCAGTCAGGTTATTCCCTACCAGGATTCCGACCTGGAGCGTCTTTATGTCTTCCTGCGGCACCTGGCCACGAAACTGCCCAGGCGCGCGGCCGAACCTTCCTACCAGTTCGACGATGAGGTGCGGCTTGAGTATTACCGCCTGCAGAAAATCAGCGAGGGGTCGATCAGCCTCGGCAAGGAGTACGCGCGCCCGCTCGACGGACCGACCGAAGTCGGCAGTGGTCTGGCAGCCCGGGAGCCGGTGCCGCTGTCGCGCCTGATCGATCTGGTCAACGACCGATTCGGGACGGACTTCAATCAGGCCGATCAGTTGTTTTTCGATCAGATCGTCGAGGCCGCGGTGCTCGACGACGGCATGCGCCAGGCGGCCGCCGTCAACCCGGAAGACAAGTTCGAACTGGTCTTCAGAAATCTGCTTCAAACGCTTTTCATAGAACGCATGGATCAGAATGAGGACATTTTCGTGCGATTCATGAATGACGCGTCCTTTCAGAAGACGGTGACTGCCTGGATGGCGGCGGAGGCTTACAGAAAACTGCGCAGCGAATCACCATGACTCTCCAACTGCGACGCGGCTGCTCAAGGAGCTTGAATCGATGACTTCCTCCACCGAAAAAATCCCCTCTGCCCTGGCCGAGAAGTTCGCCGCCATCACCGCGCTCACGGACGCCTTCTGCGACAAGCATCTGAACGACGAATACCGGGAGCTGATCCGCCGGCTGGTCGGCGGTCTGGCGAGAAAGCGACCGTCACCCCTGCTCAAGGGCAAGGAAAACGTATGGGCCACCGCTGCCGTCCACGCGCTCGGCCATGTCAATTTCCTCGATGACCCTTCCCAGCCACCACACTGCAAGCCCAAATCCATCTACGAATTCTTCGGCGTTGCCGAGAGTACCGGGCAGAGCAAGTCCAGGCAGATCAGGGAAGCCTTCGGGATGGGGCCGATGTCGCCCGAGTGGACCGTGCCCAGCCGGCTTGCCGACAACCCTCTGGTGTGGATGCTGCAGGTCAATGGCCTGATGATCGACATTCGCCATGCTCCGGCAGAGTTGCAGCGGCTCGCCTACGAGAAAGGCCTGATTCCGTTCATCCCTGCGAAGCGCAGTGACGCGGACACGTAAGCCGGATGGCGACGACGCGCACGGTCAACCCGCCGCACCCGGGAGAGGCGCTGCGGGACACCGTTCTCGTTGCACTGCATCGGCGCCCAGGAGTAAGATTCACCCGTTCCGCAAGAGGAAACTCCAATGACGCGGCTTCTCGAAAAGGCAATAAACCAGGTGTCCAAGCTTCCGGAATCCGAACAGGATGCTGTCGCCGCCATAGTGATCGAGGAACTTGCGTCCGAAGCGCATTGGGCCGAGTCTTTCGCCAATTCTCAAGACCTGCTGGCCAAGCTGGCTGAAGCAGCCCTGGCAGAGTATGCGGCCGGGCGCACGAAACCTCTCTAGCGGCAGGCAGTGCTGTCCCAAACTACTGAGGAATTCCGCTCACTCCTCGCCGCGGCGCCTGCCGCGGTACAAGCGAAGGCTCAAAGCGCCTACCGCTTGTGGTCGGAAAACCCGGCGCATCCGTCGCTTCGATTCAAGAAGGTTCACACCACGCTCCCAATCTAATCGGTGAGGATCGATCTCGACTGGCGCGCGCTGGGCGTTCGAAAGGAAGAGGGCGTCATCTGGTTTTGGATCGGGCCCCACAGCGAATACGAGAGACTGCTGGCCAAATTGTAGGCGTTGTAGGCGCGGTCTATCGGTCGGTGTGGGTAAAATCGGTAACTGGTGCCTGCCCTTCACGTTCGAGGGCTCCGCGCAGTGCTTGTAGACTACCAAGATTATCACCGAGGACAGCGATGATGACGGCGAAGCGGCGTCGGCCGAAGATCCGGTTGCTCAAGCTGGCCGCGTAACGAGTTCGACTGATTCGGTAGAAATGGCTGACACGATATACACGACTGAAGAACACGTCGCCCTGCGCGACCAGGTCGCGCGTTTCCTGGCGAAGGAAGTCGAGCCGCACGCAGCCGCC
>CAYODB010000365.1:0-2424 GCA_964402495.1 uncultured Bordetella sp.
CAGCGACAATTGGTCGACCAGGATGCGGGCCGCGTAGCGGATCGCTTCTTCCGGCTCCACCACGCCGTTAGTCTCGATGTCCACAATCAGCTTGTCGAGGTCGGTGCGCTGTTCGACGCGGGCGGATTCCACGGCGTAACTCACGCGCTTCACGGGGCTGAAGGAGGCGTCGACCATGATGTTACCGATGGTGCGGCCTTCCTTGGCCAGCGCGCGGGTGGTCGCCGGCACGTAGCCGCGGCCGCCCTCTACCTTGATCTGCATGTCGAGCTTGCCGCCCGGCGCGATGTGGGCGATGACATGGTCGGGGTTGATGATCTCGACATCGTGGGACGCCTCGATATCGCCCGCGGTGACCACGCATTCACCCTGCTTCTTCAGGTTCAGCACGACTTCGTCCCGGTTGTGCAGCTTGAGGACGATGCCTTTCAGGTTCAGCAGGATGTCGACCACGTCCTCCTGCACGCCGTCGATCGTGGAGTACTCGTGGAGCACCCCGTTGATCTTTACCTCGGTGGGGGCATAGCCCGGCATCGAAGACAGCAGCACCCGGCGCAAAGCGTTGCCCAGGGTATGGCCATAGCCGCGCTCGAACGGCTCCATCGTCACCTTCGCATGGAAGGGGGAGATCGTCTGAACATCGATGATTCGCGGCTTCAGAAAGCTGCTTTGCATAAACGTTTACCCTCTAAAGAAAATTCGGGTCTCGCCGACCGAAAAACACACGGCCCGGCCGAACATGACGGCGGGCCGCGAGTCCCGCGCGGTTACTTCGAGTACAGTTCCACCACGAGCGATTCGTTGATCGTGGAGGGCAGTTCGGAACGCTGCGGCTTGGCCTTGAACGTACCCTTCAGCGCCTTGCTGTCCACTTCGATCCAGTCGGGATAGCCGCGGGTTTCCGCCGCCTCGACCGCACCCTTGATACGCAGTTGTCCCTTTGCGCCCTCGGCAACCTCGACCACGTCGCCCTGGCGCACCTGGTAGGACGGGATGTTGACCCGCTTCCCGTTCACCAGGATGCCATTGTGGCGCACGATCTGGCGTGCTTCGGTACGCGATGCACCGAAGCCCATGCGGTAGGCAACGGTATCCAGCCTGCTTTCCAGCATCTGCAACAGCGCCTCGCCGGTCACTTCCTTGGACCGGGCCGCTTCCTTGTAGGTGTTGCGGAACTGGCGTTCCAGCAGTC
Organism: uncultured Bordetella sp.; assembly: GCA_964402495.1. Classification (GTDB taxonomy): domain Bacteria; phylum Pseudomonadota; class Gammaproteobacteria; order Burkholderiales; family JACQAP01; genus JACQAP01. Next base: position 1,193 of record CAYODB010000365.1, read on the forward strand.
CATATATGCGGCGGATTTTCTGTTTTTCACGCAGTTGGGTGCCGTAATCCGAACGACGCAGGTTCTTCTGGCCGTGCTGGCCGGGCGCATACGAGCGGCGCTCGATCGCGCACTTGTCCGTAAAGCATTTTTCGCCCTTGAGGAACAGCTTCTCGCCCTCACGGCGGCACTGGCGGCACTTGGGATCTAGGTTTCGGGCCACTTCAATCTCCTGATCAGATGCGGCGCTTCTTCGACGGACGGCAGCCATTGTGTGGCACGGGCGTCACGTCGGAGATGCTGGTTATCTTGAAACCTACTGCGTTCAATGCGCGCACGGCCGACTCGCGGCCGGGGCCGGGGCCCTTGATGCGCACTTCGAGATTCTTCACTCCGCATTCCTGCGCGGCACGGCCGGCCTGTTCCGCGGCGATCTGGGCGGCAAAGGGTGTCGATTTGCGTGAACCCTTGAAACCGGCAGCGCCGGAGGTCGCCCACGACAGCGCGTTGCCCTGGCGATCGGTGATCGTCACGATGGTGTTGTTGAAGGACGCATGAATGTGGGCGATGCCTTCCGCCACGTTCTTTTTGACCTTCTTGCGTACCCGCGTCGCGGGTGTCGGTGCCTTTGCCATGTCTTGAAATTCCCTGAATTCGACTCGTTTACTTGGCCGGCTCGTTTACTTGGCCGGTGCCGGCGTTCCACCACCGGAGCGCTGGATCGCCTTACGCGGACCCTTGCGGGTGCGCGCATTGGTGCGCGTGCGCTGGCCTCGCAACGGCAGGCCGCGGCGATGCCGGGTACCGCGATAGCAACCCAGATCCATCAGACGCTTGATGTTCATCGACACTTCCCGGCGCAGATCGCCTTCGACGGTGAACTTTGCGACCTGTTCGCGCAGCTTCTCCATGTCGTTATCCGACATGTCCTTGATCTTGGTCGTGGTCTTCAACCCGGCTGCCGCGCAGATTGCGCGCGCGCGCGGGCGGCCGATTCCATAGATCGAGGTCAGCGCGACGTCCGCGTGCTGGTGGTTCGGTATGTTTACGCCGGCAATACGTGCCATAGTCGTCCTGCTTTCCCAATAAAGTGGCGTCGCCGCCGGTTAACCCTGGCGTTGCTTATGACGCGGATCCGTGCAGATCACGCGCACAACGCGGTTGCGCCGGACGATCTTGCAGTTCCGGCACATCTTCTTGACCGATGCCAATACCTTCATTTCTCTCTCCTCGCCGCTTTTCTCGACTCACTT
>CAYODB010000366.1:0-2415 GCA_964402495.1 uncultured Bordetella sp.
CGCCGCGCTGGCGGCCGACCGCGTCGATTTCATCGATGAACACGATGCAGGGCGAATGCTTCTTCGCCTGTTCGAACATGTCGCGCACGCGCGCCGCGCCGACGCCGACGAACATTTCGACGAAATCGGATCCCGAGATCGAGAAGAACGGCACCTTGGCTTCTCCGGCGATGGCACGCGCCAGCAGCGTCTTGCCGGTGCCGGGCGACCCGACCATCAGCACCCCGCGCGGGATGCGGCCGCCAAGCTTCTGGAACTTGGTGGGGTCGCGCAGGAAATCGACGATTTCGGCAACCTCCTCCTTCGCCTCCTCGCAGCCGGCCACGTCCGCAAACGTCACCGGATTCGTGGATTCGTCGAGCAGGCGCGCCCGGCTCTTGCCGAACGAGAACGCGCCGCCGCGGCCACCGCCCTGCATCTGGCGCATGAAGAATATCCATACGCCGATCAGCAACAGCATCGGGAACCAGGAGACGAAGATGTTCATCAGCAGCGAGGGCTCTTCCTCGGGCTTGGCCTCGATGATGACCCCGGCCTTAAGCAAGTCGGACACCAGCCAGGGATCCGAGGGCGAGTAAGTGTTGAACTTGCGGCCGTCGTTGCCGACGCCCTTCAGCACGCGGCCTTCGATGGTGACCTTGGCAACCTGGCCCTGCTTCACGGCGTCGATGAACTGCGAATACTCCATCGACGTGGTCTGCTGCTGGCGGGCGCTGAACTGGTTGAATACCGTCATCAGCACCAGCGCGATGACCAGCCAGATGGCTACGTTCTTGATGAGATTGTTCATGTGCTCCTTCTGGCGCGGATCAATCCGCGCACGACTGCAGGCATTTTAAACCCAATCTGGTCACACCCGCGGGGCTTCTTCAGGACCTTGCAAGCCGGCCTTTAGCGAGTAAAAACAGCTCACTGGAGCGATCTCGAGAGGCTTTGGGCTTGCGTACGGCCACCGAATCAAACACCTCTCCAAGCTGCTTGCGGAATTCGTCCAGTCCCGCTCCCTGGAAAGCTTTGACTAGCAGGACGCCGCCCGGTTTCAGAAAATTACCCGTGAAATCGAGGGCCAGCTCGGCCAGGTGCATGGAGCGGGCCTGATCGACCATACCCACCCCGCTGATATTGGGCGCCATGTCCGAAACCACAAGGTCCGCTTTGCGTCCGCCCAGTTCCTTCTGCAGCGCCGCCACGGCATTGTCTTCGCTAAAGTCGCCGCGCAGGAAGGTGACATTGCGTATCGGCTCCATTTCGAGCATATCCAGAGCGATCACCCGGCCTTTTTCGCCGATAAGGGACGCCAGGACTTGGGACCAGCCGCCCGGAGCCGCGCCGAGATCCACCACGATCATGCTGCTGCGGACCAACTTGTCCTTTTCGAGGATCTCCAGCAGCTTGAACGCAGAGCGCGAGCGATAGCCTTCCTGCTTGGCGCGGCGCACGTAGATGTCGGTTACATGCTCGTGCATCCAGGCTTTGCTGGTCTTGGTGCGTGCCATTGCCTACAATTTCCCTTCCAGGAGGATACCTTGCCCATTCCATTGAATTCCCGCGAGCGCAGCGCGCTCCGGGCCAGCGCGCAAGCGCTCGATCCCGTCGTACTGATCGGCGACGGTGGCCTGACGCCGGCGGTGCTGTCGGAAATCGATCGTAGTCTGAACGCCCATGAACTGATCAAGATCAGGGTGGCGGGCGGCGATCGCAATGCCCGGGAAGACATTCTGCGCCAGGTATGCACCGACCTGGAGGCGGCGCCGGTTCAGCATATCGGCAAGATTCTGGTGATTTACCGCCAGAAACCGGACAAACCCAAGCCCAAAGGCAAACCCCGCCGAAAACCGGAACGGGCGCTCAAGCGCACATTTCAGAACCGCGCGTGACGCCGGCGCGTCGGCGTCATTTGCCACGTCCGTGCAAAACCGCCAGCACCATACCCAAGCCACACTGGATCAGGTAGAGCACGCTCGACACGCCGTGCCATGCCGCGAAGCGGTCGCGGAAAATGCTTTGCATCACTTCCGACGGCAGCGCCTGCTGCCTGAGGCCGGCCATGAGCGGCTGGATCCCGAACTGGCTGCCAGCGGTCAGCGCCGCCATCACCACCACGCACCATAAGAATACCTGCCGCAGCGCCTGCGGACCGAAACGTGCAAGCCGGAACAGCACGAGGTAGGCAGCGCAGCCGAGCCCGACCCAGCCGATGGCAGTAAAGAATACGCCCGCCAGTGAGCCTGCCAGTGAGCGATCGCTCAGCGTATGGAACAACAGCGGCGCCACCATCCGGCCGACAATCCACAAGCCGCCGACCCATAGGGTCACGGCAATCGAGTGCAGGGAGTCGGCGAGGAATTTCATGAGGGGCGAATTAAAGTCTAGCTCGGTTTTGCTCCAGGACAACTTTCCGAGAGGATTCTTTGG
>CAYODB010000367.1:0-2359 GCA_964402495.1 uncultured Bordetella sp.
AACTTCCAGCCCCATCGGAACTTATGTCGGAACTCAAGCAGGTCACCCCCCAGAGATCTAGATCGGCTGAAATCAAAGTCGGTCACCGCCCAGAAGTCCGCGCGCGCCCGAACCAAGTAGGTTGCCGCCCAGAAATCTGACAGGCCGGACCCAAAGTACGCCCCCGCAGCAATTTGCCAATCGCAAGACATGCGATCTAGCAAACGGTCGGCGCCAATGGATTGCTGATTTGCCGGGCCTGTTATCATCTTCTTCATGAACGATGCACGTATTGACGGTGGGCGGCTCTGGCAGTCGCTCATGGACCTGGCGAAAATCGGCGCCACCCCGAAGGGCGGGGTATGCCGGATCGCACTGACCGATCGCGATCGCGAGGGACGCGATCTCGTGTGCTCATGGCTGAAATCCGCCGGCTGCACTATCAGTGTGGATTCCATCGGCAATATTTTTGCGCGACGCCCGGGCAGGAACAATGACCTGCCTCCTGTGGTGGCTGGCAGCCATATTGATACCCAGCCCACCGGCGGAAAATTCGACGGCAACTACGGTGTGCTCGCGGCGCTGGAAGTCGTCCGCACGCTGAACGACCGGAGCATCGAGACCGAGCGTCCCTTCGAGGTCGCGATCTGGACCAACGAGGAGGGCACGCGCTTCACCCCGGTGATGATGGGCTCCGGCGTTTTCGCGGGTGCGTTCACCCTCGATCATGCCCTCGCGCAGAAAGACATCGACGGCAAGTCGGTAGGCGACGAGCTGCGGCGCATCGGCTACGCCGGCGACATTCCAACAGGCAAGCCCTTCGCCGCTTACTTCGAGGCGCACATAGAACAGGGGCCGATTCTCGAGGACACCGAGAACACGATCGGCGTGGTGACGGGTGCGCTCGGCCTGCGCTGGTACGACGTCGTCGTCACCGGACAGGACGCCCATGCGGGACCCACCCCGATGCACTTGCGCAAGGACGGGCTGCTGGCGGCTGCGCGAATCGTGGAAGAGGTGAACCGCATTGCCCTCGCGCACCAGCCCGCCGGCCGCGGCACCGTCGGTTTCATGCAGGTCAAGCCCAACTCCCGGAATGTCGTTCCGGGGGAAGTCAGGCTTTCAGTGGATTTGCGCCACGCCGACAAGGCCCGGCTCGATTTAATGGAGGCGGAACTACGCCAGGCTTGCGAAAAAATCGAACATCGCGGCGGCGTACGCATCGAAATGAAATGCGTAACCGACTATCCGCCGCTTGCGTTTGATGATGGGCTGGTTGGAAGCGTCAGATCGTCGGCACAAGAACTCGGCTACCGTCACATGGACATCGTCAGCGGGGCCGGCCACGATGCCTGCTACGTTGCGCGCGTGGCGCCAACCGCGATGATTTTCGTGCCCTGCGAATCGGGCATTTCCCACAACGAGATCGAGAACGCCGAGCCCGAACACCTCGAGGCAGGCGGTAACGTACTTTTCAAAGCGGTGCTGGGACGCTTGAACGAAGCGTAGCAGACAGGGACGCACTGCTCTCCACTGTGCGGGATTCACGGTTACGAATCCAGCCGGGTCAGCGCGCCGAAACTCTGACAACCGACTGCAGGTTGGGCGTTGGAAACAGCGGGGCCTCCATGCCGGGCCTGCGCTCCGGCCTCGAGTCCCCGCCCACCGCCTGACGATACAGGCGATCCGTTTCGTCCGAAGGCTTCGAGCAAAGGCCTTTTGCCAGCGCTTCCCGACATTTGCAGTAGACGCGGACTACAGCCGAGATTTCGCCGCGTTTCAGGTAACAGTTCATCAGCCGCCGATACAGCAGTTCATTGAGGGAGGGAGTCCAGTTCGAGTGCCTGGAGGCAGAGGTCGACGGCTTCGTCAAAGCGGCCTTCGGTCTCCAGATGGGAGGCCAGGGCGGTGACTGCGCGCTCGAACTTGATTCTCCAGCGCGCGCGCGGTTCCAGCATCCACGACTCTTCCGCCTCGAGCGCCAGAAAATGGCCGGCATAAAGGCGCAGCGCCGCACGCAGCGACGTTTCCCAGTCCTGGCTTCGCGCCTGGACGGGCAGGTGCAGTCCGTCATTGACCAGACGCTCGAAGTGCCATACGTCGAGCCAGCACAAGCGTTCGTTCAGGGAAAGCTTCCCGTCATGGCAAAGCACTGCTGCAGTGTCTCCCAAGAAGTGCCGCAATCGATGCAAGGTGATGGTCAGATTCCCGGAAGCGATTTACCCTGATGCGCATTGCCTGAACTGGCCTGCTGGAGAAGGTCGCCATGAGGGGAGTTTTTTGCGACAAGATCCGCCAGGATCGGATAAGTGTCGAGGGCGTATGTGCGTATTCCACGCCATTCGGCCACCCATTCCAGCCACATCCGGCCACTGATTCC
>CAYODB010000368.1:0-2354 GCA_964402495.1 uncultured Bordetella sp.
GCAAGCAGAGAAACAAGATGGATCATCTTCATGCTGAATATTCCTCGTTCTAACGCTCAGCATCAGCGGCGGCGCGCAGCGCCGTCCGCTGCATGCTGTTGTTGGGCGGCTCTCACCGCACGAACTTCCGATCGATTCACAGCCGCTCCCGATGCTCAGCCGCTGGCTCGAAGAATATGGGCTGCCCTACCGCGAGGCGTCCGCGTCGAGTCACGGTGCCGTAGACCCCAGCTTTGTTGTCCCTCACCCGAACAATCGCCTTCAGCACCTCTGGGGCCGTGCGTGCCGAGTTGGGGTCGAAGTTCACCATCGAGCAGCGCTCGTCGCGGTTAGTGATCCCTATGGCGGCGGCGTCTACTTCCCCGAACGAGAGGACGCCTCCTACCCATTCGTCCTCCTCGAAGGGGACTAATCGCAGCGATGCAATCAGGATGTTCGGTCGGAATCTTCGGACGTCTGTGCGCTGCGCCGCGAGCCTACCGATCTCGCCCACCGTGGTGGAGGTAATCACCGAGATGCTCGCCTCGTCGAAGATTCCACGGTCCAGGTGCATCATCTCGACCGGCGAACCATGGCGGCGACCGACTTCCGCCGCCAGTTCCTGGCCAAACACAGCCAGCTCCTCTCCATCTGGCGTGCGAACGTGCGTCGGAAGGTTGCCGTCGACGGCGGGTCCCTGCCGCTGTGGGGAAAAGAGAATCAGCTCCGGAAGCTTGGAGGCACTCAGCCACGGGAAGCCCCCGCGATCGTCAGCTCGCCGGAAGGCCAAGCGGCGGTCTCCTTCGAGACCGTGCCAGCCCAGATCGGCGACATCGAGAAGTTCGCCCCTCATGGACTTCACTGGGTACCGAAGCAGCGCCTCTATTTCACCGACCTTGATACGCATATTCGATCTCGTCCGCCCAACATCGTATGGCTGGAACGCGGCCTTTGCTGAACTCCACCCCGCGAGCCGGACCAACGTCGGCCACCCTCCAGCCTGTCGGACGGCATTGTCCACTACGGCCCCGCGGATACCAAGCCCCGAATGTCGTTGGAGATGCGGTGAGGACCGCCGCGGGTATCCGGGAAAAGCCGCACGCCGCATAAGCTCCAGATTCCCGGGATAGGCGGCGTGCGGCACTTCCAGATCCATAGCGTCGGACTCGCTCGATTGGCCTGTGTATTGCTCCATCGGGCCTCGGGGTCTGCCAATGCGGGAGCTCGAGTCGTCGCTGCAACAATTTGCGGAGTTCCTCCTGAAGGCGCAGTTGGTGCGCCCGAATTCCGCACCATTCGTCGTGCGCGCGGTGCGCCAGTTCCACCTTCAGGCGGCCACAGACGAATCGCTCGCCGATCGAGTACGCAGATTCTGCGAAGACCTCGAGCGTGCGGGTCGGCAGGATTGGCAGGTACAACAGGCGGAGCAGGCCCTCCGCATCTTCTTCGTCAACTTCCTCAATCGCACCGACTGGCATCGTCAGCCGGCGAGCCCGGTCGTTGGCACTGACGGGCGCGTCGATCCGATCGCCGCCCTGCAGCTGCTACGCGCACGCATCCGTACTCGCCACTATTCCCATCGCACCGAGTCCAGCTACGCCGACTGGGTACGTCGCTTCCTCGACTATCTCGCACAGCAGAACGGGCCGCGCCCGCAGGTGACGGCCGCCGGGGTTCGTGACTTCCTCACGCACCTCGCCGTACACCGCCACGTGTCGGCCAGCACGCAGAACCAGGCGCAGTGCGCACTGCTGTTCCTCGCGCGCGAAGTCCTCGGGCTCGAGGTCGATGGCCTCAGTCAGGCGACACGCGCCAAGCGCGGTAAGCGGTTGCCGGTCGTCTTGAGCGTGCCGGACACCGCAGCGCTCCTGGAGGCCCTGCGCGGAACGAGCCGTCTGATGGCATCGCTCATCTACGGGGGCGGACTCCGCGTGTCCGAATGTTGTCAACTCCGGTTCAAGGACCTCGACTTCGACAGCGGTCTCATATTCGTGCGCAGTGGGAAGGGAGACAAGGATCGCTCGACGTTGCTGCCCGAGGCGGGCCGCGACGCGCTGCGCGCGCACCTTCGCGATGCCGAGGCTGTCCACGACACCGACCGGAAGGCTGGGTTGGCCGGCGTGTCACTACCCGACGCCCTCGAACGCAAGTATCCAAACGCCGGGCGCGAACTGGCCTGGTTCTGGGTCTTTCCCAGTCGCACGCTCTCTACGGACCCGCGCGCCGGCATCGTCCGCCGACATCACCTGCACGAGTCGGTGATCCAGAAAGCGGTCAAAGAGGCCGCCACGATTGCCCGGATACATAAGCCCGTGTCGGTGCACACGCTCCGGCACAGCTTCGCCACGCACCTCCTCCTCAATGGCGTGGACATC
>CAYODB010000369.1:0-2352 GCA_964402495.1 uncultured Bordetella sp.
GTGCTCGCCCGTCGAACTCCAGATCCATCGACTGCCCGAGGTCGCCCTTGGCTACCGCGCCGATGGTCCGCGCGATTTCTGTCGTGGGCCGCACCAGATCGTCGATGAGCGTATTGACGAAAGCCGTATCCGTGGCCCACTCGCCGAGTGCCCCCGGCAGCGCCATGCGCTGCTTCAGGCGTCCCTCCTTGCCCACCGCCGCGCCCATTCGCGTGAACTCCGCCGAGATGCGCTGCTTTTGGGCGATCGTCTGATTTAAAACCGCCGCAATCTGCCCATCCATGTCCACCCAACTCGCCGGCAGGCGCGCCGAGAAATCGCCATCGCGAAACGCCACTATTGCCGCGAGAATCTGCCGCATGCGGGCTTCATGCCTGGAATCATGCCCGCCGTTCAACCTGGCGGGCTTGTTATGGCCCCGTTTGGGAGCGGACCGGGATTTCTCGGGTGCGGGTAGATTGATAATTTCGTTCATGGGTCACCAGATAAGGACTCAGATCAGGTTTTTTGATGGCGCGGCGTGTCTGGAAATCGCACCCGGCGCGGAGCGGGTGCCAGGACGAGGGCGGAATGGCGGGCCTCGTCGATTGAAACTATCGATAGAAAGGGTCGAGGTCGAGAGAAACGGTCGAGAGAAACGGCCGACAGAAACGGCCGACAGAAACAGGCCCGGTGGGGCCCGGAATCGGGTCGCGGCGACGTCATCGGCAGACCCAAGGGACGGGCGCGCAGCTATCGAAGCCCCGGATTTAACAGGGAGATTTTGGCAAATCCGGGCTTGGGAAACGCCAGTCGTCTTCATTCGGTTAGTCCCCTGATAGATAACGATCGTTGTAACCGCTGCGAGCCCATTTCTTCTATTGTCTACTGGCCTTGGTCGATCGAGACTCGGCTATACAGGCGGTGCTCTGGCGCGGAATCCCGTTCAGGCTAAACGGCAATGACTCTACTCCAAAGGGCATTCCCCGTTATGTGCGCTAGCGCACAGACGAAATTTCACGTCGGGGGAACGAGCGACCACCGGCGGCTCCGATGGAATCCACAAAATTCTGATTACAAATAAAAAAGGCCGGCCCTGGACACGGGCCGGCCAAGCGACAGGGGGGACTTCGAGGGAAGCACCCCCCTGCCCGCACAGGCGGTTATGAAACGGGTGTTTCGGACAGCGCGCCGAGGCGCCGTTGCATGATCTGGTCGCATCGGGTCGCGCTGTTGCGAAGCGCGTTCAGCAGGATGTCGCCAGCGGGCGGCTCGCCGGATTTCGGGGCGGCATCGGGAACCCGGCGGGGCTGCCGGTTGTTTTCGAGCGCCGCCACGAGGGCGGTAACCAGATTTCGCTTCGTCATGTTCGTCTCCCAGGCTGCAATGGATCGGTTGGAACGCGGACCCATGTTGCGCAGCAGTACGACGTCATGAAAGCGCTACGCGGGGTGTTGCCACCCACACTCCCCGCGGTATCATCCGGCTAGACTTTCGGCCATTCGGGGGGAGGGAGCCGTGTCGCAGATCGTTGCCGTGGTGGACGCCTTGAAGCGCGCGCTCAAGGCCAGGAAGCTGACCTACGCGCAGGTCGCCCGCGAACTGAAGATGAGCGAGGCCAGCGTGAAGCGCATGTTTTCGTCCCAGCATTTCACGCTGGAGCGATTCGAGCAGATCTGCCAGTTCGCCGGACTCGGCCTCACGGAACTGGCGCGGGAAGTCGACAGCGAGAAGAACTACATCGTTCACCTGACGCTGGAGCAGGAGCGCGAGGTGGTGGGCAACATGAGGCTGTTCCTGGTGGCGGTCTGCGCGCTCAACCACATGAGCCTGGAGCAGATCCTCGGCATCTACGACATCCCGAAAACGGAATGCATCCAGTTGTTGCTCAAGCTGGACCGCATCAAGTTCCTCGAACTGATGCCCAACAACCGCATCAAGCTCAAGGTTTCGCCGAACTTCTCCTGGCTGCCGAACGGGCCGATCCTGCAGTACTTCATGAACCGGGCACACCAGGAATATTTCCGCTCGAAGTTCGACGGCCCCGGAGAAATCATCATGGTGATGAATGCCATGCTGTCGCCCGCCAACAGTTCGCAACTGGTCATGAAGCTGCGCAAGGTGGCCCTGGAATTCTCCGAAATGCACAACGACGACAAGAACATGGCCATCGGCGAGCGGCGTCCGGCAAGCGTGCTGCTGGCCCTGCGGCCGTGGGAGCTGGACGATTTCAACAAGCTGCGCCGCAAGCGCAAGGCGAAGGCGGCCGCCTGACCGCAAGCCGGGGCCGGCCCGGCATGCTAGCATCGCGCCACTTCGTGAGGGGCGAGGGAAGAGGGAAGAGGGAAGAGGGACGAGGGAAGAGGGAAGAGG
>CAYODB010000370.1:0-2352 GCA_964402495.1 uncultured Bordetella sp.
ATGGGGTACCGCTCAACCAACTGACTCTATTCGCGTTTTAACCGGACAGTAGTGACATGATGTACAGAATGAATTCAAACCCGGTCGTAACGGTTTCGCAATTCATCCTGACAATCCTGTTCATCCTGTCAATGCTTGAGACGGGTTAAGATTGCCGTTCGAATTTTCCGGCGGACCGCCATGCACATCGATACTGCGAGACTCGCGGAATCCATCGTAGCCGCAAAGATCCAGCTGCGCGGGCAGTTGCCGCGGTACGCCCCTGTTTTCGCCGAAGTCGAAGCGCATGTGCGCCGTGAGGTCGACGACATCCGCGAGCGCACGGCGCGCGGCGAATCCGTCGTCCCCCAGATCGACTATCGGGACATTGCCTCGGGCCGGGTGGATGCGGCAGCCGTTCAGGCCATCCGCCGCCGAGGCGCCGCAGTCGTCCGCCAGGTATTCCCGCGGGCGCAGGTCGAGGAGTGGAATGCCGAACTCGGCGATTACATCACTGCCAACGGCTACTACGAAACCCGAGTCGATCCCACACTCGACCAATATTTCAGCGTGCTGAAGTCCGGCCGCCCGCAAATCTTCGGCATCTACTGGTCGCGCCCGCAGGTGCTGGCCCGGCAGGCGGACAGCATGGCGAAAACGCGCGCCTTCCTCAATAGTCTCTGGAAAAGCGGCACCGGCGGCGAAGCGCATTTCGATCCGGCGCGCGAATGCAGCTACGCGGACCGCATCCGCCGGCGCGAGCCCGGCGATTCAACGCTGGGACTTTCGCCGCACATGGATGCAGGCTCGATGGAGCGCTGGCTCGATCCCGCCTACCGCAAGGTTTATCGCCACGTGTTCTCCGGCAACTGGCGCGACTACGACCCCTTCGATGGCGCCGGCCGTACGCAGGTGAAGGAAATCCCGTCGCCCGCGGTATGCAGCATGTTCCGCACCTACCAGGGCTGGACTGCCCTGACACCGCAGGGTCCGGACGATGGCACCCTCAAGCTGATTCCCGTCACGATCGGCATCGTTTACATGCTGCTGCGGGCGTTGCAGGACGATGTCCCGGAAGCAGAGCTCTGCGGCGCCGAACCGGGGCGCGCACTTTCCGCGAATGGACAATGGCACGGCACCCTGCTGCCGGGCCTGGTCAGCATTCCCCGCGTCGAGCCCGGCGACACCGTCTGGTGGCATCCCGATCTGGTCCATTCCGTCGAGGACCAGCATCGCGGCAGGGGCTACAGCAATGTTATGTACATCGGCGCAGCGCCGTACTGCGCGAAGAACGCAGCCTATCTCGAGAAACAGAAGCAGGCATTCCTGAAAGGCGAGAGCTCGCCCGACTTCGCAGCCGAGAATTACGAAGTCGCCTATGAAGGGCGGGCGACGGTCGCGGACCTCACGGACCTGGGCCGGCGGCAAATGGGGTTTTCCCCCTGGCAGGGCGAACCGGCGCCGGGGCCGAACCGCGCACTTTGAAGTTTTTCCGCATACTGTTCCTGCTTGCCCAGGCCGGCATGCCATTCGCGGCTGCCGGGGACGCGATGCTGGTCACGCCGTTTTCCACGGCCGCTCCGGGTCCGGCGCTGCCCCCGCCCTGGCGGTTCGCGACGCTGCCCGGCATCAAGAACCACACCCGCTACACGCTCGTAAACGACGGCCAGAGTGTTGTCCTGCGCGCGGATGCGGCAGCCTCGATGGCCAGCATCGTGCATCCGCTTAAACTCGATGCAGGGCGGTTCCCCATCGTCTCCTGGCGCTGGAAAATCTCCAACGTCCTGCGCAATGCCGACATCCGTACAAAGGCGGGCGATGACTTTCCAGCACGGGTTTACGTGCTGTTCGACTACGACACCAGCAAGCTGCCGGTCATTCAGCGCATGAAACTGGCCATTGCCCGCAAGCGCTATGGTGCCGACGTCCCGACGGCCGCGCTTTGCTATGTCTGGGACGGGAAAGCGGCCGCCGGCACCTCAGCCTGGAGCGCGTACAGCGACCGCGTGCGGATGATCGTGGTGGAAGGCGGCAGCGGCAACCTGGATCGCTGGCGCAGCGAGGAGCGCGACGTGGTCGCTGATTTTCGTGCCGCGTTCGGCGAGGATCCGCCAGAGGTTTCCGGCGTAGCCATCGTCAGTGATACCGACAACACAGGTGAATCCGCCACCGCAATGTTCGGCGACATCAGCTTCCGCGCCGCGCCGAAATGAAGCGCCTGGTGTTGATAGGCGGCGGCCACAGCCATGTCGAAGTCCTGCGCCGTTTCGGCAAGGCTCCCGTGGCCGGAACCGAACTCGTACTCGTCAGCCCGCATGCGGATGCGCCTTACTCGGGCATGCTGCCCGGCTGGATTGCGGGACATTACACACG
>CAYODB010000371.1:0-2323 GCA_964402495.1 uncultured Bordetella sp.
GCGCAGGAGCGCCAGCGCTGGCGCCGGCGTCGGCCGGCGCGGTGCGCCAGTCCCAGGTTCCGGCGAGGCGCACGGCAATGCCGAGTTCCCGGGTCCAGGCTTCGATGTCGGGCACCGCATCGGATTCGGCTGGGTAGAGTGCAAGCGACGCCGGGCCCGCACGGTGTGCTTCCGCTTCCTCGAGCAGCAGGCGCAGGGACAGCGGAGGGGTTTCGCGATCGCCGCAATCGGTCGCGGTGCCTTCGAACTCGCCGGTACGAACGAATCCCTCACCACCGCTCCAGGCAAGGCTCCATTCGCCTGTCACCCGGGGCAGCAACAGCGTCTCGACGTGAACTTCGTAACCACGGATTCCGGCGGCGGCGAGCGCATCGCGCCAGCGCGAGAGGCCCGCCTTGTCGATAATCGCGAGCACATCGTCGTCGCCCACGGTGCCGAGCCAGCTTACGTGGTTCGCATCGGGCTCCCCGGCCGTCTGCTCCTCCACCGCGAAAGCCAGTGCGGATCCGGCACGGCGCCTGGCCTCCTTCGGCACGCGGGCGCGGACGATCAGCACCTGCGCGGCGGGCACCACGAGCTGAATGCGGTCGGCGCGGCGCGGCAGCTCATCGAGCCGCCCCTCTCCCAAAACAGGTTCGCGGCCATTGCCGATGAGCGCCCACTGGCACCGCTGGGGCGGATCGAGAAGCGAGCCGTGGATGCGAAGCAGGCTCACGGCACTTTCCGCCAGACGATGTCGGGCCAGCCGGCGTCGTCGCGCGCCAGCAACGCGACCCCGCGGGCCTGCGCGCCGCCGATGGTCACGCGCAGGGTGGCCAGGAAGTAATCGCTGCCGAAGGAAATGTCGCCGGTTTCCACCTGGACGCCTGTGGGAAGTTGTCTGACGAAATCGGTGCTGTCGCTGAAGTAGGCGCGTCCGCGGCGTGCGATCAGGGCGCGCGCGCCGTCAAGGCCCAGACCGTCGAAGATTGCGGCAAGCACTTCGGGCGAAGCCGTGTTCGCGTTCACCGGAGTGTGCCGGGGAAGGGCGGCGACGAACGGGCGCAGGCGGGCGCGCACGCCCTCGTCAAAGCCGCTCACGAGCGCCAGCTCGGCCACATCGGTCAGCGGCCTGTTGGCGGTGAGGTAGGGCGGCTGCATCGCCAGATAGGTGTCGTCTTCAGCGCCGCCTTGCGGTTGCGGCTCGCTGTCGGCGTCGATCCAGTCGGCCAGCGTGTCGGCGAGTGCAACCGGCAACCCCAGCACGGACAGCAGGCGTTGAAAATACGCGAGCTGCGTGAGGTTCACTTTTCCCGTCCTCACCACGTTGTTGAGGTTGAACCGGCCCTGCTGGTCTTCGATGAAGCCGGCGAGTTCGCCGCCTTCAACCGGCATCGGCGGCAACCGCAACGCCCAGGGTTCGCCGGGATGGTCGACGTTGCTGAGGCGGCGATCGTCGCTCAGCACCGCGCGCGCCCAGTCCACGCCAGCTTGTATCAGGGTCTGCGCCTGGACATGGGCGGACGTCAGTTCACCCTGCCGCGCCCAGGTACTCTGCGTGATCATGATCGCAGTGGCTGCCATGGTGGCCAGGGCGACTACGCCCATGGCAAGGACGATGGCCACACCCCCTTGTGCCTTTCCAATGATTGGAGGCTTTCCCATCATCGTGACGCGCTCATGATCGTAACTTGCTCTCATGATTTCAGCCCGAAGATGCGCACGATTTCCTCGCCCGAGACGAGGACGATGCGCAACCTCACCGCCTCCGGGACCGGCATGTCGGCGGCCGCGCCCGGCCAGGCGTCCACCCATGCCAGCTTGGCGTTGAGGTACTGCAACTCGAAGGCGCTGACATCCGCCAGCACCGGGTAGCGCTCCGGCAGCGTGCCGGGCGCGATGTCGAGTCCCGGCCACAGCCACAGTTCGATCTGCCGCCCTTCGCTGAACCGGTAGGCGACCCGTCGCGGGGTATCCATGCCCTCCACCGAGGCAAAGCGGCTGAATTCGAGGAGCGGCCCCGACGTTGCGCCCGGAACGCCGCGCCAGGCCGGCGCGATGCCGGAGCCGGACCGCACTGCGCGCGGCGCGGCGAGCCTGACGTCGCGCTCGAACCGGGCAATGAAGGCGGAGACGCGCCGCCACTTGTCCGTCTCCCTGGAGACGTGCTCGCGCGCATCGAGCACCGCGCCAAGACCGCGGTAGGACATCAGCGCCAGCGCCGAAAGAATGAGCAGCGCGGCCAGCACCTCGATCAACGTGAATCCTCTGGTCGAATACCCCGTGGAGATCCTCATCGGCTCCCCCCAACGGGACGTACGACGAATCCGGCGAGGTGTGCAAG
>CAYODB010000372.1:0-2237 GCA_964402495.1 uncultured Bordetella sp.
CCTCACCCCTCACCCCTCACCCCTGCAGTCAGTCAACGTGATAGTTGGGGGCTTCCTTGACAATCTGAACATCGTGCACGTGGGATTCTCGGATACCTGCAGACGTGATCTCCACGAACTCGGCGCGTTCCTTGACGTCGTCGATGCTGGCGCAGCCGAGATAGCCCATGGCGGATCGCAGTCCACCCATCAGCTGGTGCATGACCTGGACCACGCTGCCCTTGTATGGCACGCGCCCTTCGACGCCTTCAGGCACCAGCTTCTCGGTGCTGTCCTCGTCGTCCTGGAAATAGCGGTCGCTGGAGCCCTGCTGCATGGCGCCAAGGGAACCCATCCCGCGATATGACTTGTAGGAACGCCCCTGGTAGAGCTCGATTTCGCCTGGCGCTTCTTCAGTGCCGGCGAACAATCCGCCCAGCATGACGGAATCCGCGCCCGCGGAAATCGCCTTGGCGATATCGCCTGAATAGCGAATGCCACCATCCGCGATCATCGGCACACCGGTGCCCTTCAGTGCGGTCGCCACGTTATTAATGGCGGTAATTTGCGGCACGCCGACACCGGTGACGACGCGGGTGGTGCAGATCGATCCCGGGCCGATGCCGACCTTGACGCCATCGGCACCGAGGTCGAGCAGGGCTTTTGCAGCCGACGCCGTCGCGATGTTGCCCCCGATCACCTGGGTCTTGGGGAATTTTTTCTTGATCCAGCGCACCCGGTCCAGCACGCCCTGGGAATGGCCATGCGCGGTATCCACGATCAGCACATCGACGCCCGCTTCGATGAGCAGTTCGATGCGCTCCTCCGTGCCTTCGCTTACGCTTACGGCGGCGCCAACGCGCAGGCGTCCCAACTGGTCTTTGCAGGCGTTCGGATGCTCGGAGGATTTAAGCATGTCCTTCACGGTGATGAGGCCACGAAGTTCAAAGTCGTCATTGATCACCAGCACGCGCTCCAGCCGATGCTGGTGCAGCAGTTTCTTGGCTTCCTCGCTGCTGGTCCCCTCCTTCACCGTCACCAGGCGCTCGCGCGGCGTCATGATGTTCCTGACCGGCTGGTCCAGGTTGTTTTCGAAGCGCAGATCGCGGTTGGTGACGATCCCGACCACCTTGGAGGCATCTACCACCGGCAGGCCGGAGATCTTGTGGGTCCGTATCAGGTTGAGTACGTCCCGCACCGTCATGTCCTGCGAAATCGTGATGGGGTCCTTGACCACGCCGCTCTCGAAGCGTTTGACCTTTGCCACTTCCGCAGCCTGGCTTCTGGGCGGCATGTTCTTGTGCAGGATACCGATGCCGCCTTCCTGGGCCATGGCAATCGCCAAGCGTGCTTCGGTGACCGTATCCATCGCCGCCGACAGCAGCGGGATGTTGAGCATGATGTTCTTGGTGAGGCGCGTCGTCAGACTGACGTCGCGCGGAAGGACGGTGGAGTGGGCTGGTACGAGGAGTACGTCGTCGAACGTGAGGGCCTTTTGCAGGACGCGCATGCCTTTTGATCCTTCACAAAGACGCCATTATACCGATCGCGTTTTTCCCGGTAAACGGCGGCGCCGGCCCGGCGTTAGTCGTTGACCGGCGCCCGGCCAGAAGCTATGGTTAGGCGTGTGAATAGCCTGCGGTTTTTTCGATATTCGGGGGTTTGGCTGGCAGCGGCCCTGATGCTGCCGACCGTGTACGCTTCCGACGCCGCGAATGCGCAAAATGCCAAAGTCGCCATTGCCAGCGCCGGACGGGCGGTGGCTGCGGCCCGTGCGCAAAATGCCCTGTGGACCAGCGCGGAGGACGCCCTGCGCCGGGCGGAACGCGCAATGGACGGCGGAGACGCCGCCGCCGCACTCGAACATGCACGTTTCGCAACCGGACAGGCGCAATTTGGCCTCGAACAAAAGCAGTATCCGCTGACCCGCTAGGAAGCCAGGAGAGACCTACATGATGCAAAACCGGATCCGCACCGCCCTGCTGGCACTCGCAGCCGGCGTCTCGTTTTCGATGCCCGTCGCGGCCGAAACCTACAAATGGACCGATGCGGAGGGCAAGGTGCACTACTCGGACCAGCCGCCGCCCTCCAACGCGAAAGATCCGACCACGGTGACCCCGCGCAAGAAGACCTCCAGGTCGGCCCCGCCCCCGGAAGACGATACCAAACCCGCCGCTGCCAAGCCGGCTCCTGCGACGGCAAAGACGGCACAGGAACTCGACGCGGAATTCAGGCAGCGTCGGGTCGAAACCGCCGAG
>CAYODB010000373.1:0-2230 GCA_964402495.1 uncultured Bordetella sp.
AGCGAAGGCCAATCCAGGGCAGAACTTCGGCACCGCCGGGATCGGCACCTCCAACCACCTTTCGGCGGAGCTCATAGGGCTGCGCTTCGGCCTCAAGCTCGTCCACGTGCCGTACAAAGGCGCGGCGCCGGTGCATGCGGACCTCATTGGCGGGCACATCCCGATGACGATCGACCAGGTTACGACCGCGATCAAGCTCGCCGGGGACGGCAAGGTGCGCGCGCTCGCGGTGACCACCGCGAAGCGCTCTCCCAAGATGCCCGACGTCCCGACGCTTGCCGAGTCCGGCGCGCCCGGCTTCGACCTCTACTCCTGGCAGGGGCTGTTCGGGCCGAAAGGGCTCCACCGGGACATCGTTGCAAAGCTGCATGACGCCACCGTGGCCGCACTGAACGATCCGGCGGTCCGCAAGAACCTCGCGGACTTCGGCTCCGACGCCTTCGCGCAGAGTCCCGAGCAGTTCGCCGCGTTCGTGCTGCAGGAGAAGAAGAAGTGGGGCGACATCGTGCGGGAGGCGAACGTGAAGGCCGAGTAGTCCTCCCCTCGCGGCGCGGTCCTGGAGGAGGTTTTCAGCCGCGTGGCCTTCGGCGGTGACCGAAAGCGGCATACGCATGCGAGCGCGCGCTGTCCGAGGAACTGCGCAGCCGCATGCTCGGCTGGCGCTACAGTGGGTTCTCCGTGCACAACCAGGTGATACCCGACGCGCAGTGGCTCGCGTTGCTGTGCCGGCACATCCCAGACCGAATCAAGTCGTCTCGATGTTCCTCAAGAAACGCCGTCAGAGCCCTTGCGTACAGCTCGCTTCGGGACACGCGTAAGCGCGCCGCGAGCTGTTCGCCGGACTTGAATACCGCGTCGGGAATGGAAATGGCAGTTTTCATGACAGGAATATGACACTGGTTATACCGGAGTCGAAGGAACGCGCCCGGCCCGGTTACTCTTCATTGAGACCGACGCGGCCGAGCGCTTTGAGGCTTGGCATGGGTGTCGCCTTGAAAGTTTCGTCCAAGATGTACCAGCACCGATACACGAATTAACAGCAGATCCGCTCCCAGTCGGGAGTTACAAAATAGAAAGTCAGAGATTTATGACCTTGGATCCGTCATCGCTCAGCCAAGGCGTTCAACTATTGCGCTGAAGAAAGCGATATCGTCCGGGGCATTCCGGCCGGCGTAGAACCGGTTGGAGCCGTCGTTCAAAAGTTGCGGATTGATTTGGCTATCTGTTGTTGTTGGCTATCTGTCATCCGCGCGGATGATGGATCGAGTGCAATTTCTTGAGACGCTCCCTCGCAACGTGCGTGTAGATCTGCGTGGTCGAGATGTCCGCGTGTCCCAGCAGCATCTGCACCACGCGCAGGTCCGCGCCGTGGTTGACCAGGTGCGTCGCAAAGGCGTGCCGCAACACGTGCGGCGAAAGCGCCTTGCCGGGAATCGCTTTCGCGCCATGCCGCTTGATGATGTGCCAGAACGCCTGCCGGGTCATGCCCGTGCCGCGCTCAGAGACGAAGAGCGCTGCGTCATCGCCTTTCTTCTTCACGAGTTGCGGTCGCGCATCCGCCAGGTAGCGCTTCACCCAGTCGACCGCCTCCTCGCCCAGCGGCACCAGTCTTTCCTTGGAGCCCTTGCCCATGACGCGGACCACGCCCGCGTCGAGGTTGGCCTCGAAAATCTTCATGCCCACGAGCTCCGACACGCGCAGGCCCGAGGCATACAGCACTTCGAGCATCGCCCGGTCGCGCAGGCCGAGCGGCGCGTTCACCTCCGGCGCGCCAAGCAGCGCCTCGACGTCGGCTTCGGAAAGGGTCTTCGGAAAGCGCGGGACGCGCTTGGGTGAATCGAGCCGCAGCGTCGGGTCCAGGGCCACCTGCTTCTCACGCACGCAGTACTGGTAGAAGCGCTTGAGGCTGGACAACATGCGCGCGTCGCTCGAGGCGCGGTGTTGCGAGGTCGTATGGCGCGACGCGAAAAACGCGTGCAGGTCCTCCTCGCGTGCATCGATCAGGTTCTTGCCGCACGACTTGGAAAGCCATTCGGCCAGCATCTTGAGGTCGCGCCGGTAGGATTCGAGCGTGTTCCTCGCGAGGCCATCCTCGAGCCAGAGCGCGTCGCAGAATGCATCGACCGCCCCGGCGTCCCCCTCTCCGGCGCCTACGTCGCCTCGGGCCACAGCTGTCCGGTCTCGTACATCTGCAGGTTGCCTTCGTGCTTGAGGAGCCACTTCTTCGCTT
>CAYODB010000374.1:0-2225 GCA_964402495.1 uncultured Bordetella sp.
CTGCTGCGTCGTCGCGCGCCACACTCAGATCAGTGGCCTCGGCACGAATTCCAGACAGGGCAAGCTTTGTCTTGCTTGCCGCATTATCGAACTTATAGTGGGTCGCGATGGTGAGTTGACCTTCCGGCTTGGCCAGGCGCACGTCATCCCGCAGGAATTTCCAGATCGTCGCGAGCTGCATGCCCCGCAATTCCAGGTCGCCCTCCGACTGCAGCGGTTGCAACGTCAGATCACCGCGCCATGTCAACGCACCGCCGTCGACGAACTTTGCAATGACCGAGTAGTGGCCCTCGCGATCCGGTACCGTGGACAGATTCTCCAATTCAATCCGGATCGGCAGAATTTTCGTAGCGGCCGGATCTTCCGAGACCTCGCGGTAGCTCAACACGCCGTCGTTGGCGACCAGGTGGTTTACCGTAATGCGCGGCGTCGTGGCGTCAGGCTTTGAAGGGGGCGCGCTTTGCTTCCAGCGCTGCGCGACTTCCGCGAAATTCAGGTGGCCGTTCGCTCCCGTTTCGAGCATGACCTGTAATCCGTCGCTGTGCGCTTCACTCAACACCCAGCCCCTGCCGAATCCACTCCCCCATAAGCTCAGATTCAGATGCACGCGACGCGCCGTCACCAGGGGCGGCTTGCTGCCTTGGGCCAGACGCAAGCCGGTCGCATCGACGCTCAGCGCAAAGGGATTGACCTTGATCCTCTCCACGGTCAAGGTCTGGCCGAGGCGTTGCTCGACCAGCGCGACGAGTTGCTGCTCGATCAGGCGCGGAGCAAGGAAAAATCCGGAGGCCGCATAGAGCAGGACGACGACAGCGATGACACTGAAAGTGACGAGCAGACCACGGCCGCGGAATTTGCGCATAGGTTGGTAACCGTTAAATTCCTCGTTACCTGGGCGGCGTCATCGCACGGGTTTTCGTCGGTAACGAGCAAAGGTCTCCCTGTTCGGTTAATTAGCAGGAATCGCTCCCAGCGCATTCGTGGTTTGAGATCCATGCGCATCTCCCAATGGAACCACGACGTTAGCGTGCACTCTGGTGTTTAGGCCGGAGCGGGATTCCCGGCAAGACTTACCGGGCGCCTTGTAGCTTTTGCACGCAGCCAGCAAGGCGCCATGCTGTGAAGGCGCGTCCTACTTTGCCAGTTGCACCAGCACGCGCCGGTTCTTCTGCTTGTCCGCCGCGGTTTTCTCGGGGGAGACGAGCGGTTTCGAAGACCCCGCTCCACGGGGCACACACGGCAGTTTCATGCCTTTGGCTTTGAGCGCGGCGCAGACCGTCTGCGCCCGCGCAAGGGACAGTTTCTGATTTGCCGCTGCAGTCCCGTCCGCGTCGGTATGGCCTTGGGCACTCACGTTAAGGTTGGGTAAAGCGGACAGAGGCTTGGAATAGTTGCTGATGACTTTAAGCAGGCCGGTGATGCGTTTCTCGTTTCCGGTGGCGAATTCCGCCTTGCCCGTCCTGAACTCGAACTGTCCGTCCCGGTGCTGCTGGTCGGCCAGCGACTTATTGACCTTTTCCAGTAAAGAGCCTTTGCCCAGGCCGCCGAGATCAGGAACCTTGGGCAGGTCAATCGCATGGGCTGGGGTGCAAACCACCATGAAAAAACCGATCAGGGCAAAAATGAATCGCATGAATGCTCACCTCATTGATCTAAAGGATGCAGCATACCCAAATGATAGGCCTCGCGCGGCGCGCGGCGCTTTCGACTCTGGCCCTGATCCGCGCAACAGGCGTAGCATAGGAGTGACCAGAGGTCACTATGGATACGCAGAAGGATACGCAGAAGTTTGATGAATTGCGCCAGAAAATGGTGATGGAAATCTCCGCCATCACCGCGCTCGTTGGTCACCGCATCGGCAAATACAACATCGATCCCGCCGTATTGGAAATCATGGGCAAGGTGGCCCGGCACGAATTCGTGCCGGTCGAAATCCAGCCCTATGCTTACATGGACCGCCCGCTGCCGATCGGCTACGACAAGACCATCTCCCAGCCCTTCATCGTCGCGCTGATGACCGACCTGTTGCAGGTCGGCCCGGAAGACACGGTCCTCGAGATCGGCACCGGGATGGGTTACCAGTCGGCGGTCCTCGCTGCGCTCGCACGCAAGGTGTACAGCATCGAGATCATCGAGCCGCTGGCGCAGCAGGCCATGAAGCGCATTGCGGCCGCCGGCTTCCGGAACGTGGAAGTCCGGATCGGCAATGGCTACAACGGCTGGCC
>CAYODB010000375.1:0-2216 GCA_964402495.1 uncultured Bordetella sp.
GCCACGCGCACGCCGCTGAGGCGGCTTGCGACCGCCGACGAGATCGGCGCCGCCGCGCTGGCCATGGTTACGCATTTCCCCTATTCGACGGGCTGCATCTTCCCCATCGACGGCGGCCGGCCGCTGGCCTGAAGGATCCTCCAGGTGTCCGCAACGAAAAGCCTCTACAACGAAGTGATTTTGGATCACATCAAGAACGCGCGCAATTTCCACGCGCTGGCGGATGCGAACCGGAGGTCGCACGGCATCAATCCGCTTTGCGGCGACACCTTCGATGTCTACGTGCGCGTGGAGCAGGAGAAGGTGCTGGAAGCCGCGTTCGAATGCGAGTGTTGCGGCATTTCGATGGCGTCGGCATCCATCATGACCGAGGCGGTAAGGGGTAAAACAGTGACGCAAGCCCGCGCGCTGTTCCGTCACTTCGAGCAACTGCTGCGCAACCGGGGCAAATCGGCGGATGCTCCCGCGGACGCAGGGGAGATTGCGATCCTGGAACTGATCGCCGAGTTTCCGTCGCGGGTCAACTGCGCATTGCTGGGCTGGCATACCCTGGACGCGGCTCTCGAAGGCCGCGATACCACTACGCTCGGTGAATGAACGGGCTATTGGGCCTTGCAGATCTTGCGCAGGTCCGGCCCCGGAAACACCGTAATGCTTTCCACGTTCCCGACCTCATCCATCTGCAACGCGATGCCGTTCAGGTAACAGTAGGTCCTGGGCGCGTTCGCGTCCATGCGCTGGACGGATTGCGGCTTGCCGAAACTGGCGCGGACCAGTGCTTCCGACGACCCGAAGCGCACTCCCTCCCGGGTCTGGTAGGACTCGATGCGGTCAATCCGGATGGAATAGACCGTCTGGTCGTGTTCGCGCACCATCACCAGGATCGCGCCCTCGGCCGTGGCCTCCGGGTCGGCATAGCGGTACAGCAGGGCGGGCCGTCCGCCGGGAATGCTCGACGCGGTGCTCGATACAGGCTCGCCCATTACCGTGATCAACTGCCGCAACGGCATGCGCAGGCTGACCGGTCCGACCCGGTCTCCGGGAATGATGAACCTGTCGCGAATCCGTTCCTCCGGCAGCATCGGCGATTCCGCTTTCGGCATCGTCGCCGGTTCGGGCGGCGGTTTGCCGGTGGCGCATCCGCCCAGAACAGCGATGAGGGCGGCGATGCAAAGGAGGCAGCGCAGGTGGTAGCGCATCAGGCCGGATCGGGTTTCATTACAGGCGCACGTAGATCGTGACCTGGGCCGGATCGGAGAACAGCCAGTTGATGCCCTTGCCGTAGAACGAGGCCTCCGGACGGTCCACCCTGGCGGCGACCGCAATGGGGACGTTCAGGCCCCATTTGCCGGAAGGGACTGCGGCACCTGGCATGATGATTCCGATCTGGCCGCGGTCGTCGCTGCTCTGCACGGCGATCACGGCTTTGCCGTTCGCGGACAGTTCGCGCGCCTTGTCCAGCACCGCTCGGCAGGACTCGAAGAATTCGCATCGGTTTCTCCACGCGATCGGAACGGGCTCTAAAGGTCGGTCTTGTAGCGATCGCGCACGCCGCGGTCGAATTCCTGCGCGGCTTCGGGAGCCATGCCGCCGCTGCCGGCAATGGCGGTTCCCTGTACCCGCAGGGTCTCGCAGGTCCCGGGCACCAGAAAAATCAGGCCGACCTTCGGATTGGCGAGGATGTTCTGCAGCGTGAAGATGAGCTTGTTGCCCTTGCGTTCGGGGATCAACAGGGTGCGACTGTCTTTCACGTGCACGAAGCCCGCCGGATCGCCTTTCGGGGAGACGGTGGCGTGGCCATCGGCTCCGGCCGTGGACAACATCAGCATCGGGGATTTGCCGATGAATTCGATGGCGCGGGGGTTGAGTTCCCGGTGGATCTTGTAGGGAACCAGCTCGCTTGGCGAACCGATCAGCTTGCGCAGCGCCGCGGTGGTTTCGATTCTGCCCATGTCTGCGATGTCGCGGTCCGCGATCCTATTTGCTCTGCGCTTCGACTTCCTTGTCGCGCTCCTGCTTCTGCTGCTCCAGGCTGCCGCCCATGTCGGCGGCCTTGTTGATGGTGCGCGCGCCTTCCTGGATGGTGCCGGAGGGCAGGGATTCGACGTTCCTGACCGGATGGGCGTCGGGCGTCGCAGTCGATTGAGGCGTCGGCGGTTTGCTCTTCTCGCAGCCCGAAAGCGCGGCGACAGCGAGAACCATTGCAAAGAGTATGC
>CAYODB010000376.1:0-2198 GCA_964402495.1 uncultured Bordetella sp.
GCATTCGGGGGCGGTGATGTGCCGGTAGGTGCCGAGCACAATGTTGTTGGCTGCGAGGCTGTCGGCGGTAACGAAGAAGCCGAGGTTGCGCTTGACGATCAGGCGTTCATCCTCGGTCAGGCCGTTCGGGTCCTTCCACGTGGCGATGTCCCGGCTCATGTTGATTTCCTGGGGCATCCAATGGTTCGCGCACCCCGAGAGATATTTGTCCCAGGCCCATTTGTACTTGAACGGCACCAGCTGGTTGACGTCAGCCTTGCCGTTGATGATGCGCTTGTCCTCGACGCGGACGCGGCTCTTGGCAGCCTCGTTCTTGGCAGCTTCGTTCTTGGCAGCTTCGTTCTTGGCAGCTTCGTTCTTGGCAACATTGGCGGAAACAGCACTGCCTGCGGCGGAAACGCACGCAGGCGGGCTGTTGTTCACGACAGGCTGGAGTCCAGCGCCGCCGGTGCTCGGTATGTGATCTTCAAATTGCAGCATCGCTGGCTCCTTTATAAATGTTATCGGTGGAGTGTCAAGTACTTCTTTGATATTCGGCCGCAAATGCAGCCCCTTTTTATCCGAAGGTCGCGATGAAAAATGAATCCCGGTATTCATCGCATCAAGAAGTCTCAACTCCGCTTCAACGGCCGCGCCGTGACGGCGGGCCTTACGATTTCGTCACGCGTGCGGCGCAGCCAGAACGTCAGCCGCCGCCTCGATATGGTCCGCAACTGTCGCACCGCCCTCACTGGCAGGCCTCGCGCCAAGAGCCATTCTTCAGGCTTCCAGGGAAGCCTTGCGGATTGTGGCTCCGGCCCACGCAATCCGACGACGCCATGAAAAGCGTAACGCCGGATTGGATGACCCTGCACCGCAACCAGGAGCGCTCGTTCATTGGCATGCCTCGCACTCCGGGTTGTCAATGGCGCAGAACTTGGCTTGCTCAGCCGCTTCCTGCGCCGCGGATGCGCCCATGACGCCGCCATCCGTGGGCACCGCGTTCAACTGGCCGCCCCGCACCGTGGACTTCTCGGTCGAAGTAGCGCCCAGCGTGCGCAGGTAATAAGTGGTCTTGAGCCCCCGCAGCCAGGCCAGCTTGTAGGTGTCGTCCAGCTTCTTGCCGGAGGCGCCCGCCATATATATGTTGAGCGACTGGGCCTGGTCGATCCACTTCTGGCGGCGCGAACCCGCTTCCACCACCCAGGTCGGGTCGACCTCGAAGGCCGTGGCGTAAAGGTTGCGGACCTCGCCCGGGATGCGGTCGATCTTGGCCAGGCTGCCGTCGAAATACTTGAGGTCGGCGATCATGACCTCGTCCCACATGTTGAGCTTCTTCAGGTCACGCACCAGGTATTCGTTGGTGACCGTGAATTCGCCCGACAGGTTGGATTTGACGTACAGGTTCTGGTAGGTCGGCTCCAGCGAGGCGGAGACGCCGACGATGTTGGCGATGGTCGCCGTCGGGGCAATCGCCAGGCAGTTCGAATTGCGCATTCCGAAGCGCGAGATGCGGCTGCGCACCGGCTCCCAGTCCAGGCTGGAGGAGGCATCGACCTCGACATAGCCCCCACGCTCCTCGGCCAGCAACTTGATGGTGTCCTGCGGCAGGATGCCCTTCGACCAGAGCGAGCCTTCATAAGTGGAGTAGCGGCCGCGTTCCTCGGCCAGCTCGGTCGAAGCCATGTACGCGTAGTAAGCCACCGCTTCCATCGATTTGTCGGCGAATTCGACCGCCTCCTTGGAGGCGTACGGAACGCGCATCTCGTGCAGGCAGTCCTGGAAACCCATGATGCCCAGGCCGACCGGACGGTGCTTGAAGTTGGAATTGCGCGCCTTGTTGACCGCGTAGTAATTGATGTCGATCACGTTGTCCAGCATGCGCATGGCGGTGGCAATCGTCGCCTTGAGCTTGTCCTGGTCGAGTTTGCCGTCCTTCAGGTGGGCAACAAGGTTGACCGAGCCGAGGTTGCAGACCGCGATTTCGGTTTCCGAGGTGTTCAGCGTGATCTCAGTGCACAGGTTGGAGCTGTGGACCACCCCGATATGCTGCTGCGGACTGCGGATATTGCAGGGATCCTTGAAGGTGATCCAGGGATGCCCGGTCTCGAACAGCATGGTCAGCATCTTGCGCCACAGGGTAAGCGCCGGGATGCGCCTGAACAGCTTCAACTCGCCTACCTGCGCCTTGCGCTCATAGTCGGTGTACGCCTTCTCGA
>CAYODB010000377.1:0-2192 GCA_964402495.1 uncultured Bordetella sp.
GTCGTGAGGGGGCCGGCATTGTGAGGGGGCCGGCATTGTGAGGGGCCCTGGCATTGGGAGCAGGCGGGCGCTGGTCCTGAAGCAATTGGGCCTTACGCCGGTCTGGGTCCGTCGCGGCCGTGCAACGGAGGAAAACGCAACCGAAGCGCAGCAGGCGCCTGCGGTCCCGCAAGCGGACACTGCGGTACGCAGCATTCCCATCCAGCCCGCCGCGCCGGGGCGCGCCGCTGAGATCGCGGACATGGACTGGTCGCAACTTAAAGCCAGCGCGGCCGTGTGCACGGCCTGCGTGCTGCACAAGCAGCGCAGGCAGGTGGTCTTCGGCGTGGGCGACGAGAAGGCCGAATGGCTCTTTGTCGGCGAAGGTCCCGGCGCCGAGGAGGATGCTCGCGGCGAGCCCTTCGTCGGCCAGGCCGGAAAATTGCTCGACAGCATGCTAGCCGCCATCGAACTCAAGCGAGGCGAAAACGCCTACATTGCCAACGTCGTGAAGTGCCGGCCGCCGGGAAACCGCACGCCCGAGCCCGGCGAAGCGCATGCCTGCGAACCTTACCTGACACGCCAGATTGAACTGATCCGGCCAAAGCTGATCATAGCCTTGGGCAAGATTGCGGTGCAGAACCTGCTCGGCAGCGATGCGACGATCTCCAGCATGCGCGGACGGCTGCACGCCTACCGGGGCACGCCACTGATCGTGACCTATCATCCGGCCTACCTGCTGCGCAACCTCCTGGAAAAGGCCAAATCCTGGGAAGACCTGTGCTTTGCCGTGGCAACCATGCAGTCGTTGAAACAGGCCGCCGTCATCACATACTGAGTTGCGCCTGATACCTTACTGGAGAATTCGATGAAACGCCTGATAGTGCTGTTCATGCTGTTCGCCGCAATGACCGGACTGTCCGGATGCGGTTACAACACGCTGCAAACCCAGGACGAGCAGATCAAGAGCGCCTGGGCGGAAGTCATCAACCAGTATCAGCGGCGGGCGGACCTCGTGCCCAATCTCGTCGAAACCGTGAAAGGCTTCGCCGCGCAGGAGAAGGATGTCCTGCTGGGCGTGACCAATGCGCGTTCGCGCGTGGGCGGCATCCAGGCGACGCCCGAGCTGGTGAACAATCCCGAGGCATTCGCCAAGTTCATTGCCGCGCAGGGCGAGATGACCTCTGCGCTGTCGCGCCTGCTGGTGGTGGCGGAAAACTATCCGCAATTGAAGTCGGACGCGAACTTCCGTGACCTGCAGGCGCAACTTGAGGGCACGGAGAACCGCATTACCGTCGCGCGCCAGCGTTACATTCGCGCCATCCAGGACTACAACATCACGGTCCGCTCCTTCCCGAGCAACCTGACCGCGATGGTCTTCGGCCACAAGGTCAAGCCGTCCTTCACCGTGGAGAACGAGGAGGCGATCTCGAAGCCGCCGACGGTGGATTTCTCCAAGCCGGCACCGGCCCCTGCTCCCGAGAAGAAGTAAGGTGACCCGGTTTCTTGCCGGCGCCGTTGCGGCGCTGCTCCTGATATTCGGTTTGGCCCGGGCCGAAGACGCGCCGATACCCGCCCTCAGCGGGCGCGTCGTCGATGTGGGGGGTACGCTGGCGCCCGAACAGAAACGCGAACTTGAAACAAAACTCGGGGAATTTGAACAGCGCAAGGGAAGCCAGATCGCTGTACTGATCGTCGGCACCACGTTCCCGGAAACAATCGAGGCCTATAGCATCCGGGTCGCCGATGCCTGGAAAATCGGCCGCAAGACTGTCGATGACGGGGTGCTGGTGGTCGTCGCCAGGTCCGACCAGACAATGCGACTCGAAGTCGGCTATGGCCTGGAAGGCGCGATCCCGGACGCGGTTGCCAAGCGCCTGATCGAAGAAATATTCGTGCCCAGGTTCCGCGAAGGTGACGTCTACGGGGGCCTGAATGAGGGTATCGGCCGGCTCATCGGGGTCATCGACGGCGAGCCTTTGCCGGAGCCGGCCACGGTCCGACCCGGTTCGAATGCGCGTTCCCTTGAAACCTATTTTGTGCTGTTCCTGGCGGTTGTTTTCGCGGTAGGCGGCGCCTTGCGTGCCATGCTGGGCCGTTTTCCCGCGGCGGCACTGGTTGGCGCGGGAACCGGCATACTGGCCTGGTTCATCACGGCGCCGATATTTGTTGCTGCGCTCGTGGGCGTCGTCGGTTTCGTTCTTACGTTGCTG
>CAYODB010000378.1:0-2180 GCA_964402495.1 uncultured Bordetella sp.
GCGATGCTCCGACGCCAGCAGGCCGAGGCGGTGATTGCCGCCCGGCAGATGATCGTCCAAGGCGCGGTCTCCATGGTCGAAATGGCGTTGAACCAACTGGCGGCCCGACGCGTGGTGGATCTGGATGACGAACGCAAGGCGGCCTTGGTGAGCAATCTGCTGGTGGTTCTCTGCGGCGAAGCGGAGGTCCAACCGATCGTCAACACCGGGACCCTCCATCACTGAATTGCCCGCCCGAGAATGGAAACCCGGAAATCATTCCTGCTGCGGATCGACCCAGCGCTCTGGCGCGAACTGGAGCGTTGGTCGACGGACGACCTGCGCAGCCTGAACGGCCAGATCGAATGGATCCTGCGCGAGGCGGGCA
Organism: uncultured Bordetella sp.; assembly: GCA_964402495.1. GTDB lineage: Bacteria > Pseudomonadota > Gammaproteobacteria > Burkholderiales > JACQAP01 > JACQAP01. The sequence goes on from CAYODB010000378.1 coordinate 368, forward strand.
GGAGGCTCCTCCCCGAGCGCATCCTGACGCGGCCGAAAGTGGGTTTCCGTGTTCCGGTGAACCGCTGGTTCCGCGGCGAGATGCGCGACTATCTGCTGGATCATCTCCAGGGGGAATCCTCGAAAACCAGGGACTATTTCAACCGGCAGGCCCTGGACCGTGTTCTGGCGGAACACCTCGATGGCAGGCAGAACCACGAGAAGCTGTTGTGGGCCCTTCTCAACCTCGAGATCTGGCACCGGCAATACGCCGTCGCATGACCCGGTTCGGGCCAGCGGCCCTGTTCCGATCAGACTACTGCCGCCTCTGCTTGCGTACGTCCGGCTTCAACAATGCCTCCGCATGCTGGCAGTGGTGCTCGCGAAGGTCGTGGGCGCGCACGCAGGAGGCGGCATTCGTCGCCCGGCCGGAACACCGGCCAAATCATCACGATCGAGAGGGAGGGGCATGATTCCTGGCATTTCGGGTTCCGGCAATACCGGGGCCGACACCGCGGGCCCTGCTTCCCGTTCCTGCGCATGAACCGTCAAGTCCAAAAGACCCGGATGTTCCCGGCGGCTTTCGGCGAAGACGACGACAGCTTCGCGCCTGTTGCCAGGGTGGAGGGCATGAAGCAGCGTTTCCGGTGGCGGCTCAACCGCCTTCGCTGCATGACGCTGTCGGAGATTTCGCATCGCGTCGCGCGCACCCTGGCAATTCATCTGGAGCGGACCGGCCTGTTTGGCTCGCCGGGAGTACCCCCTCCCGACCTGGCGCCGGTCCCGCATCACTGGATACATGCCGTGGCGAACGTTTCTGCCGCGCCATACCTTGCTGCTGCCGACCGGATTGTGGCCGGCAGGCTGGACGTGTTTGCGCTGCACGATGCCGACCTCGGCTCACCGCCGTGCTGGAATCGCGATCCCAAGACCGGCATCGAGGCGCCACTCAGTTTCGGCAAGCTGCTCGATTACCGCAATCCGGAGGTTGTGGGGGACATCAAGTATCTGTGGGAGCCCAATCGGCACCTGCATCTCGTGACCCTGGCCCAGGCCTATGCGCTCAGCCGCGACGCCACCTATTTCCATGTCCTCCGGCAGCACCTGGAAAGCTGGTTCGCCGTGTGCCCCTTTCGCATGGGGCCCAACTGGACCAGCGCGCTCGAGGCGGGGATCAGGCTCATCAACTGGTCAATCGCATGGCAACTCCTCGGTGGAACGCACTCCCCGCTGTTCCGGGGAACCCAGGGCGAACGGCTGCGGCAACGCTGGCTCGAATCGGTCCACCAGCACGCGCAGTTCGTGCGCGGCCATCTCTCGCTCCATTCCTCGGCCAACAACCACCTGATCGGCGAAGCAGCGGGCCTGTTCATCGCCGCCCTGACTTGGCCGCACTGGGCATGCGCGGGCGATTGGCTCACCGAGGCGAAGGCGATCCTCGAGCGGGAAGCAATGCTGCAGATCGCCCCCGACGGCGTCAATCGTGAGCAGTCCACGTCTTACCAGCAGTTCGTCCTCGATCTGCTGCTGTTTACATTGCTTGCCGGGAAGGCAAACGGACAGTGGTTCTCAGTCGGCTACGAATCCCGGATCGAGGCGATGCTCGAGTTCATCGCGTCGATCATGGATGCAGGGGGCAACGTCCCGATGCTCGGCGATGCCGATGACGGCGTGGTCGTCAGGCTTGCCGAAAGCGGAGCCGTTTCGCCGTATCGATCGCTGCTTGCGAGCGGAGCAGTTCTGTTCGGCCGCGGCGACTTCAAGTTGAAAGCGGGCGTCCTCGACGACAAGACGCGGTGGCTCATGGGCGAACAGGCCGATGCCCTGTTCGACGG
>CAYODB010000379.1:0-2170 GCA_964402495.1 uncultured Bordetella sp.
ACATGGCCGTGTTCTGCGACTTCGAGAACGTCGCCCTCGGCGTGCGCGAAATGAAGTACGACCGGTTCGACATCAAGAAAGTCCTCGAGCGCCTGCTGGTCAAGGGCAGCATCGTGGTGAAGAAGGCCTACTGCGACTGGGACCGGTACAAGGAGTTCAAGGCGCCGATGCACGAAGCGGCCTTCGAACTGATCGAGATCCCCCACGTGCGCCAGTCCGGCAAGAATTCCGCCGACATCCGCATGGTCGTGGATGCGCTCGACCTTTGCTATACCAAGGAGCACGTCGATACCTTCGTCATCGTCAGCGGCGACTCGGATTTTTCCCCGCTGGTGTCGAAGCTGCGCGAGAACAACAAGGAAGTGATCGGGGTGGGGGTGAAGCATTCCACCTCCGACCTGCTGATCGCCAACTGCGACGAATTCATTTTCTACGACGACCTGGTGCGCAAGGCGCCGCCGCCCAAGCGCCAGTCGCGCGCGCGCAAATCCGCGGCTGCAAAACCTGCCGCCTCGACCGCCAGGGCGCAGGCCGCCGAGCCAGTCGATGCCGAGGATGCGATCTCCGACGACAAGTCGCAGAAGGCGCTGGACCTGGTGGTCAATACCTTCGACGCGCTGAATGCGGAGCGGGGCGGGGAAGGCGAGATCTGGGGTTCGATGATCAAGCAGGCGCTCAAGCGCCGCAATCCCGGGTTCAACGAGGCTTATCACGGCTTCCGCAATTTCAATACCCTGCTCGAGGAAGCGGCCATCCGCGGACTGCTCAAGCTCGAGCACGACGAGAAATCCGGCGGCTACCTGGTCCGCTCGGCGGAGGCCGGGGACGGCGTCGCCTAGGGACCAGGTCAACTCTCACCGCGGATACCCTCGCGTAGCGTGGAGTACCTTTCAAGACACGGAGGAAAAACCGCGGAGATTGTATCCGTGTGGTTAATGCAGGTGGAGCGGGGAGAGGATAGAAAGCAATCGGGGGCCATGCCCAAAACGTTGCATTGACGTAACGTCAGTGGGTATCCAGGGGACTTTTCACGCCACGGCCGCCGCGGTTCAGGACGTGGGTGTAAATCATGGTGGTGCTTACATCCGAGTGTCCCAGGAGTTCCTGGACCGTTCTAATGTCATATCCGGATTGCAGCAGGTGAGTGGCAAAGGAATGCCGCAGCGTGTGACAGTGGACTGGTTTGGAAATGCCCGCGATGCGTGATGCCGTTTTGACTGCTCGCTGCAGGACCGACTCGTCCAGATGGTGCCGTCGAATGACGCCGTCGCCGGGGTCCGCCGACCGGTTTTTGGAAGGGAACACGTACTGCCAATGCCATTCGAATCCGGCGCGCGGGTATTTTCTGGCGAGCGCGTAGGGGAGGTGTACTTCACCAAATCCTTCCCGCAGGTCCAGATCGTGAATTCTGCGAGCCCGTTCCATTTGGGATTTCAAATGTTCGACCAGGCTCTCGGGCAGCATCGTGATACGGTCTTTCTCCCCCTTGCCGTCCCGGATCAATATCTGCTTGTAGCCGAAGTCGACGTCCTTGGCCCGTAGGCGCAGGCACTCCATCAATCGCATGCCGGTGCCATACAAAAGGCTGGCCATGAGCCATTGAATCCCTTCCAGCGCGTCAAGCAGTCTTTCCAATTCTTCCTTTGTCAGTACCACCGGCATTCGTTGCGGACGCTTCGCCCGAACCAGCCCGTCGAGCCAATCCAGTTCGATGCCGAGCGTCTCCTTGTAAAGAAACAGCAATGCGGAAAGCGCCTGGTTCTGGGTTGACGCGGCGACGTTACGATCGGTGGCGAGGTAGTTCAGGAATGCGGTAACGGCGGCCTCCCCAAGCTCGGCCGGGTGACGTTTGCCATGGAAGTAGATGAATCTCTTGGTCCAGTGGATATAGGCTTCCTCCGTGCGCCGGCTGTAATGCAGGCGCCGGATCGCGCCACGCAGCCTATCCAGGAGGCGGGGTTCCGTGGAATTGCTTGACGAATTCCCTGATTCCGTTAGCATTTCCTTATCTCCACACAGCCTATTTCCATTGAAGGCGACAAATAGGGCGACTTGAGGTGTACTGTTATTATGAACAGTAGTCTAGAATTGATGAAAAATCAAGAATCTTTGGGCCTGGGTGCCGGGCGGCGGCCAGGATATCCGGCAATTCGGAAGTCGAATTCTCGTT
>CAYODB010000380.1:0-2167 GCA_964402495.1 uncultured Bordetella sp.
GGTGTCCTTCATCGAGGACTGCGCGGTGCCGCTCGAGCATCTTGCCGAGTACACCGACAGGCTGACCCGTGTTTTCGAGAAACACGGCACCAAAGGCACCTGGTACGCGCACGCTTCGGTGGGAACCTTGCACGTGCGGCCGATTCTGAATATGCGGCGCGACGGCGCGGAAAAAATGCGCGCCATCGCCGAGGAAGCCTGTGCGATGGTCAGGCAGTACAAAGGCGCGTTCTCGGGCGAGCATGGCGACGGCCTGGTGCGCTCCGAATGGATCGAACCGATCCTCGGGCAAAAACTGACTGCCGCGCTGGGCGAGATCAAGGACCTGCTGGATCCCAAGGGGCTGATGAATCCGGGCAAGATCGTGCGCCCCTCGCGCATGGACGACCGCAGCCTGTTCCGCTACGAGCCCGGCTATCAGGCGCGCAAGTTCGACACCGCCCTGGACTGGTCGGACTGGGGGGGGTTCAGCAGCGCGGTGGAGATGTGCAACAACAACGGCCATTGCCGCAAGTTTGACGCCGGCACCATGTGTCCGTCGTTCCGCGTCACCGGCGCCGAACAGCACCTGACGCGGGGCCGCGCCAACACCCTGCGCCTGGCGATCTCCGGGCAGCTCGGTCCCGAAGCCCTGACCTCGGACGCGATGCGCGACACCATGGAGCTGTGCGTCAGTTGCAAGGGCTGCAAGCGCGAATGCCCGACCGGGATAGACATGGCGCGCATGAAAATCGAATTCCTGCAGCAATACGGCAAGCGCCACGGTTATTCGCTGCGGCAGAAACTGATTGCCTGGCTGCCGCGCTATGCGCCGTTTGTCGCAAAGTTCGCGCCGCTGTTGAACTTGCACAGCGCCATCCCGGGCCTGCCTTTCCTTACCGAGAAACTGCTGGGGCTGAGTGCGAGGCGCACGTTGCCCAAATGGAAGCCGGGCGGCCGCTTTGCTCCGGGTGCGGCCACTGGCACCGAAGTCGTATTGTTCATCGACACCTTCTCGCGCCACTTCGAACCGGAGAACGTGGAGGCTGCACTCGCGGTACTGAAGTCCGGGGGATACCAGGTGCAGGTCGCGACGGCCGGGACCGGCGAGCGACCGCTGTGTTGTGGCCGGACCTTCCTCGCCGCGGGAATGGTCGACGAAGCCAAGGTGGAAGCGCAACGCATGCTCGATGCCCTGCGTCCGTATGTCGACCGCGGCATATCGATCGTCGGACTCGAACCCTCCTGCCTGCTGACCTTGCGCGACGAGTTCCTGGTGATGGGCCTGGACGATGAAGTGGGCCCGCTCGCCGAACGCGCGATGCTGTTCGAGGAATTCCTTGCTGCCGAATCTGCGGCGGGGCGTCTGAAACTCGAACTGAAAGCGCTGGAAGCGAGGACGGCGCTGCTGCACGGCCATTGCCACCAGAAGGCCTTCGACGCCATGCCCGCCGTGCACAAGGTGCTGGCCATGATCCCGGGCCTGAAAGTCGAGTCCATCGAATCGAGCTGTTGCGGCATGGCCGGTAGCTTCGGCTATGAAGCGGAGCATTTCGACGCCAGCATGAAGATGGCGGAATTGTCGCTGCTCCCCGCAGTCAGAAGCGCAGCGGCGGATTCCATCGTCGTGGCCGACGGCACCAGTTGCCGCCACCAGATCCGCGATGGTGCCGGGCGCCAGGCCCTGCATGTTGCGCGCGTATTGAAAATGGCATTGAAGGACTCAAACAATTGAACCAGCAGCTCAAGCGATTCATCGTCTACTATATTCCGCTGATCGCGAACCTCGGGTTGATCGCCTACCTGATCTGGCAACTGGGCCTGGTGCCCTATCACCAGCGCCACGGCGAGCTTCGCATGTTCTCCATTCTTTACGCGATCGGCGGCCTGGTGGTCGGGGCTTCGGGCATCACCGCTTTCTTCCATGTGACCGCCAACGAGAAAGGCCCGCGCCGCTGGCTGGTGTTTGCGCTGGTGAATACCATCGTGCCGACGCTGTTACTGCTGTTCCTGTTCCAGACCCGTTAAGAGGAAGATATGGACGAATCAAAATGGAAGTTCCACGGCATCCGCATCGTCAAGAGCACCGAGCTGGACACCAACACCGCGCAGACACCGGGCATGAATCGCGCGGCCGCGATCACCCACGCGCGCTGCGGAGCGGAAAAACTGTGGGCTGGTACCGTCG
>CAYODB010000381.1:0-2154 GCA_964402495.1 uncultured Bordetella sp.
CAGCCGCGCGGGCTGCGAGATCCTGCATTCCGGCGGCAATGCCTTCGACGCGGCGGTGGCGGTGGCGGCGGCACTGGCGGTCGTGGAACCGTTTGCTTCGGGACTGGGCGGCGGCGGGTTCATGCTATTGCATCGGGAAGCAGACGGTTTCGAGGTCTTCGTCGATGCGCGGGAAACCGCGCCGGGCAAGGCGACGGCGGCGTTTTATCTGGGCAAGGACGGCAAGCCGCGCGATAAGCTGTCGCTGGAGGGGCCGGCGGCCGCGGGCATTCCGGGGACGCCGGCGGCCCTCGACTGGGTTGCAACGCGCTACGGGCGGTTGCCCTTGTCGCGCTCGCTCGCGCCCGCCATCCGGCTGGCGGCGGAAGGCTTTGCAGCCGACGCGCGTTATGCGGCGGCCACCGCATCACGGGAAGCTGCGCTCAGGATCGACGGCAATGCCGCACGGATTTTTCTCGATCGCGGCAAGGCGGTTGCTGTGGGCTTCCTGGTCAGGCAACCGCAACTCGCGCTTACGCTACGGCGCATCTCGGAGCAGGGGCGCAAGGCCTTTTACGGCGGCGAATCTGCAAGGGACATGGTGGAGGCGGTGCGCGCCGGAGGCGGAATCTGGGAATTGCCGGACCTGGAAAATTACAAGGTCATCGAGCGCGAGCCGATGCGCTTCAGCTATCGGGGCGCAAGGATAACCACTGCGCCGCTGCCGTCTTCCGGCGGCCTGGTGCTGGCTCAGAGCCTGTTCATCCTGGAGCCGCTCGACCTGCCGTCCCTGGAGCAGGCTGACCGGGTTCACTACGTCGTCGAGGCACTGCGCCGCGGCTACCATGACCGGGCGCGCTACATGGGTGATCCTGATTTCATCAATGTGCCGGCGAAGCTGGCAACCCGGGAATACGCTCTCCGGCGCGGGTCGTCAATCAAGGCGGACAAGGCCACGCCGAGCCATGATCTCAACAAGGCGGCCGCGGGCTCGGAAGGCGAAGACACCACGCATTTCTCCGTCATTGATGCGCAGGGCAACCGGGTGGCTGCGACACTTTCGGTGAACGGCCCGTTCGGTTCCGGATTCGTCGCCGGCGACAGTGGCGTGCTGCTCAACAATCACATGGACGATTTCTCCCTGGCGCCCGGCGACGCCAATCTCTACGGCCTGCAGGGAAACGAGGCCAATGCCGTTGCCCCCGGCAAGCGCCCGCTGTCTTCCATGTCGCCGACCTTTGTCGAGGACGGGCGTGGCGTGCTGGTCCTGGGCTCGCCCGGCGGCTCCCGCATCATCTCGATGGTTCTGCTAGGCATTCTTGCCTATGTCGATCAAGCGCATACCGACCTCGGGTGGTTGGTGGGTGCGCCGCGCTATCATCACCAGTACCTTCCCGATCGCATCCAGATCGAGCCGGAGGGCTTTCCGGCCGACTGGATCGCCGCGCTGCAGGCGAAGGGCCATGCGGTGGATGTCGGCCGCCGCCGCTGGGGTAACATGCAGGTCGTTTACTTCGACAGGGCAACAGGGCGGATCACGATTGCCAACGATCCGCGGGGGCAGGCGGGCGTGCTGTTCTGACGTGGCGCGCGTGGCCGGGAACCGGAGGAGAGATGAGAGACAGACGTGACTTCCTGAAGGCATCCGCGGGCGGATTGCTGCTGGCGCAGGGCGTGCGCTGGAACCCTTTCGCTGCTGCCGCCGACCTTCCCGGAGCACCGATCCTGCCGGGCGGCGCGCTCGATGCGGCGCTGCTCGAAGCGCTGCCGGGGAAGCTGCCGCTGATCAAGAAATCGTTCCGGCCGCCGAATTTCGAGACACCGGTGCGCTATTTCAACGAAGCGTTTACCCCGAACAGTGCTTTTTTCGTGCGCTACCATTTGTCAGGCATTCCCCAGGTCGAGGCGCAGTCCTGGAAACTGGACATCGGCGGCGATGTCCTGGAAAAGCCGCTGAGCCTGACCCTGGCCGAGCTCACGCGCGATTTTGAAATTGTCGAACTGGCGGCGGTCTGCATGTGTTCTGGAAACCGCCGCGGCTTTTCCCAGCCGCATGTCGCCGGCGTGCAATGGGGCCACGGCGCCATCGGCAATGCCAAGTGGCGTGGCGTGCGGCTGCGCGACCTGTTGAACAAGGCGGGGCTGAAGAAGGAGCCGGTCGAGATCGCTTTCGAC
>CAYODB010000382.1:0-2123 GCA_964402495.1 uncultured Bordetella sp.
ACCCCCGACATTCGCCTTGTAAGGGCGACGCTCTACCAGCTGAGCTAAGCACCCTGCATGCAGCACCCCACCATGCAGCCGCAGTAAAGTCTGCTGCGCGACTGCCTGTCCTTTGCCTGTAAGAGCTTGAGAAACCTGAACAACTAGCGGGCTTACGGAAGCGCGCTAGTTTAGCGCATCCTTTAGCGCTTTTCCAGCGCGAAACTTCGGCACTTTTGCTGCCTTGATCTTGATGGCTGCGCCGGTGCGGGGATTGCGTCCGCTGCGGGCAGCACGCTTGCCGACATAGAAGGTACCGAAACCGACCAGCGTCACCATGCCGCCCTTCTTCAGCGATGCCTGGATTGCAGCGACCGCGCCATCCAGGGCGCGCCCGGCCGCCGCCTTGGATATGTCGGCCGACTTCGCAACGGCCTCGATAAGTTCGAACTTGTTCACTGATGTCCCCTTTCAGTTTTGATTTAGAACTGGAAACTGCTTTCGACGGCGGGCGAAGACAGAATAATTTTTATGGATGGATGAGTGATGCCCGCACGCGCTTTATAACAAGCTGAAAATCCTTGTGTCAAGCGCGTTTCCGGCTGCTCGCCTGGCCGCACACCGCATGGATGCATCGGGCAAAAAATAACGGGAATGCATCCGCATTCCCGTTATTTTGCCTTCCGATACTTTAGTGCTTGACCACGCTCACCGTTTCCGTTGGTTCGACCGCTGGAATGGCGGCAACCGCCGCGGTCTTCTCCGGCAACGGTTCCGGCTTGCGCTCGAGTGCGAGTTCCAGCACTTCATCGATCCACTTCACTGGATGGATATCGAGCCGGTTCTTGACGTTGTCCGGAATTTCGGCGAGATCCTTGACGTTCTCTTCCGGGATCAAAACCGTTTTGATCCCGCCACGATGTGCGGCCAGCAACTTCTCTTTGAGGCCGCCGATCGCAAGGACTTCGCCGCGCAACGTGATCTCACCGGTCATCGCCACATCCGCCCGCACCGGAATCCCGGTCAGCGCCGACACGAGTGCAGTCGTCATCGCTGCCCCCGCGGACGGGCCATCCTTCGGAGTCGCGCCCTCGGGAACGTGCACATGGATGTCGCTTTTCTCGAACGCGTCGTCCCTCACCCCAAGCCGCGCAGCCCGCGAACGCACGACTGAGCGGGCCGCTTCAACCGATTCCTTCATCACGTCGCCAAGCGAACCGGTGCGTTGTATGTTGCCCTTGCCGGGCATTACCACCGCTTCGATCGTCAGCAGCTCGCCGCCGACTTCCGTCCATGCGAGCCCGGTGACCTGTCCCACCTGGTTGTTCTTCTCCGCCAGGCCGAACGTATACCGGCGCACACCCAGATAGTGGTCGAGGTTGCGGGCGGAAACGATGACCTTGCTCTCGCGCTTCTTCACCAGCAGCGACTTCACCACTTTGCGGCAGATCTTGGAGATTTCGCGCTCCAGGCTGCGGACGCCGGCTTCGCGCGTGTAGTAGCGCACGATGTCGCGGATCGCGCTCTCGGACACCGCGAGTTCGCCTTCTTTCACGCCGTTGTTCTTCATTTGCTTCGGCGCCAGGTAGCGCATCGCGATATTGATCTTCTCGTCCTCGGTGTAGCCAGACAGGCGGATCACCTCCATGCGGTCCAGCAGAGGCGCGGGGATGTTCATCGTATTGGCAGTGGCCACGAACATCACATCGGACAGGTCATACTCGACTTCGACGTAATGGTCGACGAACTTGTCGTTCTGCTCCGGATCCAGCACTTCCAGCAATGCCGAGGCGGGGTCGCCACGGAAGTCCTGGCCCATCTTGTCCACTTCGTCGAGCAGGAACAGCGGATTGCGCACGCCGATCTTGGACATGTTCTGCAGCAGCTTGCCAGGCATGGAGCCGATGTAGGTGCGGCGGTGCCCGCGGATTTCCGCTTCGTCACGCACGCCACCCAGCGACATGCGCACGAATTTCCGGTTGGTCGAGCGCGCGATCGACTGTCCCAGCGAGGTCTTGCCCACGCCGGGCGGCCCGACCAGGCACAGGATCGGCGCCTTTAGCTTTTCCACCCGCTGTTGAACTGCGAGGTACTCGACGATGCGCTCCTTGACCTTGTCGAGGCCGTAGTGGTCCGCGTCGAGG
>CAYODB010000383.1:0-2122 GCA_964402495.1 uncultured Bordetella sp.
AGAAGCCCTTGATGTAGCTGACGAGGTGCTTCTCGATGTTGTCGGGGTCGCCCTTGAGCTTCTCGAAGTCGAGCGGGGAGTGGTTGTGGAAGCGCTGGCCCGCGGCCTTGTTCAGGCGCTGGTCGAGGGCTTCGCCTTCGACCTTGCCGCCCTTGAGCCTCGCATGCTCCGCCAAGACCTTGGCTTTCGTTGGGATGAGGACGCAGTCGAACCGGCGCAGCACGGTCATCGGCAGCATGACGCGCTCGTACTGTGGCGGGCGATAGGGGCCGCGCAGCAGATCTGCGATTTGCCAGATCAGATTGGAGAAATAGTTGTGGTCGGGCATGGGCAGGGGTGAAATGCTTTTAACCTGCGGGCTCTGCCTGCGGCTTCCAGACCGCCACCAGACGGGAGCGCCGGATTGCGGCGTCCTGCGTCGCGAGCGGTAGGGAATGCGTGCGCGCCGTCGCAACGATGATCCGGTCCGCGGGGTCGCCATGGAAGCTGGCGGGCAAGGCGTCCAGGGTGATCACAACTTCCCGGTCCAGCGGCAAGACGCTGATCATGCGCTCATCGGTCGCGCGGGTAATCCAGTCGGCAAAGGGCAGGGGAAGGACCAGCCGTCGCTTGGCATGAAGGAGCTGGGCTTCCCACAAACTCACGGCAGACAGAGCGAGCGGCGCCCGCCGCACGGCGGTGTCGAGCGCCTGCCGCTCCTTCGGTTTCAAGGGGGAATGCGGCGTAAGCCACCAGATCCAGACATGGGTATCGAGCAGGACGCTCAACGCCCCGCCTCGAAATCCTCGGCCTGCAGGACCGACTCGCCAGGCTTCGCGAGCAGTTTACCCCCGAGGTCCCGCAGGACCTCCCAGGGCCTTCGCCCGTCCGTCATGGTAGTGGTCCCGGACGGGGTGAGCCGCGCCACGACCTTGCCACGCCGGGTGATCGCGACGGGCTTGCCGGTGCGCTCCACGCTGCGCACGATCTCCAGACATCGCTGTTTGAAGTCAGTTACCGAAATGTCCATTTCGCCAGTCTAAATGTCCATGACAAGGATGTGCAAGAGCAACGGCTTACATCCTGAACACGCCGAAGCGCGTTTCCTCGATCGGTGCATTGAGTGATGCGGAAATGCCCAGTCCGAGAACCATGCGGGTGTCGGCGGGGTCGATGACCCCGTCGTCCCACAAGCGCGCACTGGCGTAGTAGGGATGCCCCTGGATTTCGTATTGCGCGAGGATCGGCGCCTTGAATGCCTGCTCGTCCTCGCTGCTCCAGGCCTTGCCGGACTTTTCCAGGCCGTCGCGTTTGACCTGGGCCAGCACGCTGGCGGCCTGTTCCCCGCCCATGACCGAAATGCGCGCGTTCGGCCACATCCAGAGGAAACGCGGGGAGTACGCCCGACCGCACATCCCATAGTTGCCGGCACCGAAGCTGCCGCCGATGATGACCGTGAACTTCGGCACTTTGGCGCAGGAAACCGCAGTCACCATTTTCGCGCCGTTGCGTGCGATGCCTTCGGCTTCGTATTTCTTGCCGACCATGAATCCCGTGATGTTCTGCAGGAAAACCAGCGGAATCTTGCGCTGTGAGCACAGCTCGATGAAATGCGTGCCCTTGAGGGCTGACTCTGAAAACAGGATACCGTTGTTGGCGACGACGCCCACGGGGTAGCCGTGGATGTGCGCGAACCCGCATACCAGGGTGGCGCCGTAGAGCGGCTTGAATTCGTCGAGCTCGCTGGCATCCACGATGCGCGCGATGACTTTGCGCACGTCGAATGGCTTGCGCGCGTCGGTAGGCACGATGCCGTGCATTTCCGCCACTTCATGCAGGGGTTCGCGCGGCTCGCGGATCTCCAGGCCCGGTTCCTTGCGGATATTGAGATGGGAAACGATGCGGCGCGCGAGCTCGAGTGCATGGACATCGTTGAGCGCGTAGTGGTCGGCCACACCGGAGACGCGGGTATGCACCTCCGCGCCGCCCAGTTCCTCGGCACTGACGACTTCACCGGTTGCCGCTTTCACCAGGGGCGGCCCGGCGAGGAAAATGGTGCCCTGGTTCCTGACGATGATCGCTTCATCGGCCATCGCCGGGACATAGGCGCCGCCGGCGGTGCAGGAACCCATGACGCAGGCGA
>CAYODB010000384.1:0-2102 GCA_964402495.1 uncultured Bordetella sp.
ACCTGGCAGGTGAATGATCTCCATGCGGTCGCGCAGCGGGCCCGGGATCGTATCGAGCTGGTTCGCCGTGGCGATGAACATGACCCTCGACAGGTCGAAATCCACGGCAAGGTAGTTGTCGCGGAACTTCGAGTTCTGCTCCGGATCGAGAACCTCGAGCAGCGCGCTCGACGGATCGCCATGGAAACCTCCCGCGCCGAGCTTGTCGATCTCGTCCAGCATCAGCACGCTCGCACGCGACTCCGCCCGGCGGATCGCTTGGATGATGTTGCCCGGCAATGCGCCGATGTAGGTACGGCGGTGGCCGCGGATTTCCGCTTCGTCGTGCGTGCCGCCCAGGGCAACACGCTGGAATTTGCGTCCGGTTGCGCGCGCAATCGACTGGCCGAGCGAGGTCTTGCCCACGCCGGGCGGACCGACGAAGCACAGGATCGGGCTCTTGCCCTCCGGGTTGAGCTTGCGCACCGCAAGATACTCGAGGATGCGGCGCTTGATTTTCTCCAGGCCGTAGTGGTCCTCGTCGAGCACCTGCCTCGCTTGCGCGATGTCGATGGATTTCGTTTCCTCTACCTTCCAGGGCAGTTCGCTCAGCCACTCCAGATAGGTACGCAGCATCGAGCCTTCTGCGCTGCCTTCGCCCATGCGCTGCAGGCGCTTCAGCTCCTTGGTGGCGTGTTTGTGCACGTCCGCGGGCATGCCGGCCTCGTCGATGGTCTTCTTCAGCTCCTCGATTTCGGAGGCGGTTTCTTCACCCTCGCCGAGTTCCTTCTGGATCTGGCGCATCTGCTCCCGCAGCACGTGTTCGCGCTGGCGGTCGTCGAACTCCGCGCGGGTCTTGTCGCCGATTTCCTTGGAAAGCCTGAGGACAGCGACGCGGTCGCCGAGCAGGCCCAGCACCTTGTCCAGGCGCCGCTTGAGGTCGAATGTTTCCAGCACCGCTTGTTTCTCCTCGCTCTTCACATCGAGGAGATTGGCGACCATGTCGGCCAGCAGCGCGGGCGAGTTCATCGCCTGGACGACGCCGATGAGTTCGTCGGGCACGTTGGGCAGCAACTGGATGGCCTCGATTGCACGCTCCTTCAACTGGATGAAGCGCGCCTCGGTTTCGGGATTGAGGTCTTCCACGCTGTCGATGAAAGCGACGCGCGCCACCATGAACGGCCAGCCCTCGAGGAATTCGAGGACACGGAAGCGCGACTGGCCCTGCACCACCATGTGGTGTCCGCCATCCGCACCGGTGATATAGCGCACCACCTGGCCGGCGGTTCCAACCCAGTGAAGGTCATTGGGACCGACCTCGTCCTGGGCGGGATCACGCTGCAGCAGGAAGCCGACCTTGCGCTCGGCTCGCGCCGCCTCTTGCGCGGCGGCGACCGAGGACGCGCGGCCGATCGTGATCGGCGACATCACGCCGGGAAACAGCACGGCGTTGCGCAGCGGCACGATGATCATGGAGTCGTCCGGCAGCGGCTTTACACTCCCGCCGTTGCGTGCGGCCTCGGGTGCTTGCGCGGACCTGGCTGCCTCGTCCGGCGAGAGCATTTCCTGCATGGTGGGCCAGCTATTCATGATGATTCCTTCCTGCTGAAAGTCAGGGTAAGACACCCGTCCTGCATTCTCTTGTTGGCCAGTGTCAGGGCCTGCAATGGCAAGCCGATCCTGCGCTGGAACCGCCCATACGGAATCTCCAGCGCCCGAATTCGCGCCGCGCGTCCACTCTCGCCCGCACCACACGGGAACGAACGCCGGGCAGACACGGTGAGCGCATCCGGCTCCAATCCGACCGTCACCGAACCGGGATCCACTCCCGGCAGGGCAACCTGGACCCAGAGGGTGTCCGCGCTTTCGATCACGTCCACCGGCGGCTCCCAAGCCGGGGCCTGTGCCGCCACCGGCTGGAAGAACTGGCGATGCAGGCGATCGGCCTGCTCCAGCATCGACAGGGCCTCGCTCCACATCAGTCGGGAAAGGTTGCGCGGGTTCATCGGATAAGGACCATAGCCGATACATTGCGGCGGCCAGGCAGGAATCAAGCGGCCACGCTCCGACGAAAACATGAATAAATTCATGCCTGGAACGAATGGCCCTAGGGGCGAGGGGAG
>CAYODB010000385.1:0-2077 GCA_964402495.1 uncultured Bordetella sp.
CTCACCCCTAGCCCCTGCAGGGCCGTGGAAGTACTCCACGGCGCTGCACTGCCCCGACTGCGACATCCACTACCGCGAGCCGAGCCAGAGTACGTTCTCGTTCAACTCCCCGGTCGGCGCCTGCGACACCTGCCGCGGATTTGGCCGAGTGATCGGTGTTGACTACGGGCTGGTGATTCCCGACGAGTCGAAGACGCTGGGTGCGGGCGCGGTCAAACCCTGGCAGACACAAAGCTTCAAGGAATGCCAGGACGACCTGGAGAAGTACGCGAAAAAGCGCGGCATTCCGCTCGACAAACCGTGGCGCGACCTGAGCCTGGCGCAGAAAAGCTGGGTGATCGACGGCGAGCCGCAATGGGTGGACTGGAAAAAATCGTGGCCCGGCGTCTGGTATGGCGTGAAGCGCTACTTCGACTGGCTCGAAACCAAAGCCTACAAGATGCACATCCGCGTGCTGCTGTCACGCTATCGCGCCTACACGCCGTGCACGGCTTGCGAAGGCAGTCGGCTGAAGCCGGATGCCTTGCTATGGCGGCTGGGCAACACGGTCGACGCGGATTCGGTGCTGGACCCGCGCATGCGCTACCGACCGAAGGACGTCGCCTGGAATCACCCGCAACTGCAGTCGGTGCCCGGCCTGACGATCCATGACCTGATGCAGTTGCCGGTGGATCGCTGCGCGAAGTTCTTCGCGTCCGTTCACCTGCCATCGATGGTGCTGGATGAAGCCACTGGACTACTGCTGGGCGAAATACGAACACGCCTGTCGTACCTGCAGGAAGTCGGCCTCGGTTACCTGACGCTCGACCGCCAGTCGCGCACGCTCTCGGGCGGCGAGGTCCAGCGCATCAACCTCACCACTGCGCTGGGCACGTCACTGACCAACACGTTGTTCGTGCTCGACGAGCCCTCCATCGGCCTGCATCCGCGCGACATGGGGCGCGTGATCGCGGTAATGCAGAAGCTGCGCGATGCTGGCAACTCCCTGGTCGTGGTGGAGCACGATCCGCAGATCATGTTCGCGGCCGATCGCATTCTCGACATGGGACCTGGACCGGGCGAGAAAGGTGGTGAAATCGTATTCTTCGACCGGCCGGCCGCCCTGGCTGCCGTGTCGAATTCGCTGACCGGCGAATACCTGCGAGGCCGCCGCCGCGCCGATGCGGGATTGCAGCGCCTTGCCGTGAAACCGGGTGAGCCGCGGCTCGAGGTCTGGGGGGTAACGGAACACAACCTGAAGAACGTGGACATCGCCGTTCCGCTCAACCGCCTGGTTTGCGTGACCGGCGTATCGGGATCGGGAAAATCCACCCTGATGCAGGATGTGCTGTATCCGGCATTGCTCAAGCACAAGGGAAAGCCGAGCGAAGCGGCGGGTGCACACAAGGCGCTGGCCGGCGCCGATCTCATAGGCGAAATCGTGATGGTGGACCAGACCCCCATCGGCCGCACTACCCGATCCAATCCCGCGAGCTATGTCGGCGCCTTCGATGCGATCCGCGATCTGTTCGCAAGGGCGCCGCTGGCGAAGGAACGCAGCTACAAGCCAGGCATGTTCAGCTTCAATTCCGGCGATGGCCGCTGTCCGACCTGTGGCGGCAACGGATTCGAGCACGTCGAGATGCAATTTCTGTCCGACGTCTACCTGCGCTGCCCCGATTGCAACGGCACTCGCTTTCGCGACGAAGTCCTCGAAGTCACCATTGCGCCGGGCGACCGGCCGGCGAAGAACATTGCCGGCGTGCTTGAAATGACCGTATCCGAGGCGGTGGAGTATTTCTCGGCCTATCCGGAAGTCCTGCGCGGCATCAAGCCGCTCGCCGACGTCGGCCTCGAGTACCTGCGACTCGGCCAGCCGGTGCCGACGCTTTCCGGCGGCGAAGCCCAGCGTTTGAAGCTGGCAGGCCATCTTGCGAGCGTGGAGACTTCTTCCTCCTCGCGCCTCGCGCCTCGCGCCTCGCCGAAGGGGAACCTGTTCTTGTTCGACGAACCGACGACCGGCCTGCACTTCGAGGACATCGCCAAGCTGCTGCGCTCCTTCCGCCGTCTCGTTGAGGCTGGACATTCGCTGCTGGTG
>CAYODB010000386.1:0-2048 GCA_964402495.1 uncultured Bordetella sp.
CAAGGTGGGGCAGGCGAGAAGAGGTCGGCCTTCTAAAAGGGCTCTGACCCCTTAAAGTGTTCGATGAATGTGCGCCCGAACGGGCACCCCGGTGAGGATTCCCGGGAATCGGTAGCATTCACCTGTGCATCGTGCCGAGTCTTTCCGTTGCGGCCCTTTGCGTCCTTCGCGTACCCCTCAAGGGGGTATTGAAAAAAACCCGTTGCATCGAGGATGTGGATTGAGAATTCGAGGAGATAAACGCATGGATCTCACTAAACGACTGGAAAAATGCTACGCCGCCGCCGTCCACGACGTGCTGCGCGCCATGGGCCACCCGAACTGCGTCCTGCCCCACACCATCAAACCCCTGGACCCGACGAAGAAACTGGCCGGCGAGATCTACACGGTGAGCGGTTTCATCGACCAGACCCGGGATGCCCATGACACCCTCGTGCAGTGGACCGGATTGTTATCCAAGGCGCCTTCCGGAAAAGTCATGGTCTGCCAGCCGAACACCCACATGGTCGCGCTGATGGGCGAACTGTCCGCCGAGACCCTGCAGCACAAGGGAGTGCTGGGCTATGTGGTGGACGGCGGTTGCCGCGACACCGATTTCATCCTCAAGCTGGGCTTCCCGGTGTTCTGCAGTTTCAACACGCCGGCGGACATCGTCGGTCGCTGGGTGCCGGATCGCTTCGGCGAGCCGATTACCATCGGTGGTGTAACCATCAGCACCGGCGACTGGCTGCTGGCTGACAGGGATGGGGTGGTGATCATTCCGGGGAAGATCGCTGCAGAAGTGGTGACGAAGACCGAGCAGGTGCTGATGACCGAGAGCAAGGTGCGCAGCGCGATACTCGGTGGCATGGATCCGCAGGAAGCCTATCTCAAGTTCGGGAAATTCTGATGAACCAATACGACTTCAAGGGCCGCGTGGCGATCGTCACCGGAGCAGCACGCGGGCTCGGCCTCGCCATTACCGAGCGCCTGCTGGACGGCGGCGCGGCGGTTTCGATGTGGGACACGGACCGGGCCGGGCTGGATGAACAGGCGATGCGCTTGCGCGCAAAGGGAAAGGTGCACGCCGCCGTTGTCGATGTGACGAACGAATCTCAGGTCGACTCCGCTGCAAAGTCTGCGCAGACGAACCTCGGCCGCATAGACATTCTGGTCAACAACGCTGGCATCTCGGGCGTCGTCCGCCGCAGTTGGGAATACCCGCTCGACGAATGGCGAAAAATCATGGCGGTCAACGTCGACGGCGTCTACTTGTGCAGCCGCGCGGTGATCCCCGCCATGATGGCGCAGAAGTACGGCCGCATCGTCAATCTCGCATCCGTCGCCGGCAAGAACGGCAACCCGTCGCTGACGCCGTATTCCACGTCAAAGGCCGCGGTCATCGGATTCACCAAAGCCCTGGGGAAGGATCTGGCGAAGGATGGCGTGATTGTCAACTGCATCACGCCCACGGCGGTGCATACGGAAATGGTCAAGTCCTTCCCGCAGAAAACGGTGGACTACATCCTCGAACAGACACCTATGGGCCGCATGGGAACGACCGACGAGCTGGCGTCGATGGTGGCCTGGATGTGCTCGGAAGAGTGTTCGTTCACAACCGGTGCGGCGTTCGATATTTCAGGGGGACGGGCGACGTACTAGCCTGAGGGGCGAGGAGTGAGGGGCGAGCGGTTGAATCCACGCCCGTCGCCCGTACGTATATCGGGTTACCCGACGACCCCATACCCGGAAAGGACATCCCCGATGAAACGAAGAGTTTTCCTGCTAGCCGGACTGGGTGGCCTGGCGATCCTCGCCGCCAGGCAGTTCGGACTGAAACCCTCCGAAGCGGCAGCCGAGTCTTTCGAGGTCACGCATCCGGACGCGGAATGGAAAAAGCTGCTGTCTCCGGACCAGTACGCAGTCCTGAGGAAACAGGGCACCGAGCGTCCTTTCTCGAGCCCGCTCGACAAGGAGCCCCGGGCCGGAACATTCGCCTGCGCCGGATGCCGCTTGCCGCTTTATGCGTCCAGAACGGCCATGATGTCTTCTTCGCGCATAACGAGCAG
>CAYODB010000387.1:0-2005 GCA_964402495.1 uncultured Bordetella sp.
GGGGAGTGTTAGAATTCCCCCGCCATTTCTTCCGGAGGAATCATGAACCGACTCATTGCCGCCCTGCTGCTGTTCGCCTGTAGCTCGCTGTTCGCCTCGTCCACTTTTGCCCAGGCCAAGCCCGAAGATGCAATCAAGTACCGTCGTGGCGTGTATGCCGTGATGGGCTGGAATTTCGGCCCGATGGCGGCCATGGCCAAGGGTGACCGACCCTACGATGCCGCCGCATTCGCGCGTCATGCCGAAATCGTCGCCTACATGAGCAAGCTGCCGCTGGAAGGCTTCGTCGAGGGCTCCGAAACCGGGGAGACCAAAGCGAAGCCGGAAATCTGGCTGGACATGGACGACTTCAAGGGCAAGCTCGAGAAAATGCAGGTCGAGGCCGCCAAGCTCGCCGAGGTGGCGAAGAAGGGCGACCTCGCCGCATCCAAGGCCCAACTCGGCGAAACCGGCAAGGCGTGCAAGGCGTGTCACGATAAATACCGAAACAAGTGAACGGGAATCAGTGAACGGCAAACGGTGAAAGTCTGCATTCGTCCGCTCACTGTTCACTGTTCGCCAATCACCCTTATGGACCTTTTATCCGACCGCACCAAACTCGACCGCTATCCCGCGCGCGGGAAGCACGACTTCGAAACCGTCGCCGCGATTCTCGATGAAGGGTTCTTCTGCCATGTGGGCTTTGTGCAGAACGGCCAGCCGTATGTCATTCCGACGGGATACGGCCGGGAAGGGCGCACGCTGTATATCCACGGTTCAGCGTCGAGCCGGATGCTTAACCAGGCCGGAAAGGAAATTCCGATCTGCGTGACGGTGACGCTGGTGGACGGGCTGGTCCTTGCGCGCTCGGCCTTTCATTCCTCGGTCAACTACCGCTCGGTGGTGATCCTGGGCAGTGCCGGGAAAGTCACCGGCGATGCCAAGCTGCCCGCGCTCAAGGTGATCGTCGACCAGATCGTCCCGGGGCGCTGGGACAGCCTGCGGCCAGTCACGCAGCGTGAGATCGACGACACGACGGTGCTGAAGCTCGACATCGAGGAAGCGTCGGCCAAGATCCGGAGCGGGCCGCCCGCGGACGATGAAGAGGATTACGCGCTGCCGATCTGGGCCGGCACGCTGGATTTCCCGGCGCTTTCGCCGAGCGCGAAGTCCGATCCACGCCTGCAGGCCGGACTGCAGGTACCCGAACACGTCCGCCAGTACAGCCGCGTCAAAAAGTAACAACCAGATAGACGGCAACGGCGGCGCCGGCCAGGAGCAGAGCGGCCAGGCCGGTGCCTCTGCCGGCAGCGTTTTTGCTCCCATCGGCGGGCTTTCCGCCGGTGATCATCGGGGCGATCAGGTTCTGCTTTTTTCCGAGAAGATAAAACAGCACGGCCAGCAGGTGCAGCGAGACCAGCGCCAGCAGCACGATCGCATTGACGTCGTGAATCGTTGTTGCGATTTCGCTGAAGCGCCCCGAGACGTGTTTGACCAGCGGGCCTTCCATCATCACATCGTCGTTGGCGAACAGCCCGGTGGAAGCCTGGACCAGCAGCGACGCCAGCATTGCCAGCACGCTCCAGCCGCCGAGCGGGTTATGTCCGTGGTGGACGACGGCGGCCTTCGAGGAAAGCGATCTCGCATAGGACAAAACGGCGGTGGGACCGCGCACGAAATCGGTGAAGCGCGCGTGCGTGCCGCCAAGGAATCCCCACACGATCCTGAACAGCACCAGCGCGAGAATGGCATAGCCTCCGAGGGCGTGGTACTCGAGGGCGTTGCCGCCGATCCAGGCTGTGACGACCTGCGAGCCGACCAGCAGGACCAGGATCCAGTGGAACAGTCTGAGCGGCAGGTCCCACACCTGCGTTCCACGCTCACCCGATCCGGTAGCCGCTTTGGCTTCCAATTTCAACCCTTCAGCAATGGCTTCGAGTGACTAATGTGGTTCTTACTCAGCACTCAGTACCCGGTACACAGCACTCAGTCCTGTTTCCAGGCACCGAGCTGGCGCGCCAGGTCG
>CAYODB010000388.1:0-2001 GCA_964402495.1 uncultured Bordetella sp.
GGTGCTGGGTGCTGGGTGCTGGGTGCTTCAAAGTCTAACTCCTCTTGCCTTCACTCCATCCGCAGTCCCGTCTTCTGCTTTACCTTGCGTCCTTTGCGTCCTTTGCGTCCAGGGTTGCCTTCACGTTCATCAGCACCATTGATATTTGACGTTTATCAGTTTCAATGATATTCTCATATTATCAGTTTCACTGATAAATATGTCATGACACAACTCCTGACCAACAGCACGCAACTGGGCCACATCATCAAGGCCAGGAGGCGGGCCCTGGGCCTGACCCAGCATGCGCTGGCCACGAAACTGGCGATCACCCAGAACCGCATGTCGCAGATCGAGGCCGACCCGGGTACGCTCGGTTTCGATCGCCTGGTCGACCTTTGCAATATCCTGGGGCTGGACCTCGTAGTGCAGGATCGCCAGCCCCCGCGCAAGGACGACTGGTAGATCATGGCCCGAACAACCCGCACCCGGGCACTGGTCGTCTGGATCAACGGCCAGCATGCCGGCGATTGGCGGATCCCGCTACGGGGGGAAGAAGAATTCCAGTACGACGCGGCATGGATGAAGTCAAACGATGGCCGTCCGCTTTCCCTGTCCCTTCCCCTGAGCCTCGACAATGCGCCGATAAAAAACAGGGCGGTCGGCAATTACTTCGACAACCTGCTTCCCGACAGCGACCCGATCCGACAGAGGATCCAGAGTCAGTTCGGCACCGACTCCCGAAAGACGTTCGACCTGCTTGCAGCGATCGGCCGCGATTGCGTGGGGGCGGTCCAGTTGCTACCCGTCGGCGAAGAACCGGGCAACGTGCAGACGATCGACGCAAGGCCGCTCACCGAGGCGCAAATCGAGGCGAGGCTGCAGCAAACCGTCTCCTCCAGCCGGCTGCGCGAACTGGCAAAGGACGGATTCCGCATCTCGATCACCGGCGCTCAGGAAAAATCCGCCTTTCTGTATCACAAGGGCAAATGGTGCGAACCCCTTGGCAGCACCCCAACGACACACATTTTCAAGCTTCCGCTCGGCCTCGTCGGCGGCCGCAATGCGGACATGCGCTCGTCGGTGGAGAACGAATGGTTGTGCGCAAAAATACTTCGCGCATACGGCATCCCGGTTGCGAACTGCGAGATAAGACAGTTCGGCTCGCAGAAGGCGCTCATCGTGGAGCGCTTCGACCGGCTATTGCACCCCAGCGGGAAATACTGGCTTCGCCTCGTCCAGGAAGATTTCTGCCAGGCGCTGGGCCTGCCCTCCTCCAGGAAATATGAAGCCGATGGAGGGCCGGGAATCCCCGAGCTGGCGCGCGTGCTCGGCGGTTCCGAAAGCAGGGAGCAGGACCTGGCGGCGCTGCTCATTGCGCAGATCGTGTTCTGGATGCTCGCAGCGGGCGACGGACATGCAAAGAATTTCAGCATTCGCATCCTGAACCAGGGCCGCTATCGACTCACCCCGCTCTACGACGTGCTTTCATACTGGCCCATTGCCGGCCGGGGGCCGAACAACATTGCCCGGCAAGACCTGAGGATGGCCATGGCCGTCCGCGGCAAGAACAAGCACTACCGGTGGAGCGAATTTCTCCGCCGGCATTTCAACGAAACCGCGGCGCTAATCGGCATCGGGGAAAACGCCGAGCCGCTCATTGCGGAAATTATCCGGCGAACGCCCGACGTGGTGACCACGGTCCAGCGCGATGTGCCGGATGGCTTCCCGTCAGATGTTCTCGATAAAATTCTGTCGGGCCTGACCGATTCCGCCAGGTGCCTCGCCGCCATGCCAGCCTAGTGTCGTGCTTCGTCACCTGGCAAGGATTTCATCCGGTGCAATCCGGAGATGAACGCTTCCGTTTCCGGCGTGGTGGCCAACCGGATGGGGCGGCCTCAAGCAGGCACTACTGCGTCTCGAACATGGACTTCAGGTTTTCCAGGCCAACCCGGAATGCATTGTTAATGAAGCCGATGACTTCCTCGTCCGTCATCTTGCCATCGGTGCTGTTCTGATAGG
>CAYODB010000389.1:0-1997 GCA_964402495.1 uncultured Bordetella sp.
CTATCATTATTCCTACTCGGTGGTGCGCGGCTGCGACCGCATCGTGCCGGTGGACGTCTACGTGCCGGGCTGTCCGCCGACGGCCGAGGCTTTGCTCTACGGCATCATCCAGTTGCAGAACAAGATTAAACGCACCAATACGATCGCTCGCTAATGCTCGCTCAGACGATCGCGCAAACGACAATGACTCCGAAGCTGCAACGTCTCCATAACGCTCTCCAAACCGCCCTCGGTGGACGCATCGTCAGCCTGAAAGAGGCGCTCGGCGAGCTCACGCTGGAAGTGAAGGCCTCGGACTATCGCGCGGTTGCCGAAACGCTGCCTGATTCGGCCGAACTGGGATTCGACGAGTTGACCGACCTCTGCGGCATGGACTACTCCACCTACGGCGACCGTCCGGCGAGTGATGAGATACGAGGTCCCCGATACGCCGCCGTGGTGCATCTTCTTTCGATAACGAACAACTGGCGCGTGAGGGTGCGCACTTTCTGCGCGGACGACGTCTGGATGCAAACCCCGTTCTCGCTCTGGAAATGAGGCCCGGCCATGCAACGCATCGCTGAGTTCTTCCGTTCCTTCCTGCTGCTGGAACTGCTGCGCGGCATGATGCTGACCGGGCGGCACCTGTTCGCCCGCAAGATCACAGTGCAGTTTCCGGAGGAGAAGACGCCGATGAGCCCGCGCTTCCGCGGCCTCCACGCGCTACGCCGCTACCCCAACGGCGAAGAGCGCTGCATCGCCTGCAAGCTGTGCGAAGCGGTGTGTCCGGCGCTGGCCATCACCATCGAATCGGAGCAGCGCGCTGACGGCACGCGCCGCACCACGCGCTACGACATCGACCTGACCAAGTGCATCTTCTGCGGCTTCTGCGAGGAGTCCTGCCCGGTCGATGCGATCGTCGAGACGCGCATACTCGAGTATCACGGCGAGGAGCGCGGCGACCTGGTCTACACCAAGGAGATGCTGCTCGCCGTGGGCGACCGTTACGAAGAAGAGATTGCGAAGGACCGCGCCAGCGACGCCGCCTACCGATAGACGATGTTCTTCGAAACCGCCATCTTTTACTTCTTCGCCGCGATCCTGCTGATCGCCGCGGTCGCCGTTGTTACCACACAATGAGTAAATGGATAGAGGGCACAATCGTCAACAAAAAGCTTTGGACCGAAGAACTTTATTCGCTGCAAATCGATGCGAATCTCGAACCGTTCCGCGCCGGGCAATTCGGGCGGCTTGCGCTCCAAATCAATGGCGACATAGTGGGGCGGTCTTATTCCTTCGTGAATGCGCCGAGCGAGCGACCCTACGAATTCTATTCCATCATCGTGCCGGAAGGCCCGCTTTCTCCGCGCCTGCATGATCTCAATCCAGGCGACAAGGTGCTGCTCGCGCCCAAGGGAGCCGGCTTTTTCACGCTCGCCGACGTGCCGCAAAACGAGCACCTATGGTTACTTTCAACGGGGACCGCGCTGGGGCCGTTTCTTTCCATCTGCAAGACCGAGGAACCGTGGCGGCGTTTCAAGAAAATCGTGCTTGTGCACGCCGTGCGCCATGGCCATGAACTGACCTATCAAGAGACCATAGAGCTTTTGAAGGAGCGCCATCCCGATCAATTTCAATTTATTCCTTTCATCAGCCGCGAGGACACGGCATTCGCCATCAAAGGCCGCGTTCCCGCAGCGATCCAGGACGGACGGCTAGAAGCGCGCGCCGGCATCGCAATCTCGTCCGAACATTCGCAAGTGATGATTTGCGGCAATCCCGACATGGTGAAAGATACGCGCGCCGTGTTGGAGGGCCGCGGCCTTAAGCTCAATAAGCGCAAGGAGCCGGGGCACATTTCCGTTGAGAATTATTGGTAAACGAGCGCTCGTACCAGTGGCCGCATTCTGTTCTTCTATACTTGACTGATGAGCCCAGAGAACAATAGAGGAGTGCGCTATGGAGCACAAGCACGGCATCGAAGCCGCAATTCAACACCTCCAGCAACACGGCCTGTA
>CAYODB010000390.1:0-1956 GCA_964402495.1 uncultured Bordetella sp.
GTCGACGATACCGCCGGTGGTGCCCTTCATCGGATTCGGTTTCTGGTGCTTGCGCACGCGGTTGGCGCCTTCGATCAGGACATGGTTGTCGTCGATGACGCGCAGCACGGTCCCGCGCTTGTCCTTGTCCTTGCCGGTAATGATGACGACGTTGTCGCCCTTCTTGATCTTGCGCATGATTTACAAAACCTCGGGAGCCAGCGAGACGATCTTCATGAACCGCTCGGTACGCAGCTCGCGCGTCACCGGCCCGAAGATGCGGGTGCCGATCGGTTCCAGCTTGGCGTTGAGCAGTACGGCGGCATTGCCGTCGAACTTCACGAGGGAACCGTCTTGGCGGCGCACGCCACTGGCGGTGCGGACAACCACGGCGTTGTAGATTTCGCCCTTCTTGACGCGTCCGCGGGGGGCGCAGTCCTTGATGCTGACCTTGATGATGTCGCCAATGCCGGCGTAGCGGCGCTTTGAGCCGCCCAGCACCTTGATGCACATGACGGAGCGCGCGCCCGTATTGTCGGCCACATCCAGCCTGGATTGCATTTGAATCATATTCTTAGCTCTCTATCCAACTTCGCCTGCCTGGCTTTTATAGTTCGGCAGACCAGTTTTGGAACCCGTCCGGGTCAGAAACCGGAGCGAAGGTGCTCCGGGGAAGAGGCGGCATTCTAGGTACAAAATACCGCCTGGGCAAGGGTTTCCTTATGCTTCCTTTGCCTTTTCGATCAGCTCGACCACTTTCCAGGTCTTGGTCCTGGACATCGGCCGCGTTTCCTCGATCAGCACCAGGTCGCCGGGATGAAATTCGTTCTTTTCATCGTGGGCGTGGTACTTCTTGGAGCGGCTGACGAACTTACCGTAGAGCGGATGCTTGACCTTGCGCTCCACCAGGACCGTCACGGTCTTGTTCATCTTGTCGCTGACCACGCGGCCGGTCAGCTTGCGGGTATTGGTTGTCGTCTGCTCGTTCATGCCTTTTTCGCCTTTTCGCCGATCAGCGTGCGTACGCGCGCGATGTCGCGGCGAACCTTGTTGATTTCGCTGTTGTTGGTCAGCTGCTGGGTGGCCAGCTGCATGCGCAACGAGAACTGCGCCTTGAGGAGCTCGTTCAACTCCTTGTCGAGATCGGCTGCGCTCTTGGTCCTGAGTTCACTGGCTTTCATCGCTTAACCCACCTGTCTGATGACGAATGCCGTCTGGATCGGCAGCTTCGCCGCCGCCAGCCGGAATGCTTCCCGGGCCAGCACTTCGTCCACACCGTCCATTTCGTAGAGCACCTTGCCGGGGACGATTTCGGCAACAAAGTATTCCGGATTGCCCTTGCCGTTGCCCATGCGGACTTCGGCAGGCTTACGCGAGATCGGCTTGTCCGGAAAAATACGGATCCAGATCCGGCCACCGCGCTTGATGTGGCGGGTCATAGCCCGGCGTGCGGCTTCAATCTGGCGGGCAGTAAGGCGCCCGCGGCCGATCGCCTTCAGGCCGTATTCGCCAAAACTCACTTTGGCGCCACGGGTGGCCACACCCGTATTGCGGCCCTTCTGGTACTTGCGGTATTTGGTTCTAGCTGGCTGCAGCATGCTTTGCTCCTCGTCTTGCCTTTTTCTCCGGCTCGGGCGCGGGTGCGGCTACAGGCTGCTCGCCGCGGCCCAGCACTTCGCCCTTGAACACCCAGACCTTGATGCCGATCACACCGTAAGTCGTCTTCGCTTCGGAGGTTCCGTAGTCGATGTCGGCGCGCAGGGTATGGAGCGGCACGCGGCCTTCGCGATACCACTCCCTGCGGGCGATTTCGATGCCGTTCAGGCGGCCCGAGCTCATGATCTTGATGCCCTGGGCGCCCAGGCGCATGGCGTTCTGCATTGCGCGCTTCATCGCGCGGCGGAACATGATCCGCTTCTCGAGCTGCTGCGCGATGGAATCGGCGATCAGCTGCGCGTCCACTTCCGGCTTGCGCAC
>CAYODB010000391.1:0-1920 GCA_964402495.1 uncultured Bordetella sp.
GCACATTGAGGTGATCGTGCGCCAGATGCTGCGCCGGGTGCAGATCGTCGATATCGGCGATTCGGAATTCATCACCGGCGAACAGGTGGAGCGTTCCGAAGTCCTGGAGGTCAACGACCTGCACGCGAAGACGGGCAAGAAGCCGGCGACCTACGAATACCTGCTGCTGGGTATCACCAAGGCCTCGCTGTCCACGGACTCGTTCATCTCGGCGGCTTCCTTCCAGGAAACCACCCGGGTGCTGACCGAAGCGGCGATCATGGGCAAGAAGGACGATCTGCGCGGACTTAAGGAAAACGTCATCGTCGGCCGGCTGATTCCTGCCGGTACCGGCCTGGCCTATCACAAGAACCGCCGGACTCGCGACCAGCCGCAGGATGCATTTGTGGTCGACAGGCCGGTGGGCGAGCCCGCGACCGCGACAGAGGTGGCGGGAGACGAGCAGGTTGCTTGACACCCCTGACGCCGGAACATAAACTCCGGCGTCTTTTTACCTGCGATTTCGGCGGCAATCCCGCAATGGCAGGGTTAGCAGGAATCTCACCAGGGACGGCGGGAACGCCGTCCCCGGTTTTTTAGGACAAGAATAATGCCAACAATCAATCAGTTAGTGCGTAAGCCGCGAGTTGCGCCGAAAGAAAAGAGCAAAGTCCCGGCGCTGCAGAATTCACCGCAGAAGCGCGGCGTCTGCACCCGTGTCTATACGACGACTCCGAAAAAGCCGAACTCGGCATTACGGAAAGTAGCCAAGGTGCGATTGACCAACGGCTTCGAGGTGATCAGCTACATCGGCGGCGAAGGCCACAACCTGCAGGAGCACTCGGTGGTGCTGATTCGCGGCGGCCGCGTGAAGGACTTACCGGGCGTTCGCTACCACATGGTTCGCGGCAGCCTAGATACCCAGGGTGTGAAGGACCGCAAGCAGAGCCGTTCGAAGTACGGCGCCAAGAAGCCAAAGGCCGCGTAAGCGGCCGCAAATTGCCCGCCCGCGCAATCCGGTTGATGAAATTAAGCGAGGAATAAGAACTCATGCCACGACGCAGAGAAGTGCCGAAGCGGGAAACGCTTCCGGATCCGAAATACGGCAATCAGGAACTTGCCAAGTTCGTCAACGTGCTGATGACCCGCGGTAAGAAATCCGTGGCCGAACGCATTGTTTATGGTGCGCTCGACCAGATCAGCAAGAAGACCGGCAAGGATCCGCTGGAAGTGTTCAACCTGGCACTGAATAACGTGCGTCCAATGGTGGAAGTGAAAAGCCGCCGTGTCGGCGGTGCCAATTACCAGGTGCCGGTCGAAGTCCGTTCGGTCCGCCGCAACGCGCTGGCAATGCGCTGGCTGCGTGACGCGGCCCGCAAGCGCGCCGAGAAATCCATGGACGCGCGCCTGGCGAGCGAACTTGCCGAAGCCGCGGAAGGCCGCGGTGGTGCCATGAAGAAGCGCGAAGAAGTCCACCGCATGGCGGAAGCAAACAAGGCGTTTGCGCACTACCGGTTTTAATCGGAACGACATTCAATGCCCCGCGTTACTCCCATCGAGCGTTACCGTAATATCGGCATCAGCGCCCACATTGATGCCGGTAAGACCACGACCACGGAACGCATCCTCTTTTACACCGGCGTATCGCACAAGATCGGCGAAGTGCACGACGGCGCGGCCATCATGGACTGGATGGAGCAGGAGCGGGAACGCGGCATCACCATCACCTCGGCGGCCACGACCTGTTTCTGGAAGGGGATGGACGCGAGCTATCCCCAGCATCACATAAACATCATCGACACTCCGGGCCACGTCGATTTCACCATCGAAGTCGAGCGCTCGATGCGCGTGCTCGATGGTGCGTGCATGGTCTACTGTGCGGTGGGTGGCGTGCAGCCGCAGTCCGAGACGGTGTGGCGCCAGGCCAACAAGTACAAGGTT
>CAYODB010000392.1:0-1896 GCA_964402495.1 uncultured Bordetella sp.
GGCTGCCGTTATGTGCTGGTGGGCCATTCCGAGCGCCGGCAGTTGTTCGGCGAGGACGATGCCACCGTGGCGGCCAAGGCCGGGGCGGCGCTGGCGGCAGGACTGACGCCGATCATCTGCCTGGGCGAGACCCTTGCAGAACGCGAGGGAAACGTCACCGAAAAAGTGATCGGCAGGCAGGTGGGCGCGGTGGCGGACGCGCTCGGCATGGAAGGAATTGCCGCATCGGTTCTTGCGTACGAACCGGTGTGGGCGATAGGCACTGGCAAGACGGCGACGCCAGAGCAGGCGCAGGCGGTGCATGCGTTCATACGCGGCTTGCTTGCAGGCCGGGATAAGAAAGTGGCCGGGGCGCTGCAGATTCTGTACGGAGGCAGCGTGAAAGCCTCCAATGCGGCGGAACTGTTCGCGAAAGCGGACGTGGATGGCGGACTGATCGGCGGGGCAGCGCTGGTCGCGCAGGAATTCATTGCGATCTGCAAGGCGGCGGATTCGGCCCGGCCGGATTGAAGTCAGGCGGATCGCGGAAGACGGGACAGACTATGGAAACCTTGATTATCGTATTGCACGTGCTCGCAGCCCTGTGCGTGATCGCCCTGGTGTTGCTTCAGCATGGCAAGGGAGCGGACATGGGCGCGGCTTTCGGCAGCGGTTCGGCTGGCAGCCTGTTTGGCTCCAGCGGTTCGGCCAATTTCCTGAGCCGCACGACGGCCGTCATGGCCGCGGTCTTCTTCCTGACCAGCCTTGGCCTCACCTACTTGTCCAGCCACAAAGGCCAGGAACGCGGCGTAATGTCGACGCATGAGGAAGCCCCTGCCGATCCGGCAGCGGCAATTCCGGCACCGACCAGCCCCGCACCGCAGGCCGGGCAGGGTGAGTCGAAAGCGATCGAAGTACCGAAGTAACAGTATTGGGTACCGCGTGCTGAGTGCTGAGAAAAATCAGTGTTCAGAACCGGGACTCGAAAGAGTGCGCCGACGTGGTGAAATTGGTAGACACGCCATCTTGAGGGGGTGGTGGGGAAACCCGTGGGAGTTCGAGTCTCC
Source organism: uncultured Bordetella sp. (assembly GCA_964402495.1). GTDB lineage: Bacteria > Pseudomonadota > Gammaproteobacteria > Burkholderiales > JACQAP01 > JACQAP01. The sequence continues at coordinate 1,047 of CAYODB010000392.1, forward strand.
CCGTCGGCACCAGCAGTTTCACAGCGCGCCAGGCGGAATTCGCCTTACCGGGAATCGGGGGCGCACGGGTGGCCCGTGCAGCCTGACGCGTACGGAATGATTCTGATCCTGCCTGACGGCGGGACGAGAGCGGGCAATGCTTGAGCAGTACTTCCCGATCCTGCTGTTCATTTTCGTCGGCCTGGCCGTCGGGGTAGCGCTACCCCTGATCGGTGGAGGGCTGAGCCGGGTGCTCGGCGTTCATCGTCCCGACGCCGAGAAGCTTTCTCCCTACGAATGCGGTTTCGAAGCCTTCGAGGATGCGCGCATGAAGTTCGACGTGCGCTACTACCTCGTTGCCATCCTGTTCATCCTGTTCGACCTCGAAATCGCCTTTCTTTTCCCTTGGGCCGTCGTAATCCGTGAAATCGGCACCTTCGGCTTCGTTTCGATGATGGTCTTCCTTGCCATTCTGGTCGTCGGCTTCATCTACGAATGGAAGAAAGGGGCGTTGGAGTGGGACTAAAGGTAGAAACATGAGCATTGAGGGCGTAACGGAAAAAGGCTTCGTCACCACGACGATAGACACCGTCATCAACTGGACCCGTACCGGTTCGATGTGGCCGATGACTTTCGGCCTGGCCTGTTGCGCGGTGGAAATGATGCACGCGGGCGCGGCGCGCTATGACCTCGACCGCTTCGGCGTGGTGTTCCGCGCGAGCCCGCGCCAGTCCGACGTGATGATCGTCGCCGGCACCCTTTGCAACAAGATGGCGCCCGCGCTGCGCAAGGTCTACGACCAGATGGCCGAACCGCGCTGGGTGATCTCGATGGGATCCTGTGCCAACGGCGGCGGCTACTACCACTCCTC
>CAYODB010000393.1:0-1895 GCA_964402495.1 uncultured Bordetella sp.
GTCGTGTGGTCTTTCTCCACTTCGATCCAGAGATCGGTGTCCGCCAGCCGGACACGGTCACCGGTGGTCGGGCCGAACATTTCGGCATAAGCCTGCCTTCCAATCGTGCGTGCCATCAGAGTTTCCCCATGACCTTGCCGAGAAAGCCATAGACAACCCTGGCTCCCGCGAGCTCGACCAGTTCCACCGTGCGCTCCTGCCCCGGTTCGAATCTCACTGCAGTTCCGGCCGCGATGTTGAGCCGGAATCCGCGCGCGACGGCGCGATCGAATAGCAGCGCCTCGTTGGTTTCAAAGAAGTGATAATGCGAGCCCACCTGGACCGGCCGGTCGCCGCTGTTGGCGACCTTGATCGTCACCGTCTTGCGACCGGCGTTGATCTCGATCTCGCCTTCTTTTGTCTTGATCTCGCCTGGAATCATTTTTCCGCCTTCAGACGATGGGATTGTGAACGGTGACGAGCTTGGTGCCGTCCGGGAACGTCGCCTCGACCTGGATGTCGGGAATCATTTCCGCGATGCCCTCCATGACGTCGTTGCGGGTGAGCAGCGTGGTGCCGTAGCTCATCAATTCTGCGACCGTCCTGCCGTCTCGGGCACCTTCCATGATGGCCGCCGAAATGAAGGCAATCGATTCCGGATAGTTGAGCTTCAATCCACGCGCCTTGCGCCGCTCCGCCACCAGGCCCGCAGTGAAGATAAGCAGTTTGTCCTTTTCTCTTGGTGTCAGTTCCATGGTTTGCTCTTGATTCTCCCTCGTCCCTCGCCCCTCATACCTCGTCCCTGTACTTCACGTCGCCCAGATCCGCAGCCGCCGCGCCTGCCGGTTGGCATACACGGGCCTCAACAATTCCCAGATGCGCGAGAAATAGTCTCGCACCTGCTCCGCCGACCGGCCAATGTAGCGCGCTACCAACACTTCGGGCAATGTCGTCACACCCCAACGGCAGTCGTCGCCCGGCAGCACGGCGCGGCAGCCTTCCATCAGGGAAGCATCGATCCGGCGGCCCGCCAGCAGGAAGCTGCCGCAGACAGGATACCCTGCCATGCCGGCCGGCGAATCCAGGACTGCGCTACCGCCTTCGATACATGCCAGCTCCTCGAACAAGGGACGCCCTTCCCGCTCAATCCGCAGCCGCTGGCGGATGCGACCGTTGCGGAAACGTTCGCCGCTCGCGGTGCGCCCGAGGCACATGACATCCCAGCCGCAGAATGCGGCCCCGTGGCCCAGCCTGACCGAAATCGAGTTGTCGGCCTTGACCGACTCGAAGAAAATGTTTTCCTGCGGGAGCCATTCGCAGATCCCGTTGTCCGCGACGCTGATATCAATACGCTGTCGGGACTCCAGGGACGCCGACCGGTACCACTTCGTGGCCCCCGGCGTCGCGAACACCGTGTGCGCCTGCGGGTCGAGCGCGGCGCGGATGGTCAGGTGATCACCCCCGGCTATCCCGCCCGGCGGATGCAGCAGGATGGTATGGCAGACGGCGGCGGATTCCGGATACAGCATCTTCTGGACGGCCAGGGGCCCGCGACTCGAGCGCCGCGCTAGGGTTGTGCGGCCAGCCCGGAACTCGTAGCCCAGAGCGAGCTCCGCGTCCCAGGTCCGCGGAGCCACCGCCTCGACCGGTTTCATACTGACAGATAGCTTCGCACATTATCCGCGTCCATGTCTCCACCGGCGCCGCTCTTGACCACTTCGCCCCGCTGCAGCACGACATAGCTGTCGGCGAGTTCGCGCGCGAAGTCGTAGTACTGCTCGACCAGCAGGATTGCCATGTCGCCGCGCTCGCGCAGCAAGCGGATGACGCGTTCGATGTCCTTGATGATCGACGGCTGAATGCCCTCGGTGGGCTCGTCGAGGATGATCAGCTTGGGATCGGCCACCATCGCCCCC
>CAYODB010000394.1:0-1895 GCA_964402495.1 uncultured Bordetella sp.
GCCGACTATCGAACCTGGTTATGCGACCTGCGCCCCGCCTTCGGGGCGATCCCGACTTCGATGAGCTGGGAATGCTGATCGAGAAAGATCTGCCCAAGATCCGCCGATTCGGTGGTCATTCAATCGCAAATCCTCCGATCAGATATTGATAAAGGTAGTTCATTGAACTACCGTCGGTACGTGGAATTCGAGTGGGATGAAGCCAAGAGCGATGCTTGCGCGCAGCGAGGGTTCGACTTTGCTTATGTTCTGCAGGCCTTCTCGATCCCAATCGCGTGGTCGCATTGGGGTAACTGGGGTGATTGAGCGATTAAGTGATTCAGCCAACAATCACCCAATCCCCGCCCCATGCGCCTGTTCATCGGCGTGATAGCTTGACCGCACCAGTGGCCCGCAGGCGGCGTGCCGGAAACCCATCTGCAGGGCTTCCTGTTCGAATTGTTTGAAGCGCGCCGGTTCGACATAGCGCAGCACCGGAAGGTGGCCGCGGGTCGGTTGCAGATACTGGCCGAGGGTCAGCATCTCGACATTGTGCTCGCGCAGGTCGCGCATCACGTCTAGGATTTCTTCGTCGGTTTCGCCCAGCCCCAGCATCAGTCCGGACTTGGTGGGAGTCCCCGGGAAGCGCGCCTTGAAGTCTTTCAGCAGTTGCAGTGAATTGCCGTAGTCGGCCCCCGGACGTGCCTGCTTGTACAGGCGGGGCACGGTTTCGAGGTTGTGGTTCATCACGTCCGGAGGACAGGCCGAAAGTTTCTCCAGCGCGACCCCCAGGCGTCCGCGGAAGTCCGGTACCAGGACTTCGATGCGTGTCTGCGGTGACTGGCTGCGTACTTCGCGGATGCAGTCTGCGAAGTGCTGGGCGCCACCGTCGCGCAGGTCGTCGCGGTCCACGCTGGTGATCACCACGTACTTCAGCTTCATCGCGGCGATGGTCTGGGCGAGGTTCCGTGGTTCTTCCGCGTCCGGCGCCAGCGGCCTGCCATGGGCAACGGCGCAGAACGGGCAGCGGCGCGTGCACAGGTCGCCGAGGATCATGAACGTGGCGGTGCCTTTGCCGAAACACTCGCCGATGTTCGGGCAGGACGCTTCCTCGCAGACGGTGTGGAGTTTGTGGTCGCGCAGGGCCTGCTTGACCTCGTAGAACTTCTGGCTGGACGGCGACTTGACGCGAATCCAGTCGGGCTTCTTCAGCGGCACGATCGGGATGATCTTGACCGGATTACGTGCGGTTTTGTGCTCGCCGGTCTGGCGTTCGACTTTGGTATCGCTCATGAGGTTGGTTGCTCGAACTCCGTGCTCAGCTTGTCCACCAGCCCGTCGCCGATGGCGCCAGGCGGGTCCTTGATACCGAGGTCCCGCGTTTGCGTGACCCGCAATCCGGGATAACCGCAGGGGTTGATGGCATCGAAGGGTGAAAGGTCCATGTCCACGTTGAGGCTGAGCCCATGATAGGCGCAGCCATTGCGAATCCGCAGTCCGAGCGCCGCAACCTTGGATCCGTCGACGTAAACACCCGGCGCATCCTCGCGACTGGCGGCGCTGACGCCGTGCTCTGCCAGCAATTCTATCACCGCGCGTTCCAGCGTCCGTACCAGCGCGCGCACGCCGATCTGGCGGCGGCGCAGGTTCAGGAGGGTATAGACCACGACCTGTCCGGGGCCGTGATAGGTGATCTGGCCGCCGCGGTCCGATCTGACGATGGGGATGCCGTTGTCGATCCGCGGCAGGTGCTCGGGCTTCGCCGCTATGCCGAGCGTGTAAACCGGCGGGTGTTCCACCAGCCACAACTCGTCAGGCGTATCGGCCGTGCGCGCCAAGGTGAAATCGCGCATCCGATGCCAGGCAGACTCGTAGTTAGCCAGGCCGAGCCGGCGGATCAGGGGCGAGGGGCGAGG
>CAYODB010000395.1:0-1839 GCA_964402495.1 uncultured Bordetella sp.
CTGATTCCCGGGTCTTCCTGTGGGGTCGCGGGCAAAGCCAGGCACATCGCCAGGGCCGCCACCGACCAGAAGAATTTATTTTTTGACCCGCAACACTTGATTTTCACTTTCGGACACACCTTCGGCGAGTAACGTAGATCTTTGGCTGAGAATTCACTGGTTGGGCCGCGGTGCCGGGGGTGCCGCGGCGGGGTTCTTGTCCGGCCACGCCAACGTTTCACGGATTCCGCCGCGTTCCAGGATGACGTAGTCGAAGCCGACTTCCGCAAGCCGGATTCCGGGAGAAACGTCCTCGCCTTCCGGAACGGCGAGAATGTCCTTCGTCTCGAGCTGCACCACCGCGTATCCCAAGCGCCCCTCCGTGGCCGCGACGATGCCGAGCAGCCTGATCGCCATTCCGGTCGGCGCGGTACTGTTCTGATCCCGCTGTACTTTGCCGAACAGCGCGTCGGGGGAAGCACCGCCACCGGGATCGGCGGCGGCCTGCGCACGCAGTTCCGGCCGCGGCGCAAACCATGTCCACGTCCAGTACGCCGCAACGAAGGCAAGCAAAACCAGCACGGCAACAGTCACCAGGGTAACTACGGCCGTTTGCGGGAAATTCGATCGGTCGAACGAGAGTTGTTGCATGCTTTGTTCTTTCGCGCGCCGGTGCCCGGGGGCCTGCGACTCGTTTTGATCGACTGACGGGAATACCGCACTAACGATCCGAAGGCTAGGTTGAAAGTAGCCGGGCGTATGTGCGCTAGCGTACAGAGTGGCGCCCGGCAAGCGGGATAATTGCCGCATCTGGCCGGATCGGGAAAAATCACGAACGACCCTTAGATCAACGGACTAGCGAGGAGGGTCAAATGAAAGTATCGGCCGGGCAAGGTGGATTCACATTGCTCGAAGTGATGGTGGTGGTCGTGATTCTCGGCATTCTTGCCGCCCTGGTAGTGCCGAAAATCATCAGCCGTCCCGACGAGGCAAGGGTCATTGCTGCGAAGCAGGACATCGCCAGCCTGATGCAGGCCCTGAAGCTCTATCGCCTGGACAATCAGCGATACCCCGCGACGGAACAGGGCTTGCAGGCACTGACCACGCGGCCCACCACCGCCCCGCTCGCGCCCAACTGGAAGGCAGGTGGCTATGTCGAGCGCCTGCCGCGGGATCCCTGGGGCAATCCCTACCAATATCTGAACCCCGGGATTCACGGCGAGATCGACGTGATCAGTTTCGGCGCCGATGGCGCAGCCGGCGGTGAAGCCAACGACGCCGACATCGGCTCGTGGTCGCTTTAGAAGCGGCGATTGAGCGATTGGGTGATCAGGTGATTGAGACAATGTCGCAGGTGACCGCAGGATTGACAATCACCCAATCTCCCAATCGCTCAAAGCACCTCCGTGGCTTCACGCTCATCGAGATGCTGGTGGTGCTGCTGATCATGGGCCTTTTTGTCGGCCTGGTCAGCACCATCACGCAGCCCGACGATCGGGCGTTGCTGCGTGTCGAGGCCGAAAGGCTGGCGCAACTGCTCGACCTTGCCTCGATGCAATCGCGCCTCACCGGCAGGTCCATTGCCTGGACCGCGGACGGGCCGGGATACCGCTTCTGGCGATTCAGTGAAGATACCAACTGGTCCGAGATCCTCGACGACGATTCCCTGCGCGCACGCACGCTGCCGCAGGGAATGGTGATCGCCGCGATGAGTGTGGAGAACCTGCGTCCTTCCGCGCACATGCGCCTGGAATTCAACCCCTATGGCACGGCGTCCTCCTTCCGCATCGATATGGCGCTCGGCGCCGCGCGCGGCACGGTGGCGGGTTCTCCGATCGGCGAGGTGCGCGTGGTGGCGGA
>CAYODB010000396.1:0-1807 GCA_964402495.1 uncultured Bordetella sp.
CAGGCCGCGCTCGGTCCGGGACATGCGGTCAAGGACAAAGCGGATGCGCGCGGCCGCCTGGAAGCGGAAGCGGCCTCCCTGCGCGCCGGACCGGATGAACCGGTCCGTGATGTGATTTCGCCCGACGGCAAGCTCGCCCGCATACATCTGCGGCCATTTCTGGCAGGCGGAGGGACCCTCGACGATTTGTGCGACGCATTCGTCGAGACGGCGAACAGCTATCCGCCGTCTATGGAAAAACTCGCAAAGTTCTGCGGTTGCCTCGGCGATCTCGCGGCGGCCGGTGGCATTCCGTGGCCCGAGCAGGATGTCATTGCGTGGGTCGGAAACATTGCGGCAACCGGCTATCCGGCCGTGCATCATTCCCCAAAGTTCACCACAAACTACAAACCAGCATATAGAGTAGTGTCGGTCGACCTGCTGAAGTAGGCAAACGGCAGACCGGCGGCACAACCTGAGGGGGAGAGCATGACTGGCTTGCGCATCACCGATGTACGCGCGTTTCCGACGTCGTTTCCGGTGGATCCGAAAGATGCCGTGACGCTAGGCATCGGCCGCACCGTCAAGCGCGATGCCGTCATCGTCAAGGTTTCCACGGAGGACGGCATCACGGGCTGGGGCGAAGCGCACCATGGCCGCTGCCCGGGCGCGGTTGCGCACCTGGTCAATACCACGTTGCGGTTGCTGGTTGTCGGCCAGGACGCCAACGACATTACCGGCGTCTGGAAGAAGGTCTACGACAAGCAGCTCGCCAGCCACGGCATGGGCGCTGGCGCCTGCCTCGCGTTATCCGGGATCGACATGGCGCTCTGGGACATTCGCGGAAAGGCGCTCAAGCTGCCGCTGTACAAGCTGATGGGCGGCCGCAGCAAACCGGTGCCCGCCTATGCCGGCGGTGTTTCGCTGGGCTATCAGGATCCAAAGACTCTTGTCGCCGAAGCCCGGCCCCATGTCGAAGCCGGCTACAAGGCCATCAAGCTGCGCATCGGCGATACCGTCGCCCGCGATGTCGAGCGCATCGCTGCCGTGCGCAAGGCCTTCGGCGACGATCTCGTGATCCTGACCGATGCCAATACGGGCTATGACATTGCCGATGTGCGTGCCGTAATGCCGGTCCTGGACGAATATAACGTCGGCTGGCTGGAGGAACCGTTTCCCGCGCACGATTACCTGTCGTACCGGGAAGCGGCGCGCTATGGACGGACACCGCTTGCCGCCGGTGAAAACCATTACACCCGCTTCGAATTCAACCGCGTCATCGAAGACGGCGCCATTTCGATATTGCAGCCGGACTTATCCAAGACCGGCGGCATCACCGAGGCCTTGCGCATCGCCGCCCTGGCATCGTGCTGGAAGCTGCCAATCCACCCCCATTCCTCGATGACTGGCCTGAACATGGCCGCAAGCATCCACTTCCTTGCCGCCATCGAGAATGCAGGCTACTTCGAAGCGGACGTCTCCAGGAACAACCTGTTCAGAGACGACCTGGTGTCGACGCCCTACAGTTTAGACAAGGACGGATGCGTCATACCGCTCGAAGCGCCAGGCATAGGCGTCGAGCTGGATGAAGGTTTTCTCGCGGCTCATCCGGTCATCGAAGGCCCGAGTTACGTTTGACCGGAAACCAGCCATCATGGCCAACAGCATCAATCTGGATCGCAGCGACGCCACCGCAGTCGTCATCCTTAACCGGCCTGAGGTCCTCAACGCCATCAACGTCGAGATGCGCGAGACCCTGGTTACGCTGCTGGGTGAACTCAACAAGGACGACGCAGTGCGGGCCATCGTCCTCACCGGCGCCGGTGAG
>CAYODB010000397.1:0-579 GCA_964402495.1 uncultured Bordetella sp.
GGCGCAGTTCATTCGCGATGCCCAGCTCACGCAGTGGTTCTCGGTGCCCTCCGTCCCCAATATGATGGCGAATTTCGACGTGGTGCGCCAGGACGACTTCCCTGCGCTGCGCCGGGTTCTGTTTGCCGGCGAAGCGATACCCACGCCCACCGTTATTCACTGGATGCGGCGGCTCCCGCACGTGCGTTTTAGCAATCTGTACGGCCCCACCGAAACGACCATCGTAAGCAGTTATTACACGCTGCCCCGGTGTCCGGCCGACGAGCGGGAGCCCATTCCCATCGGCACCGCCTGCGCCGGCGAGGAACTGCTGGTTCTGGACGAACAGCTACGGCCGGTGGTTCCCGGTGAGATCGGTGATCTGCATATTCGCGGAGTCGGTTTGAGCCCGGGCTATTGGGGCGATCCAGAAAAAACGCGACACGCATTCCTAGCCTTTCCAGGCGGAACGGGCCCCGGCGACCGCATCTACCGGACCGGCGACCTGGCGCGCTGCTCGGCGGACGGCCTGTTCCATTTCGTCGGCCGCGCTGACACGCAGATAAAGAGTCGCGGGTATCGCATCGAGCTGGGGGAAAT
>CAYODB010000397.1:589-1774 GCA_964402495.1 uncultured Bordetella sp.
CTCGATTCCCGGCCTGCAGGAAAGCGCAGTGGTGGCCATCAAGTCGGGGGGCTTCGAAGGCTGGCTGATCTGCTGCGCCTATGTTCCGGCACCGGGCAACGAAATGTCGTCGGTAAAGTTGCGCAAGGCCCTGGCCCGGCTGGTGCCCGGGTACATGATTCCTGCCCGCTGGAAGTGCATGGATGTCCTGTCCAAGAACGACAACGGCAAGATCGATCGCCCCCTGTTAAGGAACCAGTTCATTGTGGTGGACGGCCACCCGGCAATTCCGCGCACCGACGGTACATCCCTGCCCGATCATGCCCGCGGGACGGATCGCAGCGCCAGCCCGGCGCCAGGGCAGCATTGAAGCTTGCACATTTAGATCGCAGATTAACCGCAAGGGACGCAAAGGATTCTTTAATACGCCCTTGAGGGGTGCGACAAGGTGTTTGGCTGTTTCGCAGCCAGGGTTCACGGGCCGGCAATGGCCCATACGAGTTTCTGAAGAACGTTAAAAAGGAACAGCAAGTGACTAACGGCAACGCAATCATCGAGCGCCTCGGCGCTGTGTTCACCGAGACCTTTCACGTCGAAGTACCCTCTCCGGATACCGACCTCCTGGAGTCCGGCATTCTGGATTCTTTTCAGTTCGTGGAATTGCTACTCGCCCTCGAGCAGAACTTCAGCCTCCGCATCAAGATCGACGACATCGACCTCGAGGACCTGCGCACCCTTGCACGGATCGCCAGGCTAGTGGACACGAGCCGCGAGGCGGCGCAAACCCCATCTTTGATACCGGCCTCGAGCGCCGCCGATTGACGATTCGCATTTTTGCCGAGGGCGACGTCGCCGCCGCCGCGGCGCTGTTCGCGCGTGTCTACCCGGAACACCGCTGGCGCTCACGATCCGCGTGCGAAGCCTATTTCCACGAGGTGCTGTTCGAGAACCCCTGGCGCGACCTGGAAATTCCTTCGTGGGTCGCCGAGGAGAATGGCCGCATGGCCGGCTTCTATGCCGTGCTGCCCAGAAAGATGCTGCTGCGCGGGCGCCCGATCCGCGTGGCGGTGGGCTGCCAGTTCATGATGGACCCCGACAACCGTAATAGCCTCGCGGCGCTGCAACTGACAAAAGCCTGCATTTCAGGACCTCAGGATCTTACGTTTGCCGATGGGGCGAGCGCACAGGCGCGGCGCATGTGGGTCG
>CAYODB010000398.1:0-1766 GCA_964402495.1 uncultured Bordetella sp.
TGGTCGCCGAGGTGCTTCTTGCGGATTCTCCTGTTCTCTTCCCGGTACTCCGGACTGGCGAGGTAGGTTCTCAGGAACACGAGGTTCGGTACGCCCATCCCGGCGGAAGCCAGGATCACCTTGAGATGCCGCCAGATCAGTTCGCTTTGCGCCTCGAACGAATCCGGCAGGGTCTTTCCGTCCACCTCATAGCCATTCAAGCCGCTGATGTGCAGGGTGCGTGCGCCGCCCGCCACTTCGACGGCATGGGCCTGGCCCACGTATTGCGGATACATCTCGCGGGGATTGTGATTCTTCGTGTTCATGGTTTCCTTTCCTGATAGTCGTCATGCGGGAGTCTGTACACTGTGGATTCCGATGCACCCGGCGCGGAACGAAACCATGATAAGGCAGATGCAAGCGCGTTTCGAAATCCCGGTGGGGCGATTCCTTTGAGCGCCACTTCTTCCCGGAATCTTGCACCTGATGTCCGCCCCCGCGAAGTCTGGGGCTGGATGATGTTCGACTTCGCCAACTCCGGCTATACCACGGTGGTGATCACCGCCGTTTTCAATGCGTATTTCGTTGCGGTCGTCGCCGGCGGAGAGGTCTGGGCGACATTTGCCTGGACGGCGGCCCTGTCCGTTTCCTACGCGCTTATCGTCCTGACGGCGCCGCTGATCGGCGCCTATGCCGATGCGCATGCCGCCAAGAAGCGCCTGCTGGTGGTGACGACCATAGGCTGCGTCGCCGCCACCGCCGCGCTGGCGCTGGTCGGCCCGGGCGATCTCGTCCTCGGGATTCTGCTGCTTGTCGTTTCCAATTTTTTCTTCGGTACCGGCGAGAACCTGGTTGCCGCTTTCCTGCCGGAGCTTGCGAAGGGGCGTGCGCTGGGCAAGGTGTCGGGCTGGGGCTGGTCGCTGGGTTACATCGGTGGTTTGCTGAGCCTCGGGCTGTCGCTGGGCTATGTGATGCATTCACAGGCCCAGGGCGAGACTTCCGCCCAGTTCGTGCCGGTGGCCATGCTGATCACGGCGGCACTGTTCGCCATCGCCTCGTTGCCGACCTTCCTGCTGCTGAAGGAGCGGGCGGTTCCGCAGAAGCTGCCGTCCGGAGCGTATGTGGATACCCTGACCCGCATCTGGGAAACTATCAGGCAGGCCGCTCACTACCGCGACCTGTTTCGATTCCTGGTCTGCATCCTGTTCTATCAGGCCGGCGTGCAGGCCGTGATCACGCTGGCCGCGATCTATGCCGAGCAGGCGATGAAGTTCTCCACGCAGCAGACCATCATGCTCATCCTGGTGGTGAATCTCACGGCCAGCATCGGCGCCTTCGCTTTCGGCCAGTTGCAGGACAAGCTGGGCCATGTGTGTACGCTGGCGCTGACGCTGGTCGGCTGGTGCCTGACCGTGGTGCTGGCCTGGATGGCCACCAGCCCGGCAATGTTCTGGGCCGCCGCCAATCTTGCCGGCATCTGCCTCGGCGCCAGCCAGTCCGCGGGTCGCGCTCTCGTGGGTTACCTGAGTCCGGCCGACCGCCGCGCCGAGTTCTTCGGTCTCTGGGGGCTGGCGGTCAAACTGTCTTCCATACTGGGGCCGCTCACCTATGGCCTCGTCTCCTGGCTGTCGGATGGCGACCATCGTCTCGCCATTCTCATTACAGGCAGCTATTTCGTGGTTGGTCTGGCGCTGCTGGCGGGCGTGAATGCGCGCCGGGGGCGCCGCGCTACGCGCCGCAGGGGCGGGGGAAGAGGGACGAGGGAAGAGGGAACAGCAGTCCAGGGA
>CAYODB010000399.1:0-1728 GCA_964402495.1 uncultured Bordetella sp.
CTCGACGAGAACGGCAAATTTCTCGGCCTGCGCGTGAGCACGATCGCCAACATGGGTGGCTACCTTTCCACATTCGGCCCGAACATTCCAACCAATCTCTACGGCCCGCTGCTCGCCGGGGTCTATACCACGCCCGCGGTCTACTGCGAAGTTAAATGCGTGTTCACCAACACGCTGCCGGTAGATGCCTACCGTGGCGCCGGCCGGCCGGAAGCGACTTTCTGTCTTGAGCGCCTGGTAGACGTCTGCGCGATCGAGATGAACATTCCGAAAGACGAGATCCGCCGCCGCAACATCATCCGCAAGGAGGCCTATCCGTACCAGACGCCGGTAATGATGAATTACGATAGCGGCGATCCGCTGGGATGCCTGGACAAGGCATTGATCGCGGCGGACTGGAAAGGGTTTCCGGCACGTAAGGCGGATGCCGCCAAACGCGGCAAGCTGCGCGGCATCGGCGTATGCACGTATGTCGAAGCCTGCGGACTGGCGCCGTCACGCGTCGCCATCCGGCTCGGCGTGCGCGGCGGCCTGTTCGAAAGCGCCACGGTGCGAGTGCACCCTACAGGACATGTGACGGTGCTGATGGGCACGCACAGTCACGGCCAGGGCCACGAGACCACTTGCGCGCAGATCGTTTCCACCAAGCTCGGCATTCCCGCCGAAAACGTCGAAATCGTATTCGGCGATACCGACAAGGTGCAATTCGGCCTCGGCACTTACGGCTCGCGTTCGGCGGCGGTCGGCGGTTCGGCGCTGGCCAAGGCAGCCAACAAGGTCATCATGAAGAGCAAGAAAATCGCCGCGCACATGCTCGAAGCAGACGAGTCCGACATCGAATTCGAGGGCGGCGTCTTCACGGTGGCGGGCACTGACCGGACCAAGACGTTCGGCGATGTCGCCTTGATGGCGCACTTTCCGGTGGACTATCCGCTGGAGATTCTCGAGCCCGGCCTCGAAGAACAATCCTTCTATGACCCGGTCAATTTCACCTTCCCCTGCGGCGCGCACATTGCCGAAGTCGAGATCGATCCTGAAACCGGCTTCGTGCAACTGCTCAACTATGTCGCGGTCGACGACGTCGGCACCGTCATCAATCCGATGATTGTCGAAGGCCAGATCCACGGCGGCGTGGTGCAAGGCGTGGGTCAGGCATTGTTCGAGGATTGCGTCTACGACCTCGTTTCCGGGCAGTTGCTGTCGGGCTCGTTCATGGACTACTGCATGCCGCGCGCCGACAGCGTGCCTAACATGACCGTGCAAACCCACGTGACCGCCTGCACTCACAACGAGCTGGGCGTTAAGGGGTGCGGGGAAGTGGGCACGATCGGGTCACCTGCAACGGTGATCAATGCCGTGGTCGATGCGCTCCAGCATCTGGGTGTTACGCATGTGGACATGCCGGCGTCGCCGAATCGCGTCTGGCGCATCATCGCCAACGCCGGTGGCGCGCAGGTGGGCAAGTAAAAGTGCAGGGGCGAGGACTGTGGACTGAGTGAAAGTCCACGGTGATTGCCCGCTCGGCATTCGCCGGACAGGCCGCACGCACGGCATCAAGGTCAACGAATCGATGAGGAGTCTTTAATGAAAAGCTTCGAATATCTGCGCCCGTCGAGTTTGCCGGAAGCGGCAAAGGCGCTTGCTGCGGACGCCGACACGCGGCTGTTGGCCGGGGGCATGACGCTTATTCCGGCGATGAAGATGCGGTTGACGCTGCCTCCGGTACTG
>CAYODB010000400.1:0-1692 GCA_964402495.1 uncultured Bordetella sp.
CAACCATTGGTAACTCCAGGTTCGTCGCAAACGAAAGGCGCGGATTATACGCAGCTTTTCGAGCATTCCGCGAGCTTTTCGAGGGCTTAAAGCTAAGTCAAACCTGATTCACTTGACACAAGGTCACAATCAATTAAGTATCAGTCCATGCCCACCATCCGAATCGAGCAGGATGTCTTCGACGGGTTGAAACAACTGGCTGAACCTTTCGTCGATACCCCGAGCGCCGTAATCCGCAGGCTATTGACGGAGAAAGGAATTCTTCAGCCGGTGCAGCCCCGCGCGACGCCGGGGCCCGCGCCCGCCTCTAAAGAGAAAGTGCTTACTCCGGACCTTACACCCCAATCCATTTACGAACAGTTCCTGCTCGTCACGCTCGCGCATAACTTCGGCGGCCGCGGCGATAAACGGGGCGTCACCAAGGCTGTCATCGAGAGGATGGTGAAGCAGGGTTTCGTTGGGCCTGCTGACCTCGAACTCGTAGCGACGGGCGAAACCCGCGCCGAGAACACGATTACGTGGGGACGAAACGCGCTCAAGGATCGCGGACTGATCGCGCGGGGATCGCGGCGCGGCACGTGGGAACTGACCGAAGAAGGAACGGAAGCGGCGAAAGCCACGGAGCTGCCCAAGCCTGAAAAGCGGAAAGCATGACTGCCCAGAGTGCCGGGCTCCGACAATTGCCCCAACCGCTTCGCCTAACGGATAATGGCCCCGCTGCTCGCCACTCCTCGCCGGCGGGCACGGAGCCCGACATGAGCGCAGTCATCATCGAACACGTGAACGTTGCAGATCTTCCCGAGACTTGGCGGGCCAAATTGCCTGCGCCACTTGCCGAGCATGTCACGGTGCGAATCGAGGAAGAAAACGCATCGCAGGCAACTGCCAGCGAAACCGATACAGCCGTCGACCTTTTATTCGGCATGTGGCGTGATCGCGAGGACATGGCCGATGTGGAAGGCTACCTTCGAAAGCTGCGCACACCGCGCTACAACCCAGACGGATCGCGTAACCAAAGCTGATTCTCGTGCTGGTTGATACCGACGTCCTTGTCTGGCTCACGCGCGGACATCATGGGGCGGCGTCGCGGCTGAAGCAAATCGGTGACTGGCGAATCAGCGCCATTACTTACATGGAATTGGCGCAAGGCTGCCGCGATAAGTCGGAATTGGAGCGGGTAAAAAAGGCCTTGGGCGGAGGCGGCGCGCAGATCACGCTCGTTAGCGATCGCGTCTGCGAACGCGCCATGCGCCTGATCGACCAGTACGCATTGGGCGGCGGCTTGCAACTCGGCGACGCCATGATCGCCGCCACTGCGCTGGAACTCGGCCTGCCTCTGCTCACCGCCAATGTCAAGCACTTCGGTGGGATCGAGGGCTTGATCGTCGAACGTTTCAACCCGGCGCATGACCCGCTTTAGGCACCGCGCGCTGCTGCGTAGTTCCGGCCCGTGGTGGGTTTCAATTGCTGCCATTTTTTAAATATCCCCTAGGTCTGGCGCCATTGTCCTGTCAAATTGCTGCCAAAGCCCCGCGGACTCCTTAGCACTATTTCGACCAGCGGCGGAAGCGCACGAATTGTGGAGGCGATTCGCTACACTTTCCGTGCCCGATGTGCGCGCCAGTGGTTCGTTTGCCTCACCGCATCCCCGGCATCATGCCTTTCATGGACCGCATCATCTTGGCCATGCCG
>CAYODB010000401.1:0-1634 GCA_964402495.1 uncultured Bordetella sp.
TCGAGATAGAGCGCGGCGGGATTGGCCAGTTCTTCGCGGCGATCCAGTACCGACGCATGCGTCGTCCCGGAGTCAAACCAGACGTCCAGGGTGTCCGGGACCTTCTTGTAGTTATCCGCATCGGCACCCAGCAGTTCCGACGCCTCGAGCGAGAACCAGCCCTCGATGCCTTCCTTTTCGACGCGTTGCGCCACCAGCTCGGTCAGTTCGTCGGTGCGTGGATGCAGTTCCCAGGTTTCCTTGTGCACGAACAGCCCCATCGGGGTGCCCCAGTTGCGCTGACGCGAAACGCACCAGTCAGGCCGATTGCCGATCATGGCTTCGAGACGCGCCCTGCCCCAGGAGGGATAAAAGGCGGTCGCATCCACCGCGGCCTTGGCGATCTCGCGCAGGTTCCGCTCCCCGCCCTCTTCCATGCCGATGAACCACTGGCGCGTGGCCCGGAAAATGATCGGCGACTTGTGGCGCCAGCAGTGCGGATAGCTGTGGCGGTAGTTCTCGCGGCGGACGAGGCGCTTGTGTTCGTCGAGCGCCTGGATCACGACGTCATTGGCCTTCCAGACTGACAGGCCGCCGACCATAGGCGTAGAGGCAAAGAAAGCGCCGTTGTCATCCACCGGGTTGTCCACCGGCAGGCCGTAGCGGCTGCCGACTGCAAAGTCCTCGACGCCGTGCGCCGGGGCGGTATGGACCAGTCCGGTGCCGGTATCCAGCGTCACGTGATCGCCGAGGATCACCGGCACCTTGCGGTCGTAGAACGGATGTTCCAGCAACAGGTTTTCGATGTCGGCGCCCTTGAACTCGGCGACAACTTCGTACTCCTGGATCTGGTAGCCCTCCATGCATTTCGCGGCCAGGTCCTTCGCCAGGATGAACAGCCCGGCGGAAAACTTCACCAGCACATAGTCGAATTCCGGATGCAGCGACACCGCCTGGTTGGCGGGCAACGTCCAGGGCGTCGTGGTCCAGATGACCGCGAACACCGGTTCATAGATGTGCGTGAACCGAAGCACCTTGGCCAGCGGCTTGTTGTCCGCGACCTTGAATGCCACGTCCAGCGCAGGCGAAGTACGGTCTTCGTATTCCACCTCGGCCTCGGCCAGCGCGGAGCGGCAGTCCAGGCACCAGTGCACCGGCTTGGCGCCCTGGTACAGGTAACCCCGCTGGCGGATGCGGCCGAGCGCACGGATGGTATCGGCCTCGGTCCTGAAGTCCATCGTGCGATAGGGATTGTCCCAGTCGCCAAGGACGCCCAGCCGGATGAAATCTTTGCGCTGGCGGTCGATCTGCTCCGCGGCGAACTCGCGGCAGAGTTTGCGGAACTGCGCGGCGGGAATGTTCTTGCCGTGCTTCTTCTCGACCTGGTGCTCGATCGGCAGGCCGTGGCAGTCCCATCCGGGCACGTAAGGCGCGTCGAAACCCGCCAGCGTTTTCGACTTGACGACGATGTCCTTGAGGATCTTGTTGACCGCGTGCCCGATGTGGATGTCGCCGTTGGCATAGGGCGGACCGTCGTGGAGGATGAACTTCGGCCTCCCCTTCGCCGCTTCGCGAATGCGCTGGTAGAGCTTGTCCTGCTGCCATTGCTGGACCCAGCCGGGTTCCCGCTTGGCGAGGTCACCCCGCATCGGGAA
>CAYODB010000402.1:0-1615 GCA_964402495.1 uncultured Bordetella sp.
TGCAGGCCGAGGTCAGCAAAGAGCAACCGGTGATGTTTATTTGCCGCAGCGGCGCTCGATCCAATTCAGCCGCAAAGCGTGCCACCGAGGCGGGCTACACCCGCAGCTACAACATCCTGCAGGGTTTCGAGGGCGACAAGGACGCGGAAGGCCACCGCAATTCCTCGGGCGGCTGGCGTTTCGCGGGCCTGCCCTGGACCCAGGGCTGAACTGCGCAGCAATCGCAAAACAACTCTCACCGCAGAGGACGCTGAGGACGCTGAGGAAACGAAAGGAGAGAATTCGAATATGGGATGGCCCGGGTTTGCGGCTATCGACAATATCCATGGCTGGTTCGTCCGCTTTCTGCCATCTGCCTTCTCTGCGTCCTCCGCGCCCTCTGCGTCCTCTGCGTCCTCTGCGGTGAGCGCTTCTTTAGAGTTATTGAATAACCCTAAGCGGCAGTCCAGTTGACCAGGCCGGTATAGGCAGTGATCAGCACGATCGCGCCAAAGGCGATCCGGTACCAGGCGAACACAGTGAAGTCGTGGCGGCTGATGTAGCGCAGCAGCCAGCGCACGCACAGGAAGGCGGAAACGAAAGCCGAGGCGAAGCCGGCACCGAAGATTGCAAGGTCGTCCGCTGAAAACAGCGACCGGTGCTTCACGATCTCGTACGCGGACGCGGCGAACAGTACAGGCACCGCGAGAAAGAAGGAAAATTCCGTCGCCGCCTTGCGCGACAAGCCGAAGAAAAGGCCGCCAATGATGGTGGCGCCCGCGCGCGACGTGCCGGGGATGAGCGCTACGGCCTGGGCCAGCCCGATCTTCAGGGCGTCCTTCCAGCGCATGTCCTCGACAGTTTCCACAGTGACGCGGTGCTGCCGCCGCTCCGCCCAGAGGATGACCAGCCCGCCGACGATGAATGCGATCGCAACCGGCACCGGCCTGAACAGCGTCGCCTTGATCGCGCTGCCAAAGGCGAGTCCCAGGATAGCGAGCGGCAGAAAGGCAATCAGCAGGTTCAGCGCGAAGCTTTGCGCCGCGCGGTCGCGCGGCAACTTTGCGACCACGTTCCAGAGCCGGGTCCGGTACTCCCATACGATCGCGAGGATCGCCCCGCACTGGATGACGATCTGGAAGACCTTGGCTTTTTCGTCATTGAAATCGAGCAGGTCGCCTGCGAGTATCAGGTGGCCGGTGCTGGAAATCGGCAGGAATTCAGTCAGGCCCTCGACCACGCCGAGAACCAGCGCCTTGAGTATCAGCGCAAGATCCATCTGCTTCCTTCAGGAAAGCCGGGCGGCGTGAACGGACAAGCTCGCGCCCGGCGGATTGGGTTCAGGCTTTCTGGTAAATCTCGCTGCCGGTGGCCACGAACTCCGCGGCTTTCTCGGACATCCCGCGGCTGAGTGCCTCCGTTTCGGAAACGCCCTGGCTGGCCGCATAGTCGCGCACGTCCTGGGTGATTTTCATCGAGCAGAAGTGCGGACCGCACATCGAGCAGAAGTGCGCCAGTTTGGCGCCATCCTGGGGCAGGGTTTCGTCATGGAACTGCTTGGCCTTGTCGGGATCGAGCCCGAGGTTGAACTGGTCGTCCCAGCGGAATTCGAAGCGCGCCTTGGACAGCGCATTGT
>CAYODB010000403.1:0-1612 GCA_964402495.1 uncultured Bordetella sp.
TGCCGGAGGAGTTTCATGAACGAACTAATCGACCCGTTGCTGCTCGTGCTGCCTCCCGGGCAGCCGGCGAAGCCATTGGCGCGGGGAAGCGCAGGGTGGATTGCCGCCCGTCCATCCATTGAAAACCAACTGCTCGCCGCCGTTCCCCGCGAGGAGTACAAGAGGCTGCTGGCCGGACTCGAGCCGGTCACGATGACTTTTGGCGAGGTGCTCTATGAACCCGGCGATCCGATTCGCCATGTCTACTTTCCCTGTTTCGGCCTGGTGTCGCTGCTGACCCTGGTGGACCAACACCTTGCGCTGGAAGTGGGCCTGGTCGGCAACGAAGGCATGGTCGGCATCCCCCTCGCCCTGGGAGAAGGTGTGTCGACGATTCGCGCCCTGGTGCAGGGAGAGGGCGCGGCAATGCGGATGAAATCCACGACCTTCATCAAGGAATTGCGGCGCAGCCCACATTTGCAACGCGCGCTGAACCAATATACCAACACGTTGATGGCGCAAGTCGCGCAAACCGCCGCCTGCAACCGTTTTCACGTGGTGGAAGAGCGCCTTGCCCGCTGGTTGCTGATGACCCGGGACCGCGTGCAGTCGAACGACTTCCGCATGACGCAGGAATTCCTTTCGCACATGCTGGGTGTGCGGCGTGTCGGCATCACCAAGGCCGCGGGCGCCCTGCAGCGGCACGACCTGATCCGATACAGCCGCGGAAAGATCAGCATTCTCGACGGGCAAGGCCTCGAAGCAGCCGCCTGCCAGTGCTACCGGGTCGTGAAGAACATGCAGGATCACGCACAGGACTCGTACTCGGAGCGCAAGAAAAGGCCGGCTGCCGCAGTCGCAGCGATTGCTTGAACCGGTTGCTTGCCGGGAAGATCTCGTCGCCATTCAAAAGCACGTCGACGCGATTGCCTTCGAGAAGGCCGGGTCCGAGAAGCGCGCCCATCGTGCGGGAGAATTGTGGGTCATCCGCCCCGTATAGACGGGGAATCGGGTGCTCGACAACTTTCTCGCCGCCCGAAGACGCGCAGGCCGCCACCAGTAATGCAAGCAGCGCCACCAGCGCCACGCCGCAGTACGTCAGGCCATTCGATTGATAAACATCCATTACGTATCCCGGTTGTGCCCTGGTGGCGGCTCAAATTCGCCCGCCGCCACCGGACAGCAGGATCGAAGGCGCGCGTTTCGGATACCGTGAGCATATGGGGCAGGGTGCGGCCGCTCGGTGCGCTGGCGCACACAAAGAAAGGCGGCGCACCGGACCTGTGGGCGTCGCGGATTGCGTCCTGTGTGTGTCAACGTACCGACTGCACCGGCTGCTGCGACTATCTTTTGTGCCTGAGCCCGGTTAGTCGACCGGTTAGTCGATCTGCGCGGTAAGTCGATCAGGCACGGTGCGTCGATCTGCAGCGCTGGCCGGGCTCCCACGCGCGTAACCGCGCGAAACGAAAAGGACATCAGGATGCAATCACTTGTAAACCTCCGGTCCCTGCAGCGGGGGCGAATCCCCGCCATGGCCATGGCCATGGCCGTTGCCTGCGTCGTCGCAGCCGCCACTCTGCCAGCGCGGATTTCGATCCCGGTCGCCGGGGTCCGTGGCAATCCGGTGCCGGTG
>CAYODB010000404.1:0-1601 GCA_964402495.1 uncultured Bordetella sp.
CCATCGAACTCAGTTGGCGGGCACCGTGAGGCCGAGCAACTTGCCGACGGTGCCGTTCCATTCGCGGGCGCATTCGGCCCCGCAGCGCTTGCCCCAGCCGGCAAGCACCGCGCCCTCGACCAGTTTCTTGTGCTGCTCGGCCTCGGCGGGCTTGACCGCCACGATGGTCAGGTTGGCCATCTTGCCCATCGTGCAGGGCTGCCGGTTGGTGTTGCAGCTGTCGGCTTCGCCGGCGGCCTTCTTCAGCGTCTGCCACATCTTGTCCTCGTAGCTGGCGAACTGCGCGAGCAGGAAGTCCTGCGTGGCCTTGTCAATCCGCTTCCAGGTGTTCATGTTCACCGCCAGCACGTTGATGCTCCAGCCAAGCGACATCGGGTACAGCGACTTGGTCACCTCGCCCCAGCCGGCGGTGTTGCCTGACAGGCTGCCGGTCACCGCGCAGTCGACCACGCCGTTGTTCAGCGCCGGGACCACCTCGGCAAAAGCCATGCTGACCGCGGTCGCGCCAATGCCGGTGAGGAAATCGCGCATGGTGTTGTTGAACACCCGTACCTTCTTGCCCTTGAGATCCGCCAGGCCGCCGAGCATGCCGCGGCACCAGAACACCTGCGGCGGGTTGCCGCCGAAGGCGAGCAGCTTGGCGTTCCAGTTCTTCTGCATCTGGCGGTCGATCACCTCGCGATAGGCGTTGCAGGCGGCGCGCGCCTTGTCCGCGTCCAGCGTAAGGCCGGCCAGGTCGCAGCCTTCGAAGCGCGGGTCGTCGCCGGCCATCTTGGAGATGTCCATGCCGGCAAAGTCCATCACGCCCAGCCGCAGGAGTCGCAGCATGGTCTTGTCGTCGATGCCCATCTGGTCCAGCGGCGTGATGTCCACGGTGATCGAGCCGTTGGAGGCCTTCGGGATCATGTCGCGCCAGAACGGCACCTCGTCCACCATCGAAGCAACCGTCGGGCCGTTCAGCCCGACAGCCTTGAAGGTCTGCTTGGGCAGGGTCTGGGCGAACGCCCCGAACGAAACGGCCGCGCCGATCGCGGCCGCAATCAATACTCGCTGAAACATGGCGTTCTCCTTGTTCGCATTGCTGCAGAATGTGCAGAACTCTATACCTTCCAGGCCAGCCATGCCCGCCACGCTCGTCCTTACCGAAGCCTTGCCCGAACAGATAGCCAAATCAATCCCGCTCTTTTCGGGCACACCCGGCAGTCGCAGGGCGTATGAGCCGAACGATGAGCGCACAGCGTCGAGTTCGGGGGTAGTTTGCCCCCGATACCGCACAATCGGCAAGGTTGGTGACCCCGAAACCGAGCAGAAGCCCGCACTTTGGCTGGACGTGATGCCCGCACAGAGCGCGAGGCCCGCGGCTGGCCAGCCGCGGGCCTCGCGCCTTTTACGCGATGTCGGGAACGGGGTGGTACCTCATCGGCAGGACACTGTTCACCGGCCATGCTTCAGGGGGCACCGGCGGCGAGCGCTCCATCGCCTCGCGCTGCCACAGCCTCAGGTGATCGAGAATACGCCGTACGACAGGCGGATCGTCGATCAGCGCGATGATGCGCATCGGGCCGTGACATTTCGGGCATTCGAGCGGATCGGCTTCGTAG
>CAYODB010000405.1:0-1595 GCA_964402495.1 uncultured Bordetella sp.
GCGCTCGACTGGATCCGTCCGCCGCGCCAGATGAACAGCACCAGCTTCTTCTACGCGCATACCGACCAGTGGCGCTACGAAAAACTCGATCTGGCCGAAGTGATCTCGCCCCTGGCCGACAAGAAGGCGTACGCCGGCAGCATGATCGACTACAACGTGCGCGCCGAACGCATGGGCTGGCTGCCCTCCGCGCCCCAGTTGCAGACCAATCCGCTGCAGGTAGTGCGGGACGCCAATGCCGTCGGCATGGAACCCCGGGACTACGCGGTCAAGGGCCTCAAGGACGGTTCGCTGAAGATGAGCTGCACCGATCCGGACAACCCGGCCAACTGGCCGCGCAACCTGTTCGTCTGGCGCTCGAACCTGCTGGGCTCTTCAGGCAAGGGCCACGAGTATTTCCTCAAGCACCTCCTCGGGACCAGCAACGGCGTGCAGGGCAAGGACCTGGGCGCCGAAGAGGCCAAGCCGGCGGAAGTCCTCTGGCATGACAAGGCGCCGGAAGGCAAGCTCGACCTGCTGGTGACGCTGGACTTCCGCATGAGTACCACATGCCTCTACAGCGACATCGTGCTGCCCACGGCCACCTGGTACGAGAAGAACGACCTCAATACCAGCGACATGCACCCGTTCATCCACCCGTTGTCCACCGCGGTGGATCCCGCCTGGCAATCGAGGAGCGACTGGGACATCTACAAGGGGTTCGCGAAGAAGTTCAGCGAGGTCTGCGTCGGCCACTTGGGCGTTGAGCGCGAGCTCGTTTTAACCCCGCTGATGCATGACAGCCCCGCGGAACTTGCGCAGCCTTTCGAAGTGCAGGACTGGAAGCGGGGCGAGTGCGAGCTGATTCCCGGCAAGACCGCGCCGAACCTGCAGGTGGTGGAGCGCGACTACCCCAATGTGTACAAGCGCTTCACCGCGCTGGGGCCGCTGATGGCCAAGGTCGGCAACGGCGGCAAGGGCATCGCCTGGAACACGCAGGCCGAAGTGAGGCAACTCGGGGAGCTGAGCGGCCTGGTCGGCGCGGAGGGCGTATCCATGGGCATGCCCAAAATCGAGTCCGATATCGACGCCGCCGAAGTTGTCCTGATGCTGGCGCCGGAAACCAATGGCCAGGTCGCGGTTAAGGCGTGGCAGGCCCTGGGCAAGCAGACTGGGCGCGACCACACACACCTGGCGATCCACCGCGAGGACGAGAAGATCCGCTTTCGCGACATCCAGGCGCAGCCGCGCAAGATCATTTCATCGCCGACCTGGAGCGGCATCGAGAGCGAAACCGTCTCCTACAACGCCGGTTACACCAACGTGCACGAGATGATCCCCTGGCGCACGCTGACCGGGCGCCAGCAGTTCTACATGGACCACCCGTGGATGCGCGCGTTCGGCGAAGGCTTCTCCAGCTACCGGCCGCCGGTGGACCTGAAGACCACCGCCGGGATCCAGGGAATCAAGCCCAACGGCCATCCAGAGATCGCGTTGAACTTCATCACGCCGCACCAGAAGTGGGGCATCCACAGCACGTATACCGACAACCTGATGATGCTCACGCTCAGCCGCGGCGGCCCCTGCGTGTGGATTTAGGAGCACGACGCCAAGCG
>CAYODB010000406.1:0-1519 GCA_964402495.1 uncultured Bordetella sp.
AAACCGGCCAAGGCGTCGTACAGGACTATGTGCAGGCTCATACGTGGTACAACCTGGCAGCCTCGCAAGGCCTCGATATTGCTCGAAAAAACCGTGACATCATCGAGCAGCGCATGACCCCACAGCAGATCGCCGAAGCCCAGCGCTTGGCGCGGGAGTGGAAGCCGCGTAGCGCCGTTGCGCAAGGGGCGCCGTCAGAGCGCCCGTCTCCTGCGCCGAGTACGCCCTCCCCGTCCAAGTTGGCCAGCTCCGGCACGGGCTTCTACATCTCGGCGGACGGGCACGTACTTACCAACGCACACGTCGTCGACGAATGTTCTTCCCTCGCGGTCGAGTCGATCGGCAAGCCCGCGGTGGAGGCCCGCCTCGTGGCGAGCGACGCCCGCAACGATCTGGCCGTTATCCAGACCAAGGGACGCGCGCGGCGCACGGCGGCTTTCCGTGCTGGCAGTGTGCGCCAAGGCGAATCCGTGGTGGTGTATGGGTTCCCGCTGTCGGGTGCTATCGCATCGACCGGCAACGCCACCGCCGGCAACGTGTCGGCGCTCGCCGGGTTACGCGACGATACGCGGATGCTGCAGATCTCGGCGCCGGTGCAGCCGGGCAATAGCGGGGGCCCCTTGATGGA
Organism: uncultured Bordetella sp.; assembly: GCA_964402495.1. Lineage (GTDB taxonomy): Bacteria > Pseudomonadota > Gammaproteobacteria > Burkholderiales > JACQAP01 > JACQAP01. The sequence continues at coordinate 629 of CAYODB010000406.1, forward strand.
TATGACCGGCGCGGTGGTAGGCGTGGTGGTAGGAAAACTCAACGCGGCCAAGGTCATGGAAGTGACCGGCGACATCCCCCAGAACATCAACTTCGCCATCAAGGCACACGTCGCCAGGGGTTTCCTCGAAAGCCATGGCGTCGAGTACGAGACCGCGCCGAAGGCCAAGGATTTGAGCGTTGCCGATGTGGCAGACGCGGCGCGCGCTTTCTCGGTTCGCGTGCTGTGCTATCGGTAGTGTCTCAGCGGCAGGATCCAGGCTTGCCCGCCCGCCAAATCGCGCCTCATTCACTCATCAAATCGCGCCGAAAGTGACCTACCCGCCCGCTGAAGAAAAGATACCGCTGCCAAGCCCCTCGGGCCGACCGCCCGAGGGCAGCTCGACCTATACGGCGCCTGCACCCTACCGGGTTTTCCGAGTGGTAAAGACGAAGAAGTAGAGGGCGGCTGCGCTTCCTGACTGTTTTTAGTTTGTTATCAGACTCAGGTTTCTCGCGGGCGCACCTTTCTGCCAAGTCGCCGTGCCCAATCTCGATCGCCTCAGCAGGTCGCCGACATGCCGGATTAGCTCCCGCACTCAGTCGGATTCGCCGTTAACCACGACCCGCACCGAATCCGTCCCGGTAATTGCCGATCCATCCTTCATCGTACCGGTCAAAGTCGCAGTGATAATGCTGGAGGTAAATGGAACTGCATTGAACTGCAAATCCTGTATTCGGAAGAAAAGAAGCATATCGGTCAATTTATTCCGGTCTTCGCGTTGAAACTCAAACTTAACTGGAGATGCACCAGCAAACTTCACAGTCTCTACATTCAAATTACGCACGTCGAAGGTTGTCCCTTCACGCTCTCCCTCGAGATTGAACCAGCCCAGGCGGCCAAGGGTTTGCC